>JAYWCR010000063.1:0-10851 GCA_043780395.1 Sphingobacteriales bacterium
GGTTCCACTGGTATCGATAGAGATTACTGTTCCTGCCTTGCGCATGTCACCTGGCTCATAGGCAGCAACAAGACTTTTTGACGGGGTTCCAAAACCAAAACCCAGATCGGCCCAGCCCCCCTTGCCTCCGGCCCTCGGGCCCTGACAATCAGAATAGAACTGAATAGCCTCATTACAGCTGGCATTGATACCGGTTTGCACTTCAAAAATTGATTCTGAATTATTATTTCCGCCATCACCCCCCACAGCCGATTCACGCCAGAGCAGGGAATAATCTTTTACCAGGCTGTATTTGCCCGACCCGATAAGATCAGTGGTTAGGGTAAGAACCTTTGCCCAGTTCTGCATGGCCGTACTTCCTGCCGGGTCACGGTACATATAGACTTTTGCAAGCAGGGCTTCTGCTGCACCTTTTGTAGCATGCCCTGCAGCAATGGCTCCTTTCAGGGGCAGGTTATTGACTGCAAACTGAAGATCGTTCACGATAAATCCATAAACGCTGTCTTTACTTGCACGGGTCTGGTATTTTACACTGTTAGCCTCCAAAGGGGTGAGGACATGATCAAGAACAGGCACGCCCCCAAAAAAGCGAACGAGATTGAAATAAAGGTAAGCCCGCAGAAACCTGACTTCTGCCTGCAACTCTGCCTTTACAGGTGTATTCAGGGTACTGGCATTAAGCACATCCAGGGCATGATTTGCGCGGACGATCCCCTGAAAATATCCCTGCCAGGCATTGTTGATATTCGAGTTATTCGGTGTCACAGCGAGGTTATCAACCTGGGCTGCATCTGCATAATCTGAAGGTGTACTGCCCTTATCAGCATCATCTGAGGCAATATTGGTGAGGATGACAAATTGGAATCCATGAATATCAGGCCCAAAACCTCCCAGCCATAAAATATTGTAGACCCCATTGACAAGCTGCACAGCAGCCTGGGGATCCTTTTTAATCTCATCTGCCGTGAGTTGCCCCTGGGGTGAAACATCAAGGTATTTTTTACAGCCTCCAATGATCAGCAAAAGCGAGAGACAGGTAAAAGCACAATAGACGAGCTGTTTTTTAAAGGTATATTTCATGATCTCTAAACTTAGAAAGTAACATTAACGCCAAAAGCAAAGGTGCGGGTGGTTGGGTAAGCATTCAGCTCGACTCCGGGGCTCAGGGTAGCTGAACTGTTCGCTCCTGATCCGAAATAACCATCCTTGATCTCAGGGCTGAAGCCTGAATACCGGGTAGCAGTGAATAAATTCTGGGAACTGAGGTAAAAACGCAGGGTTCCCATTTTCCAACGGCTGAGTATTGATTTAGGCAGGGTATAACCCAGGGTAAGGTTATTCAGGCGCAGAAAGCTTCCCGATTCAAGAAAATAGGTAGAAGCCGGCGTACTGGCATCGATCGTATTGGGGTCGGTTGCTGAAGGCCTGCCAGGTAACCAGCGCCTTGTAGCAAATGAGGCCTCGATATTATCTGTTGGCTGCGACCTTGCCTGCTTCTTGCCGTTATAGATCTTGTTTCCGAGGTTTCCATAAAAGTCTGCACTCAGGTCAAATCCCTTGTAGTCTAAACCCAGGGTGGAGCCGAAATAGGCTTTGGGCTGGTAGGAGCCGGAGTATTTACGGTCGTTCTGATCAATGACTCCATCGCCATTGACATCTGCATATTTGAGACTTCCGGGTTTTGCATCAGGCTGAACAGGAAGTCCTTTAGCATTTACATAGCTGTTTACATCGGCCTGGCTCTTAAATACGCCAATGGCCTGAAGCAGGTAAAAACTTCCGATAGACTGCCCAACATCTGTTCTGTTGATCGGAAAGCCGTTTATATTTCCTCCAATAAGGGCCTGACCCGAATTGGAGAGACTGATAAACCTATTCTTATTAAAGGTCATATTGGCAGACGCCCTGTACCCGATCCCATTATCGAGATGGTCTTTCCAGGCAAGGGAAACTTCTATTCCCTTATTGGAGATAGAACCTACATTGGTTACATAGGAACCGCGCGGGTCACCAGTATTTGCTGGCAGCGGAACATTTACCAGCGCATTATTGGTGCGTTTATTATAATAGTCCACCTCACCGGTAAGCCGGTTATTCAGCATTCCAAATTCCAGGGCCGCATCATATTCAGTGGTAATTTCCCACCGCAGATTTGGATCCTTCACCTGATCGATGGTAGTTCCGAAGGCAGCCTGGCCCCCAAAGAAATAAGGAATAAAGGTATTTCCTGTAACCACATATTGGGACGAGGGGATGCCATCATTTCCTACTTTACCAAAGCTGCCCCTGAGTTTAAGAAACTGAAAGATCTTTTGTTGTTGCATAAAACCCTCTGAGGAAATTACCCAGCCCAGACCCAGGGAGGGAAAATAATCAGTTCTATAGGCCTTTGAAAAGCGGGAGGTGCCATCATTCCGCACGGAAGCAGTAAGCAGGTACTTCGCGGCATAGGCATAATTAATCCTTGCCAGAAACGAACGGCGGGTGTATTTATCGCCTCCACCAGAATTGGTAGCAAACAGACTGTTTCCTGAATCAAGGTAGTATTGATTGGGATCATTCGGTACATCTTTTCTGCCGGCCGTTATATTTGTATTCTTTCCAAGCTCCGTTGTCATTCCGGCAAGCAGGGCAAATGAATGTTTCCCAACTACTTTGGTGTAGGTGGCTGTATTATCCCATACATAGCGCAGGCTATAGGCATTGGTCATGTTCAGCGAACTCTGAAGGCTCTGCTGATTTCCTCCGGCAGCAATAAAGGTTGTCTGATCATTCAGGTATTGGGAGATATAGTTCCGGTCTTTCAGAAAGGAAATATCAGGTGACATACTGCTGGTCAGTTTCAGTTCAGGTATTGGGGAATAGCTCAGAGATAGATTCCCCTGGATCCGGTCCACGACTTCACGCTCATTATTCTGATTAATATCAAGAAGAGGGTTTCCCACATTTCCGAAAGCAGAAGTATTCCCATAAAGACCATTTACCAAAGCTGGGATCAGGGGTGAGGCCCGGTAGGCATCAGAAAAAGCTCCGGCAAAGTTGACCAGCTTATTATTTGCGTTGCTATAATTAATTTTGGTGGACAGGATCAGCTTCTTTGATAAATTGAAATCCAATCTGGAATTCAGGGTAATACGCTCAAAATTATTGCTCAGGCCAATTCCATTATCCGTCAGGTAGCCTGCGCTGAAATAATACCGGGTATTTTCCGAACCGCCTGAAACAGAAAGTGAATGGTTTTGCTGAAATCCTTTGCGCAAAATAGAATTGTACCATTGCGTATTAGATGGTTGAGCTGGTAAAATAGTTGCAGGGCTCGCATCTTTCAGGTAGGCTGTGTACTCAGTGCTGTTTGCCATAGGCACCAGATGCCCTACCTCACGAAAACCTACAGATCCATTATAAGACACAACCGGCTTACCCGATTTACCCTGTTTGGTAGTGATAATGATCACCCCATTAGCACCGCGCATTCCATAGATGGCTGTTGAAGAAGCATCTTTCAGAATATCAACAGTAAGGATATCAGCATTATTAATATTCCGGATATCGGTAGTAATAGCTCCATCAACCACATACAGGGGTTCTGCACCTGCAAGAATAGTTCCGGTACCACGGATACGCACACTAGGCTGATCATTTGGCTGACCTGAAGAAATTACCTGAACCCCGGCAGCCTGCCCCTGAATGGCCTGGACAGGGGTCTGCACCTGCTGCCTGACCAGGGTCTCATTGCGGATACTGGCTACCGAGCCTGTCACATCACGTTTTTTCTGGGTTCCGTAGCCAACGACGACGACCTGCTGGAGCTCATTTACTTTTGGAACAAGCTTAATAGAGAGAACAGGCTTATTTCCAATAGAAAGTTGCTGGTCTGTATACCCTATATAAGAAACTGTCAGGGTCGCCGCCGGGGCTACTGTCAGGGTAAATGCACCATTGACATCTGTTTTTGTGCCCGTAGTAGTGCCGGTAACAACCACACTGACTCCCGGAAGGGTTTCACCGGTTCTTGCATCTGTTACAACACCCTTTACAGAGAGGTTTTGAGCGAATGCAGCGTTCATGAAAAAGAAGATCCATAACATTAGACCTGCGACAGGGCCTGTTTTTTTCATAAGAAGAGAGTAAAATTTTTAAATAAGCTGGTCGTTTGATAAAACCATTAAAACCGGAGAATCGGGTAGTACAGCAAAAAATATTCCTCAAATGAAAATATATTTCATTCTTCCGGATTTTCGCAATAGAAAGTTTCAAGATTTTTTAACTGCTGGATCTGCGAGGGTCTCGGATTAATGAATGTCCTTACCTTTTTTACCAGGGCAAAAGCATCTTCAAAGGTCATTCCGATCTTCAGCAGATAGGCAATGGTCATTGTAGGCCCCCTGCCAAGGCCCTGACGGCAATGAATATAAACCTTACCACCGCTTTTAATCTCTTTATCCACAAAGGCTGCTCCTTTTTGCAAAATATCCAATGAAGGCGGCGTATTGTCGGGGGTGGGAAGGTGCAGGTATTTGATCCCTTTAAAGGCTGCATCTTCATAATCCGAATGCATACGCATATTCACAATGGCAGTAATACCCAGAGCCATCAGTTTTTGAAGTCCCAGCAGGTTATACTGGCTTCCAAGAAAGAGATCAGCCGTGATCTGGCTCCTTTTTAAGGTGGGAATCCCATTGATGAGACGGTATGCATTATCATAAAGCCGTTGGAGAAATACCCTGAAGCGGGTCCAGACACTTCTTAATTTACGATAAACCTGCTTCATGGTTCAGGCAGGTTTATTCATGTCTGTATCATGCGCAGGTACCACAAGGGAAATGGCCGTTTCAGCCGGAACCAGCATGATCAGTGAGGCAGGAACAATTTTTATGAGAAGGTCTTTAGCGCTCATAGGTTTATCATCACAGATAAATTTATGTACAGACTCCAGTTCAATTTTCACCTCACGGCATTTCCAATGCTTGAGCACTTCAGAACCTGTTTGCAAAAGGGTTGTGCCAGCAACTTTCAGCAGGTCTGTAAGATTTGCCGCATTCATCAGTACCAGATCCAGAAATCCATCGGTCACAGAAATACCAGGGAACAATTTATAACTGCCAAAACCAATACTTCCGGAATTGGTCACTGTAAGGGAGATGCCCTCTTCTTCAATCCGTTCTCCGTCAATGGTAAGAAGATATTTAACGGGTACAGCCTTATTTAAAGACTGGATCGCTGTTACTCCATAGGCAAACTGACCAAGCTGGTCTTTAAGATCACGGTCTGCTTCAAGGATCATATCGGCCATGATCCCCAGGTTTACCCTGATCAGAAAGGGAATATCATTGACCGTTCCCATATCTATTTTAACTTTTCGGGAATCTTCCTTAAATAACATTTCAAGGGCTTCAAGGCTATCGGTAGGAATACCCAGCTCCTTGGCCATCACATTTGCCGTTCCTGCAGGAATTATGGTCAAGGGGGTATCCGTACCGGAAAGTGCCTGTGCCGCCTGCATTACACAACCATCACCACCATATACAGCAATAAGATCTGTTTTGCCAATGAGCGATTTTGCAATCTGCTGCACATCATGATCTTTCCGGGTTATGGAAACCTCCCAGTGAATATCTCTGTTCGCAAAGACCTGATTGATCAGCGAAAGAATGGGCTCCTTTTTAGCTGCCCCTGGATTAATGATAAAATGGATACGTTCAGGCATGAGTAATATGTTATTAAAAAATATGCCATAAAATGTGTAAAGCTTTAATTAACGGAGTAAAAATCAAGAGGGAATTTCATTACAGGCATTGTTTCTGCCGAGTGGACTTTAAAAAAAGATATGAGAAATACAAAATTTTCAAGAATAGCTGTATTTACCCTCTCATGCTTTCTGTTTGCCGCTATCTCATCCTGTAACGGAGGCCGTACAGCCAATGTTGCTACAGATTCATCCGGAGTTAAGGACAATGGGAACGGCAGGGCAGCAAAAAACCAACAGGCTCAGAGCAGCGGCCCCGGTGATTCAGCCTCTGGCCTGCATAGAACTGATTCATCCAGGGTTGTGCACGGAGGAGAACTTATCAAGGGAAAGAACGGGAGCACTAATCCCAAAAAGTAGTTCAGGAGTTTGCTGGTTCTGTATCACTGGTCTTTGTATGTTTTTCAGGAGCCTTGCTGACGGTGGCAGGCTCTATTTCCTGTTCCTGAACAAAAACAGCATATTCTGCAGGTTCTATTTTTATACCATAGTGATCAGAATAATACCTGGTGAACTCTGCTCCAAGGTAGAGAATGGCAGCTGTATAATAGATCCAGACCAGAATAACAATGATAGAACCGGCAGCCCCGTAAGTAGAGCCCTGGTGGGTGAAATTTATATAAACATTGATGAGATATTGCCCAACCATAAACAGGCAGGCTGTAAACAGAGCACCCATACGCACATTCTTCCACTTGATCTTTACATCGGGCAGAAACCTGAAAATGATGCCGAACAGAACTGTAATGACCAGAAACTGAATGGCCAGGTTAATCCCCTTGAATAAAATAATGGTCAGATGGGGCAGAATACGGCTCAATGATTCACTCAAGGCTGTGACAAAGCCGTTGACGATCAGTGACGCTATTAAAATAAAACTTAGTCCCAGGATCAGAGAAGAAGAGAGAAGCCTGTCTTTCAGCAACTTAAGCCAGCCCCTTTTTGGTTTTACTTTCACTCCCCAGATGATATTGATAGAATCCTGGATTTCAATAAAGGTACTGGTAGCCCCTATGACCAGTATAACTATACCTACAGTAAGGGCTGTATACGATTTACCTGAAAGGGTCACACTTTTTATCATTCCCTGGATCTGCTCAGCAGCACCTTTTCCGACCAGGCTTGTGATCTTCGCTACAACCTGGCCATTTACAGCATCATGTCCATAAAAAATACTGGCCAGCGAAATAACCAGAATCAGCAGGGGGGCAAGCGAGAACAGGGTATAATAGGCCAGTGCAGCACTCAGCTTCAGACCCCTATCATTCAGAAAACCGGTAAAAGTACCTGAAACTATTTCCCATGAATTTTTAAGAAAACTTTTTCGTTGAGCAGCGGTCATGAATTAAGATTTTTTCATTTTAAACAAGAATTATGCCCTAATGAAACAGAAATATTCATTTTTTCAGCAGGCATTGAAATGTATATTTGGCTATCCCCAAAACTTTATGCAGACCCATGGAAGAGATAGAACCACCTGTTGAACATTTGCATGAACAGATCAATGAAGGTGCCGAACATGGACGTGAACACTGGATGGTATGGGTGGCCCTCTCCACAGCGGTGCTGGCAGTGCTGGCTGCCATAGCCAGCCTTTTTGCCAATCACCATTCAGACCAGGCCCTGGTATGCCAGATAAAATCTTCAGACCAATGGAGCTATTACCAGTCTAAAGGAATAAAGACCCTCGTGCTTACCAGTACCGGTACCATGCTGGAAGCTATGGGAAAACCGGTGAATAGCAAAAATGAAGAGAAGATAAAGGAAAACAAGGCGGAACAGGAGCATATAAAAAAAGTGGCTGAGAGCCTGAAAGAAGAATCTGAGAAACATATTGAAATCCATGAAGTACTAGCCCGGGCGGTGACCATCTTCCAGATTGCCATTGCCATATCAGCTATCACTATTCTCACGCGGCGAAAGCCCCTCTGGTTTCTCAGTCTCGGACTTACGGTTCTGGGAATCTGGTTTCTGGGAACCGGTCTGATGATGTAATGCTCAGATATCAGGTACGATCCGTTTTCCAAAAGGCATGAAACAGAGACGCATCAGTTTAAAATGCTGCATGCCGAAGGGTATACCGACAATGGTAGCACAAAGTAACAGGCCAAATCCCAGGTGTACAAAAGCTGTATAGAGCCCACCTGTGCAGGCCCAGATCACATTGAATAGCAACGAAAGGCAGCCCATGGAATACGGATCATTCTCAACCCGCAATCCAAAAGGTGATATAACCAGCCCGGCAAGCTTGAAGCATTGCAGACCAAAGGGAATTCCTACAATGCTCAGACAGAGAAGCAGGCCACCTGTCACATAGCCAATTGCTGCAAAAAGACCTCCGAAAAGGATCCAGAGTATATTTCCAAGAAAAGATAAAGGTGAATTTGCGTTCATTAAAAATGAAATTTAAACCTGTTTATATTTTCAAACGCGGGTTCATTTGGTAATAGTGAATTAACCTGCTGTTGATCTCAGACTGCTATACTTGCATCCACCTGGGAAATTAAAAGCCCGGATACATCCACCGTTATGAAATTACTTATCAAGTTAATCCCCTCGCTGCTGTTCATCAGTATTATTCTTGGTACTTGCCTTAAAGGTCAGGCCCAGCAAACTGAAAACAAAGAAGTAACACTGGCCCTGGCACAGGCCGCGGATGGCTTTAATTTCCTAATCGTGGGTGACTGGGGTCGTAACGGTGCCTTCCATCAGCAGGATGTGGCCAACCAGATGAACCATTATTCTGAAAAATACCAGGCTAGGTTCATCATTTCCACGGGTGATAATATCTATAGCGATGGGGTGCAAAGTGTAAATGACAAGCTTTGGAAAACCTCTTTTGAAGATATCTATAAAGGTGCAGCCCTGCAGAAAGACTGGTATGTGACCCTTGGAAATCATGATTACCGCGGACTTGCCCAGGCTGAGGTTGATTATTCAAAGGTGAGCAAACGCTGGAAACTTCCTGCAAGATATTATGCAGTAAGCCGCCAGATCTCAGGAACAGACTCTGCATTATTTGTCTTTATAGATACAAGCCCCTTCATCAAGAAATACCATGAAGAAGCCGGCAAATATGGAGATATTGAAAGTCAGGATACTATTGCCCAGTTAAAATGGATTGAAAGCACATTGAGGAATTCACATGCTAAATGGAAAATGCTTTTCGGCCATCATCCTGTGTATTCAGCAGGCACTTCTCATGGCAATACACCTGAACTCCTGCATAGCCTTCAGCCAGTATTGGAAAAAAACCATGCTCAATTTTATTTCTGCGGCCATGACCATGACCTGCAGCATCTTAAAGCAGCTGCAGGTACGGTCGATTATATTGTATCAGGAGCTGGATCTGAAACCAGAGATGCAGGATATCTCGATGGATTCAGCAAGTTCAGCAATGGTGAATCAGGCTTTGCCCTCGTTTCCCTGAAAAGGGATCAGGCTTCTGTGTTTCTTATCAATTATACAGGAAAAGTACTTTACAATATGACGAAGAAACTCTGAACAGGGTTTAGTCCTTTGCCGTTTTAATGAGTTGGCCGCTGGCATCATAAATATAGTCTATGCCTTTTATTTCAGCCTCAAATGACTTTTTACCATCGGGGCTTATGATTTCTGCAGCTTCAGAAATTTTCCCCCCGGGTACTTTCTTTTTTACGGCATCCAGCACTTTTGCCGGCAGTGTAGCTGGCCTGATATCTGTTTCGGTCTGAACAAGTACACCGCCAGGGCTTAGCACAGTGGTATGTTCAACTTTCCCCACCTTATATTCTGCCTCATAGTTTCCATTCTCCTTTCCCCATTTTTCTGTACGGATACCAGGGTTGGATTTTTTAAAGGCTGAGCTTACAGGTTCGGGAAGTTCAGATTTTTTTATTTTTTGTGCAGAGGCAGGGCTTAAATAAATAAGACCGGCAGCCAGAAGAACGATTGAATACTTCATGATTGAACATTTAAATGAGCTATATACAATCTACATGCTGATTCTGGTTATATACTGAAGTTACTGCTGCTTAATGCAATAGCTCAGGAACGGGGATGCGGCCCTTCCAGCCCTTAAGTGTAAAGAGCCTGAAATACCTGCATACCTTTCCATTGCGGTACTGGGCGAACATGCTGTAATAGCGGATCTGCCTGTAATCGTTTTTAAATTCTACTTCAGGGTCCATAGGTATATTGGTTGGTACAATGCACCATGCATTTTCCATATCCACGCTTTTCATTCGCCACGCATTTAACCAGACATATTGGTGCAGGTCATTCAGTTCACCCAGGCCGATCAGTGGAACGTGCATGGGGCTGCAGATATAATAATCAAGATGCGCAGCTGGAAACCATTTCATTGCAATTACAGGGGCCCCTGCAGGCATGATACCTACATGTTCTGCCCTGGAGGTACTTTTTTTAAACTGTATCCCTGCATCTTTCCATCCATACAGATCGAGTGTAAAATCATTCTGCCCATATGAATTTACCTTGGTAGTATTACCCAGTGTACCGGGAAGAAAACTGATCAGCAGGCCTGCCGAAACCATAAAGAATAAGACGATGCCCAGCGCCCATTTCAGGATCAACGGAAATTTAACCGTCTGCGGAAGCCCTGCCAGCCTGATGCCGGCAAGGGGAATTAAGGTAATGTATGCCGGCCCGCTCCAGTGAGGAAGGGTATCCCTGAAGAGCGCAACGCCCAGTAATACCCCGATCATGGGAAAGGCAATAAAATTAAACAGGCGCAGTACCTCCTTTGTCACTGCTGCAGGTTGCAACTTGTTCCAGGCAACAAGGGTCATAAAGACCAGCACTACATTAAAAGGGTTATTGTACAGGAACTGACCAATAAGTTCACGGAAAAAACCAATAAAATGCAGGCTGAAAGCCCCTGGCTCGACCCGGGCAATATGATACCTGTAAGTGATGAAGTTATTCTGAATATTCCAGAAAACAACAGGCATAAACAGGAGTGCAGCAAGAAGCAGGGAAAGGTAGAGTCCCGGCTGCCTGAACCAGGTTCGTTTATAAAAAAGTACAAAAAGGAACAGGCCGATAAAAATAAAGGCGGCGTGTACCTTGCTCATCATGCACAGCCCCGAGGCCAGGCCAAACAG
>JAYWCR010000064.1:0-12127 GCA_043780395.1 Sphingobacteriales bacterium
AGTAAAACGATCAGGGAGGTTTCTGTGGGTCAGGACCATATTACAGTGCTTATTGCGCACCGACTGTCGACAATCATGCATTCAGACCGTATCTATGTACTTGAGCGTGGAAAGATCGTGGAATTTGGTGACCATGCGGCGCTACTTGCCCTTAAAGGATTATATTATGCAATGTGGAGGCAACAGATCGGGGAACGTAATACTGATGAGATTCTGATAGAAAACTAGAAGCATAAATGAAAATAGGTCTTGTATTATCTGGCGGGGGGGCCCGGGGAGCTGCACATCTGGGTGTACTTAAATTTCTTGAAGAGAAAAATATTCAGGTTGATTATCTTTCCGGAACAAGCGCCGGAGCAATTGCCGGCGCCTTTTTTGCTGCCGGATATGAGGCCGGCCGGATTGCTGAACTTCTGAAAAAGGTAAATTTTTTTAGTCTGATGAGGCCGGCTTTCTCATCGGCTGGTTTTTTTAAAACAGAAAAAATAAATTCTATCTATTCAAAATACCTGCCCCAGACCTTTGAAGAATTAAGGATACCATTGTGGATCTCTGCCATTGATGTAGAGCGGGGATGCATACATTATTTTCAGACTGGCGAGCTTTATAAACCTATCATAGCCTCAGGCTGCCTGCCCATGTTCTTTGAACCAATTTCGATCGGGAAGGGCTTGTATATGGATGGCGGCGTGCTGAACAACCTGCCTGTTGAGCCCCTGGTTGATAAATGTGATAAGATCATAGGTGTACACGTAAACCCGACAGATACACATTTCAGGCCAAGGAGTATGACCAGAATAACCCAGCGCTGCATTGAACTTGCCGTAAGCTGCAATGTGGAGCAACGCAGAAATTATTGTGATCTTTTTATAGAACCCCCGGAACTTAAGAATTTTACGATGTACAACCTCTCGCGCATAGATGATTTTATAGGTTTTGGATATAAGGCGATAGAAAAACAATGGGATACGCTTGACCTCAGTTGACGAACGATCCGCCAACGAGCCTTTTTTTAAGCAGATCCCTGGTTGATAAAAAAGTTGTTAAACTGATGACCAATACCATCAGGCCGCCGAATACCACCGATGGCACAGTACCTATGAGTCTTGCAGCTGTACCTGATTCAAAACCGCCGATCTCATTAGAAGAGGAAATGAACATTGTATTGACAGCCGATACCCGTCCGCGCATTGTATCAGGCGTAAGCACCTGTAAAATTGTGGACCTTACTATTACACTGATGCTATCAAAAGTACCTGTGAGAAACAGGGCAAACAGAGACAGGTAGAAGTTGGTGGAAACAGCAAACAGCAGGGTTGCCAGGCCAAATCCGGTAACTCCCAGCAATAGATTCTTCCATGCCTGGTTTACAGGCGTTTTGTAGAGCATAATGACCATGGCCAGGAGTGATCCTACAGCAGGGGCTGAGCGCAGATAACCCAGGCCCATAGCACCTACATGGAGAATATCAGTTGCATATACGGGAAGTAAAGCGATTGCACCTCCAAAAAAAACAGAGAACAGATCAAGAGAAAGGGCTCCTACCATCATTTTGCTGCTGAAAACAAATCTTAATCCCTGGGCCAGTGATTCCAGGATTGGAATAGATGAACCCTCCTGAAGGGCCAGGGGAGGGCGGTTTGCAATACGGCTAAGAAAAAACATAGCCAAAAGCTGGCTGCTCACCACCATTGCAAAGGCAGCCGTAATTCCAAAAAATCCAAGTACCAGCCCACCGCATGCTGGCCCAAGCACCGTTGAGACCTGAAATGCGCTGCTGTTCCAGGTGCTTGAATTTGCATAGTATTTTCGTGGAACCAGCGTTCCCAGAAGCGAAAATGCAGCTGGTGAATAAAAGCCCCTGCACATGCCATTGCAGAATATCATGGTAAAAAGGGTGCCTATCTGCCAGTTCAGGCTGATCTTCTGACTGATGGGATTACTTGTGAAAAGCAACAGCATAAAAGAAGACAGAAACATGCCGGCAATGACTTTCATCATCATTTTCTTTTTATCGGAATGATCTGCAAAATGGCCTGCAAATAAAGCAATACTCATGGCAGGCAATGCCTCAGCAAGGCCTATCAGACCTAAGGTAAATGTATTATGTGTGAGCAGATACATATGCCAGCCAATGATAATGGCCTGGATCTGATAGGCAAAGGTGATAGACAGGCGGATGCCGATATAGGAGCGGAATTCTGGAAAGCTGAGTGCAATGTAAGGGCTTAGCGGGGTATTACTGTTCTGTGAGGGGTCATCATCCATTCTGTGAAAGCTTGCAGGCTTGAAAATTACTAAGAAATTTGCTCCCAGGAGATATGGGAATGCTCTTTATGCGTAAAAAATTCATGGAGCAGAAGGTTCTGGGGATAGCTCAGGTTTGGGTCTTTCTCCAGAATTTCAAGCACCAGGGCCCTGGCCTGCTGCAGAATATCCTGGTCGGCAGCAAGATCCGCCAGCTTGAGGTCGAGCACTCCGCTTTGCTGGGTTCCTTCAAGATTCCCTGGTCCTCTGAGTTTAAGATCTGTTTCAGCAATCTCAAACCCGTCATTTGTGCGCACCATTGTATTCAGGCGCAGCTTACTTTCTGCACTCAGCTTGTTTCCGCTCATCAAAATGCAATACGACTGCTCACTGCCTCTGCCAACCCGGCCCCTTAACTGATGGAGTGTAGAAAGCCCGAATCTTTCAGCACTTTCAATCACCATGACAGAGGCATTGGGAATGTTGACACCCACCTCAATCACCGTTGTGGCCACCATGATCTGCGTTTCTCCCCGCACGAAACGCTGCATTTCAAGTTCCTTATTGGCAGCCTTCATCTTGCCATGCACAATACTAATCTGATATTCAGGTTTGGGGAATGACCGCTCAAGTTGCTCAAATCCCTGTAAAAGATTCAGGTAATCAAGGGTGGCCGATTCTTCGATCAGGGGATAGACAATATATACCTGGCGGCCTTTTATAAGCTGTTCCTTTATGAATCCCACCAGACGAAGCCGGCGGCTTTCAAAAAAATGCAGAGTTTGGATCGGCTTTCTGCCGGCTGGTAATTCGTCAATCACAGAGATATCCAGGTCTCCATATAAGGTCATTGCCAGCGTCCGTGGAATTGGAGTAGCTGTCATGACCAGCATATGCGGGGGAATATTATTCTTTCTCCAAAGTCGGGATCTTTGTTCAACGCCGAACCGATGCTGCTCATCAATGATGACTATTCCGAGATTCTTAAATACAACACGGTCTTCGATCAGAGAATGTGTACCGATGAGTATTTTCAGGTTACCGCTGGCAAGCTCAGCAAGCATCTTTACTGCATCGCGCTGCTTTACAGAGCCTGTCAGCAGATCAATTCCGGTAAAATCAGGGCCCAGTAATTCAGAGATGGAATTATAATGTTGTCTGGCCAGAATTTCAGTGGGTGCCATCAGACATGCCTGAAACCCATTATCAAGAGCAATGAGCATACTGATCAGCGCCACAATCGTTTTTCCGCTCCCTACATCACCCTGAAGCAAACGGTTCATCTGATGACCCGTCAGGGTATCTTTGCGTATTTCCTTAACAACTCTCTTTTGTGCACCAGTCAGTTCAAAGGCAAGCTTATGCGTATAGAAATCATTAAAGATCTCACCCAGCCTTGGAAAAACAGAACCCCTGCTCTTATAGGTGCGGTTCTGTTTTATTCGCAGCATTTTCAGCTGAATAAAGAAAAGTTCTTCAAACTTAAGGCGCTTTACAGCCAGGCTCAGATCAGCCTGGTTTTTCGGAAAGTGAATACTTCGAATGGCTTCTTCTCTGGCTATAAGCCCATACTTACCCAGAATCCAGGCAGGAAGCGTTTCCGGAATCCGCAGGGCTGGCATAGAAAGTACTTGCCTTACAAGCTTCATGATCCCCTTACTGTCGAGATAGGCTTTCTTTAGCTTTTCTGTACCCGGATATACAGGCTGCATCATGGCACCCAGAGTAGACTGACTCTCGGCAAGCGTTTCAATATCGGGATGCACCATATTCAGGCCATCGCCGAAAAGTGCTGGTTTTCCGAATATTACATAGCTTTCCTGAAGCTTAAGTGCTTTGTCAACTGAAGTAACAGCCTGAAACCATACCAGCTCAAGTATTCCTGTCTCATCCTGTACCCAGGCCTTAAGGCGGCGCGGGCCTTTGGTTACTGACAATTCTTTACGTACAAGCCGGGCCTTTATCTGAACAAAGGACATTTCCGGACTTATTTCAGCAATGCGGAACCAGGTAGTACGGTCGAGATATCTGAAAGGGTAAAACGAAAGAAGGTCGGCAAAGGTATGAAGCCCGAGCTCTTTCCCAATCAATTCTGCCTTTACAGGTCCGAGACCTTTCAGATATGCAAGCGGGCTTACAGGATTACTCATTTCCTGTAGTTGATTTTAATACTTTATGAACGGGTAGCAGCAATGAATGAGATTTCCACATGAGCATTTTTGGGGAGTCTGGAAACTTCTATTGTCGTACGCGCTGGGAAATTTCCATTAAAATACCGGCTGTATACTTCATTGACCACAGCGAAATCATCCATATTTTTCAGGTATATATTTGTGCTTACGATAGCTGAAAAATCAAGATTCTCAGCTTCCAGAACAGCCTTTATATTTGCCATGACAATAGCCGTTTCTTCTTCAATAGTTCCATTGGCAAAAATACCCGTAGCTGGGTCCAGGGCAATCTGACCAGAACTGTACAAAAAGCCTGAAGATACGACGGCCTGGCTGTAAGGGCCGATGGGAGCAGGTGCAAGGGGTGTTGAAACTATTTTATGCATGACATGATTCTTAATGAAGGGATTAAAACCAATGGTTCTTATGGGCCAATGTAAAGAATATTTTAACGACAATCCCAATTGTAAAGACCAGAATCGCAATTCTGTTAATCCAGTGCATCACCTGAATATTAAAGTTTGTAGGCCGGGAGGGATCTTTTTTTCTAAAAAAATACATACACAAATCTAATTAATTAAAAAACATCGTTTCATTAATGAACAATCAAATCCCGAAAAAGTGATAAACTAAAAAAGCCGGCTCGAAGCCGGCTTTTTTTGATTGAACTGATCTGGTTACCATAGGGCTTACCAAACCTGGAGCTAAAATTTATTTAGCCTTGTGTGACTTATGGTGTTTTGAACCAGTGCTTACATTGGCAGCAGCACCAAATCTGAACTCAACACGACGGTTTTTCTGACGACCTTCTTCTGTATCATTTGAAGCAATAGGACGGGTTTCGCCGTAACCTTTCACTTTTACATTTTTAGAAGGAACACCCTTACCTACCAGGTATTCATGAACAGAATTTGCTCTTCTGGTAGAAAGACCCATATTGTACTGCTCGGTACCTTCAGAAGAAGCATGACCTGCAAGCAGCATTTTTGAGTTTTCTGATTTCAGCCTGTCTGCAAGTCTGTCAAGAGTTGGGTATGAATTTGCACGGATCTTATCGCTATCAAAATCAAACTGAACACGATCCTTTGGTGCATTGTCAACAGCAGCTGTAGCAGCAGAATCAGGAGCAGCAGTCTGAACTTTTGGAAGTTCACAACCTGAACCATCAACTTTAGTTCCGGCTGGGGTGTTTGGACATTTGTCAAATACATCAGATACACCGTCACCATCTGAATCTTTCTTCAGATTCGAAACATCACCTTCTACTGCAGTTACACGTGACTTAAGACCATCTATCTCTTTTGAAAGACTGTCATTGTTCTTAAGTTCGTCGTACATACCGGCAACAGGATTGTTCCAGATAAGGGCTTGTTTCTTGTTTCCGGCTCCGAAGATGTATTCAAGACCGATATAGCCCATTGATGCTTTGCTCTGACGTGCATCGCCTGCAACATATGAAGAACCCATTACATTTGAAGCGTCAAAGAAATAAGCATCATATCCTAAGTTAACAGCAAAAGCTTCTGAAGCTCTGAACTTAATACCTGCACCAATCGGTACATAGCCTGATTTAACTTTTTTAGTGCCATAATCTGAGGGGTTAAATCCGGCAAGACCGTAACCACCGGTTACAAAGAAGCGGATTCCATTTCTTCTTTTCAGGAAATTAATAGATGCAACATCTACTTCACCCTTGATACTAACACCATAATTTAATTTTGTAGTGATGTTCACAGTATTTCCAAAAGCAGGTGCCTGGGAGTTCTGTGTTGAAGGGGCATTGTTAGCTTTAAGCTGACCACCTACATAATCCACACGTACAGCCAGGTCATGAGAGAACTGGTACTTTAAAAATGCTGCATAACCGAATGAAACCTGGTTATGTGAAAATTGATTTGTTCCAATAAAGAACTGTGGGCTTAATGCTCCAACATTTACACCTACAGACCACGCGGCAAACTGGCGTGTTCCGCCAAAGGTTTTTACAGGACCATAGTTTGATAATGATTTAGAGCTGTCTGCAGGCTTGGCAGCCATGGCAGGAGCTGCAGCTTTCGTGCTGTCCTGAGCCTGGGTGCTTAAAGAAAGACCTACCAGCGCAAGGAGGGTAAGAGGTACTATCTTTCTGAGTTTAAATTTTCTCATAATTTTAAATTATTATTTTAATTGTTTATTCAGGGCCAAAAATAAATGTTTTTTTAAATTTGTTTAGCTGTTAAAATCACTCCTTTTGGCGTCACAATGTAACAATACAGATTGATTATGGCTTATCTCTAATAAAACTAACAAAAAATGAAATATCTGCCTATTAAATCTACACTGTTTTCTGACAACAGAAAAAGCTTTCAATCGCATATGCAAAAGAACTCTTTATGCATATTGAATTCCAGCGACGAGTTTCCCCGAAGCGGCGATCAGAATTTTATATTCAAACAGAATGCCGATATTTTTTACCTCAGCGGAATTGACCAGGAACAAACTATTCTGCTGCTTTTTCCTGACTCTCCAAATCCAAAATACAGAGAAATTTTATTTTTAAGAGAGACAAATGAACATATAGCAGTTTGGGAAGGCCATAAATATACCCGTGAAGATGCTGCCGCTACCTCCGGAATACCTTTAAATCAGATCTTCTGGCTTAAAGACTTCGAAAATATTCTTCCGACCTGCATGCATTATGCACAGCAGATTTACCTGAATACCAATGAAAACGACCGTTATGTGCACCAGACCGACTATCGGGACCTGCGCTTCATCCGCCAGCTCAGAGAAAGATACCCCCTGCACACCTTTCTCAGGGCTGCACCCATTCTGAGTGACCTGAGAATGTATAAATCTCAAGCAGAAATATTACTTACCGAAAAGGCAATATCTATAACCGGGAATGCATTTGAGAGGATTCTGGGCTTCTTAAAACCCGGTATTTTTGAATTTGAACTGGAGGCAGAGATCATCCATGAATTTACAAGAAGCAGGGCAAGTGGTCATGCCTATAATCCAATCATTGCATCCGGAGCCCAGGCATGTATTCTTCATTATAATGAAAATAACAGGGTCTGCGCAGACGGAGACCTGGTATTAATGGATTTTGGAGCTGAATACGCAAATTACAATGCAGATATGAGCCGTACAGTTCCCGTGAACGGACGCTTCTCCCCACGGCAGCGCGAGGTATATGAGGCTGTACTGCGAATATTTAAAGAGGCCAGAACTTTGTTGGTTCCGGGAAAATTACTCGAAGACTATAGAAGGGAAACCGATCAGCTTGCAGAAAATGAAATCTATGCACTGGGTCTGATCCGGAAATCTGATCTTGGAATTCAGAAGCCAGGTGCAGCTTTCAGAAAATTCTATCCGCATGGAATCTCTCATTTCCTGGGGCTGGATGTACATGACGTAGGAAACCGCTATACTGTGCTGGAACCAGGGATGCTTTTAACCTGTGAACCAGGGATCTATATTCCGGCAGAAAGTATGGGGATCAGGCTGGAGAACAATATTCTGGTGACTGAAAACGGGAATATTGATCTTATGGGGGGCATACCTATGGAAATTGATGAGATAGAAGACCTGATGAATAGTCAGGATCTGATCATCCGCTAAAACCGGCAGCAAACCTGTATATATTGAACCCTGGATCAGCCATTGCCAGCGCAATGGCTGAATTCAGTTCCAGCCGGTTTATTCCCTGCATCTTTCTTGCACTTATCAGCTGATATGCTCTTTCAGCCATTCTGAACAGGATCCGCTCCCTGCTCTTCAGTGCTGGTACAGAAGAGATCAATGAGATAAGTTCCTCTATTCCTTCTGACCTGAGTGCAATAGTTTTTACAAGCCCTGTTCCCTGATCTTCTTTTTTTTCTGAAATAAGTTCCTGAAGGCTTTTATAAAGGCGGTCTGCACCCTCACGGTCGGCCTTATTGACTACAAAAATATCCGCTATTTCCATTATACCAGACTTTATGACCTGAACCTGGTCACCGGATTCGGGTCCCAGAACAAGCAAAACTGTTTCTGCCAGGGCAGCAATATCAAATTCTGACTGGCCCACTCCCACAGTTTCAATGAATATAAGGTCAAATCCGGCACATCGCATCACATCAGAAATCTCTGCAGCCTTTACCGACAGCCCACCCATTGCACCCCTTGTTGCAAGTGAACGGATAAATACCTGGTCATCATTAAAATGTGATGGCATCCGGATCCGGTCACCAAGCAGGGATCCATGCGTAAATGGAGAGGTGGGATCAACTGCCAGTACGCCGATCCTTTTTCCGCGCTTTCTGAATGCAGAGATCAATGCATTCAGTAAAGTACTTTTCCCGGCACCCGGTGCCCCTGTGATACCGATAAGCGGAACGGGTCCGGGCCTGATAAGGGAGAGCAGGTCCATATACCCTGGAGACTCATTTTCAACCAGGCTGATGGCCCGGGCCAATGCCCTTGAGTTGGATTCCTGTATCCGGCTTAGTATGTTTGAAATGTAATCTATATCCAAGGCGAAAGAAAATTAAATGTAATTGCATGAAAGTTAGCGGATTTTCCTTCATACGGAACGCAGTAAAAAATGATTACCCGATTAAAGAAGCCATTGAGTCTATACTTCCTCTTTGCAATGATTTTTATATAACCATGGGTTTACCGGATGAGGGAACCAGGGCTGTGATTGAAAGTATAGGATCACCTAAGATAAAAATTATTGAATCTACCTGGGATGAGGCTCAGAAGACAGGAGGCAGAGTTTTTGCCGAAGAAACAGATAAAGCCATGGATGCAATTCCTGATGATTCAGACTGGACTTTTTATATTCAGGGAGATGAATGCTTGCATGAAAAATACTTCCCGGTCATTAAAGCCGCTATGGAGAAATACCTTCATGACCCACAAGTGGAAGGTCTTCTGTTTAATTATCTTCATTTTTACGGATCTTACAACTATGTGGGCAATTCAAGAAGCTGGTACAGGAATGAGATAAGGCTGATCAAAAACATCAAAGGAATCCGGTCTTATAAAGATGCTCAGGGATTCAGGATTAATGGTAGAAAATTAAATGTTAAGCGTGTAGATGCATGCATTTATCATTATGGATGGGCCCAGACCAGCAGGGGCCTTGCTAACAAAGCACATAACTTCAGTACCTTTTACAATGGAGTCCATGCTCCGGCTCCGGAATTAAAAGATGAGTTTGATTATTCGAACTCTTACCGGATCATGCCGTTTAAAGGCAGTCATCCTGCGGTATTCAAAACAAGAGTAAAGGCTTCTGCCAATGACTTCAGCCCTGATCTGGTTACAGGAAAAGCTAAACTCAGTGTCCGCAAGTTTATCCTTCAAAAAATTGAAGACCTGACCGGGTACAGAATCGGAGAATATAAGAATTATCACCTTTTAAAATAAAAAGCATGCTGTTAAACTCTTTTCAGTAAAAGGAGCCGGATCTTATATTCTATTATTTTCCCTAAAAGTCTGACATAAACCAGGGGACTGAACTGTATGATAATTGTATATCTGACCAGTGTGGAAAAAACAAAAAAGAAAGAAAAATTACTTCGGATTAAAATTTTCAGGAAAGCTTTTAAGTTTTGAAAATAAACCTTCGGGAGATCTTTTTCAGGAAAGAGGTTTGTATATACAGGCAGATATTGTTCCCACTTTCTGCCGACTTTAAGAGCTGCTTCAACCCATTGTGCAGAGTAGTTTCCGTCAGAAAAATGCTGGATCAGTACATCAAAGGTGACACAAAGCCTGTAGTACTGGCCGACTTGCAGCGAATAGTCAATATCATAGCCATGGAAACCCTTAAACTTCTTCTCATCAAACTGGTATTCCTCAAAAACATCTTTCCGGCTGCATAACCAGGTTCCGTCAAGGACCACAACTTCAGCAAGGGGAAGTCCTGAAAAATTTGATCTGAACAATAGAGGATCACCTCCCTGATATTTATAATGCTGGATCAAATGAGCTTCAACTCCTTTATACCGGCCTTCCCAGTCTGAGGGTACCTGCGTTTTTACGATCCCGCCGGCTATACCCAGCAAGCCGATGGTCCTGTCTTCCAGAATAGCGCATACTACCGCACCCCAGTTTTCGGTTTCATACCTGATATCGTCATGCATAAAGCAAAGAACCTCATAGCGGGCCTGCCTGGCTCCGGTGTTATAGGCCTTGCAAAGACCCGTACTACCATCAGAATCTTCTATGATGATAAGCTCATAGGGCAGACCAATGGTCTTTTCTATATTGAATTCGAGCTCCTGAACAGTATTCCGGTTCTTGGTACAGAGAATAAGACTGATCATGAACCAGTTTCATTTAACAGGGCCAGGTACTGGTCTGTAATCGTTTCAGAACTATTTCGCGCCCTTACATAATTAAATGCGTTTTCAGCGCATGCAGCGGCAGCTTCAGGGTTGTCAAGTACAAAGTTCATTCCACTGGCCAGTGATGCCGGATCATGAACCTTGCAGGAAATACCCCTTCCATCCTGCAGCAGATCATCCAGCCCTCCGGCATTGGTTGAAACAAGAGGTACCTTATAAAGAAAAGCATCCAGCACACTGCTTCCAAGCCCCTCCTCTTCGGAGCTCATCACAAAAACATCGAAAATAGAAAAGAAATCTTCTACATGATCTTCAAATCCGCAGAGTAGAAAAACATCTTCAAGGTGCAGCTCCCGGATACGTGCTTCCACCTGGGGCCGCAGATATCCGTCTCCAAAATGAAGAAAGAGAAAATCGTTCCGTTCTGCGTTCATCATCCCTATAGCATTAACCAGGCTGAGGGGATCTTTATGCTGCACCAGGGCTGAGGTAGTTGCAAGAATTGCTTTCTCATGAGTTAAGCCTTTTTTCAACATCCAGCTGGCAACCCGCCCCCTGTCAAGAGGTTTCTCCACAGCAATTTCAGAGATCAGAAATATTTTACGTTCACAGAAATCTTCCATGATCCTTTTCACGGCAAGGCTGATGCCCACTCTGTAATCGGTCAGCTGATACTTGATGCGGGTGATCAGTCCTTTGGGAACAAAATCAAGGCGGCGGGTAAATATGGTTTTATTGCCATGAAAAGGTTTTGTAAGCAGGCAATAGGTAAGTATCTGTGAGGTCTGGGCATGGAAAAGATCATATTTACGCCCCTGAAAAATGAGAAAGCTTAAAACCCCAAAAATATTGGTGAATGAATGTATTTTGAAGCCTGCCTCTGAGCCTTTCTTTTCCAAAGGTGTACCTTTACGGCAGACAAGGCCTACCTGATGACCCCGGGCAATAAATCCAAGACCATTATATATGGTCTGGCGTTCACCCCCTCTCCATGTACTGGCATAGTTTAATTCAAGTATTTTCATTCTTTATAACAACCTTGTTAGAATTCAAAAAGGCTAAAAATAAAAAAAATAATTATAAATTTTGATTTTAATCCACCCCAGCGCTATTCCCGGGAACCAGGCTTTATGCTGGCGCTAAAACACCACCTATGATTTCCCTGATAATTGCAGTTTATAAACGACTTGACTTTTTGGAACTGGTATTTTGCTCGATCAATGAACAACGCTTCAAAGACTTCGAAGTAATAATTGCCGAAGATGCACAGGATCCGGCTACCCTGGCATTCATTGCACGCTGGAAGCACCTTCTTAAATTTCCGCTTCATCATATCTCCCAGCCTGACAATGGTTTTAGAAAAACGGCGATCCTCAATGAGGCAGTCAG
>JAYWCR010000065.1:0-10064 GCA_043780395.1 Sphingobacteriales bacterium
TTTTATTATCCTTTGTCTTGATGATATTGTTATTGATCAGGGAAAGGGGGTTTAACGTTCCTCCTCCGGTACGGGTATAAAATTCTTTATAAGTACCATCAGCATTGAAAGGACTTACCGTTGGCAGGTAATAAAGCATACCTGGCAGCACATATTGCTGGTATATATCATTTCCATTGGTGACACTGTTAGACATGTTCAGCCCTAATTTAAGCCTGTCATGAAAGAAACGCTGGTTGATATAAGCTTTAAAGATCGTACGGTCCTGAGAGGTGTTCTGCAGAATACCGTTATTCTTATAATAGTTGGCACTGACTCCATAATCAGAATTGTCAGTGGTTTTGCCATAAGATAGATTATGATTCTGAGAATAGCCGGTACGCTCGGCAAGTTTCTGCCAGTTTGTATTGGATCCATCATCATTCAATCCGGGAAGCAGGGTCTGTCCGTTGCGCTTCAGATAGTCGCGCAGTTCCGGTGCAGAGAGCATATCATATTTCTTGGATACCTGCTCCATAGCACCATAAGCACTATAACTTAACCTTGATTGTCCGGCACGGGCTTTCTTGGTGGTAATGATAATAACTCCGTTCGAAGCCCTTGACCCGTAAATAGCCGTTGAAGAAGCATCTTTCAATACATCAACGCTTTCAATATCTGCAGGTGCTACCAGGTCAATAGAGGCACCTGGTACTCCATCGATCACATAAAAGGGATCATTTACGCCTCCTGATGAGCGCAGGGTAGAGGCACCTCTGAGAATAACAGAAGGTGGTTTATTCGGATCCCCGCTCTTTGTCACATTCAGGCCAGGGATCTTTCCCTGTAAGAGCTCGGCAGGCGTTGAAAAGACACCTACGTTCATATCCTCGGCTTTTAAAGAAGTAATAGATCCGGTGATCTCTTTTTTGTTAGACGTTCCGTAACCAATCACGACCAGGTCTTTTAATTGTTTAGCATCAGGAGATAAGAAAACATTCATTTTGTTTTCTGCGGGTAACTGCCTTGACAGGTATCCCAGGTACGAAAAGATCAGTACTTCACCTTCACTGTGGGTAGCAATGGTAAAGCTTCCGTTCCTGTCGGTACTGGTACCTTCAGAAGAGCTTTTTACTTTTACCGTCACACCAGGCAGGGGAATCTGGTTTTCATCAGTGACGATACCTTTTATAAGTTTGTTCTGGGCCTTCAGGGCCGAGGGAATTAAAAACGAAAAAGATCCGATCAGCAAAAAGAGGATCAGAATAGATTTGTTAAGTTTTGGCATCACACGTAATTTTGAAAAAATGAATAGAGTTTACAGGCTTTTGTTAGCAATTCTATAAGAGAATATGCTGCCTGATAAGAAATTTCAAATATCTATGGTGGTCTGTTAAGTAGGGATTAAGCTTTAAACATCATTTTGAACAGGTGTCCGGCTTTCCTGCAATGTGTTGAGTTTTCAAAAAGCTGTAAATCAGTCTTCTAATTCAAGGGTTGGAACCTTGTTTAATCTTTTGGTATTCGTAGAATGAGGGATTCCTTTACATTCCGCTAACAAAGACCAAAACAATTAACCTGTTTAAGTCATTTATTCAATGTGGTGTAATACCGCTTAATTCGTGAATTTCACAGGATTTTTGTATTTTTAGGCTTTTATAAAAATAGTAGTCAATATGGATTTATTAGTGGCATCCAGGCGTGAGGTGATGAGGCATGTAGAAGGCAATATTACCCTTCTTATTCCCGAGTATTTAAAGCCTATCGATGAAAACTGGCAGCCTTCTGATCTGCTTCCTGATTCATCAGGTGAGGAGTTCTTTGATCAGATAAGGGAAATTCAGGAAAGAGCAGGCAATTTATCATATGATCTTCTGGCTGTTCTTATCGGAGATACCATTACTGAGGAGGCATTGCCAACCTATGAATCATGGTTATCCATGGTTGATGATGTGGAGCGGGAATATAGCGGAGGCTGGTTAACCTGGATACGGAAGTGGACCGCAGAAGAGAACAGGCATGGAGATGCACTGAACAGGTATCTGTACCTGAGCGGGCGCGTGAACATGAAGATGATGGAAGTTACTACCCAGTACCTGATCGCAGACGGAACGGACGTTCAGACCGGCCGTGACCCTTACAGGAATTTTGTTTATACCAGTTTTCAGGAACTTGCTACCAACGTCTCACACCGCCGGGTTGCAAGTCTTGCAAAAAAGGATGGCGATACTTTGCTTTCCAAGATGTGCGGTATGATCGCCTCCGATGAGGCGCGCCATGCCAAGGCATACAAGCATTTCATGACAATGATCTTTGAAATTGATCCCAACGAAGCAATGCTTGCCTTTGAAGACATGATGCGAAGAAAGATCGTCATGCCTGCAAATTTCATGCGTGAGTTAGGTGGCACTGCAGGTGAAACATTCCAGCACTTCACAGATGCGGCCATCCGTACTGGAGTTTATACAGCTTATGATTATATTGATATTTTCAAATCACTGATCACTGACTGGAAAATTGAGCAGATGCAGGGTCTGAACAGTGCCGGTGAGCAGGCAAGGGAATATCTTTGCAACCTTCCTTCACGGTTGATCCGGGTGGCTGAGCGTTCAAAGATAAATCCGATCCAGCACCAGTTCTCATGGATCTTACCTGATAAAGCATAAAATTATATCTGCCCGGAATCTGTTTATTTCTATCTATGCTCCGGTAAATAAATGGACCTGTTTTTGATATCTCTGCTGTTTTATCTATGAACAGAATCAGGTCTTTCCAGCATGTTATACTCATTTTTCTTCTTGGTCTGGTGCTGCAGAATATTCCTTCTGCAGCACAGATTAAAAAAGACAGTGCCGGGTATACGGTTTTTAATCCTGAAGGTCAGGATTCTATACCTGAGTCACCTACTCTTCAGTCGATTTTCAGGGACAGGCCTGCAAAAACAATAGACAGAATACTCTGGTACCGCTTCGGGCCCAAGGTAGGGTATATGTTTCCCTTGCAGCCCAGGTTAGTAAAGACTTTTAATTCACTTACACGGTATGCCTCTGTAGACTTTATCTACAGCCGTTACCTTTCGGGCTTCGGGCCTACAATTGATTATTTTTCTATCTCTACGCATCCCAGGTTCAATAAGTCAGATCAAACCAGTACTGACCCTAAACGAGACAGGTTCACCCTGATTGCCCCTTCTTATTCTTACCAGCATTTCTTTATTGTACAGCCTGATTTTATACCTTTTGTAGAAGTAGATGCAAAATACATTGTAGGGGTATTAAGGGTGCATGATCAGCATCTTGATACGGGTTTGCAAAGCAGCTTTGGTGCCAGCCTGGAGGCGGGCGCGCTGTTTTCTGACCGCTTCAGGCTCAATATGTCTTATTTTGTCATGAGGCCTATTCATGGGTATTCCCTGAATGGAATTACCGCAACTTTCAGTTTCCTGTTCTATTCTGTACATACCTGGTAGTCCCTTACATATTTCTCCGGTACTGACCTCCGACCTGATATAAGGTATGCGTGATCTCTCCCAGTGAACAATACCGCGCTGCATGCATGAGCGACTCAAAGATGTTCTCGTCTTTTAATGCGCTGAGGCGAAGCTGATTCAGGGCCTGTATGGAAAAGTCTGAATTTCGCTGCCTGAAAGCCGCAAGGTTAATAATCTGTTCAAGCTTTTCTTCTTCTGTAGCCCTGATCACCTCGGCGGGCACCAGAGTCGGTGACCCTTTGCTATTGAGAAAGGTATTGACCCCTATGATCGGATAGGTACCATCATGCTTCATCATTTCATAGTAAAGTGATTCTTCCTGGATTTTACCGCGCTGGTACATAGTTTCCATAGCGCCCAGCACTCCGCCACGTTCCGAGATCCGCCGGAACTCTTCCATTACCGCCATCTCAACCAGATCACTCAATTCTTCTATGATAAAAGCTCCCTGCAAGGGGTTCTCATTCTTGGCAAGACCAAGTTCATTGGTGATGATCAGCTGAATGGCCATGGCTCTGCGTACTGATTCTTCCGTAGGCGTGGTGATGGCCTCATCATAGGCATTGGTATGCAGGGAATTGCAATTGTCATTCAGGGCATACAGCGCCTGGAGGGTCGTACGGATATCATTAAAATCTATCTCCTGAGCATGTAAAGACCTGCCAGAGGTCTGAATATGGTATTTAAGCTTCTGTGAGCGTTCATTGCCCCCATATACATTGCGGATTGCCTTGGCCCAGATACGCCTTGCCACCCGGCCGATCACCGCATATTCAGGATCAATACCATTGGAGAAAAAGAAGCTCAGGTTGGGTGCAAATTCATCTATGGAGAGCCCCCTGCTCAGGTAATATTCAACAAAAGTAAATCCGTTACTCAGGGTAAAGGCAAGCTGGCTTATAGGGTTGGCTCCGGCCTCTGCAATATGATACCCTGAAATCGAGACGGAATAGAAATTCTTCACCTTTTGGTGGCTGAAGTATTCCTGAATATCACCCATCATTTTGAGAGCAAATTCTGTAGAGAATATACAGGTGTTCTGTGCCTGGTCTTCTTTAAGGATATCTGCCTGCACAGTTCCCCGTACCTGTTGCAGGGTCTGGGAACGGATCTTTTCATAAATTTCAGGAGCCAGCACATCCGCCCCGCTTAATCCCAGGAGCAGCAGACCCAGACCATCATTCCCTTCGGGTAGTTCCCCTTCATAATGTGGCTGAAGAATACCCTTTTCTTTAAACAGTTCAGCGATTACTTTTTTTACGGCCTCCGTATTCCCCTCTTTGCGGATATAGAGCTCACATTGCTGGTCAATAGCCGCATGCAAAAAGAAGGCAAGCAACATGGGCGCCGGGCCGTTGATGGTCATGGAGACTGATGTGGCTGGAGCCGAGAGGTCAAAGCCACTGTAAAGTTTTTTGGCATCGTCCACGGTTGCAATGCTTACGCCTGCGTTACCGATCTTTCCATATATATCAGGCCTTTCATGGGGGTCCTCGCCATAGAGTGTAACTGAATCAAATGCCGTAGACAGGCGTTTTGCTGTCTGGCCCATCGATACATAATGAAAGCGCTTATTCGTACGCTCGGGGCCACCCTCACCGGCAAACATGCGGGTAGGATCTTCACCCTCTCTTTTCAGGGGGAATACGCCTGCGGTAAAGGGAAACTCACCGGGAACATTCTCACGGAGCATCCAGCCAAGCAGATCACCCCAGTCTTTATAGGCAGGCAGGGACACTTTGGGAATGCGGCTCCCTGAAAGAGAAGTTGTAAAGGAGGGCTGTTTAATCTGCCTACCCCGAACCTCATAGATAATTTCATCTTTTTTATAGCTCTGCACCACCTGGGGCCAGTTTTCAAGACTGCGTTTATTTGCCGGCTCAAGCTTTGTCATCAGCTGGTCTTTCAATGCAAGGAGTTCTTCCGCTTCATCTGCCTTCAGCTCGCCGAGCATATCAAGCACTCCTGTCAGTTGATAAAGCTTTGTAGCCAGGGCTGTCTGCTCTGCGGCTGCACGTTCATATTTGTCTGAAGCCTCTGCAATCTCTGCCAGGTACCGCACCCTGGATCCGGGAATGATGCCCGTTTTTACGGCTGACCTTTCTACCTCAGGTGGAACAGGCCAGTGAATCAGGTCTTTTGCTTTTAATAAGGCTACCAGCCGGTTAAAAAGTTCATTCGTGCCGGGGTCGTTGAACTGCGAGGCAATAGTATTGTATACAGGAAGCTCGTTTTCGGCCATTTCAAAGAGCTGGTGGTTGCGTACATACTGCTTCTTCACATCACGCAGGGCATCCTGAGAACCTTTTTTATCTGATTTATTAATCGCTATGAGATCGGCAAAATCAAGCATGTCAATTTTTTCAAGCTGGGAAGGTGCACCAAATTCTGGTGTCATGACGTAGAGCGCCGCATCACTCAAACCTGTAATGTCTGAATCGCTCTGGCCAATGCCAGAGGTCTCTACCAGGATCAGGTCATAACCTGCAATCCGGCATAACTGGATAGCATCTTTTAAAGCCCCCGACAGGGATTGATGGAACTGCCGGGTAGCCAGTGAGCGCATATATACCCGGGGGGTATCAATGGCGTTCATGCGGATGCGGTCGCCAAGCAATGCCCCGCCGGATTTCTTTCTGCTGGGATCTATAGATATTATGGCAAGCTGTACCTCTGGAAATGAGGCCAGGAAGCGGCGGACAAGTTCATCGGTCAGGGATGATTTTCCAGCCCCCCCGGTTCCGGTTATGCCTAGTACCGGAGATTTAGAAGCGGATCTATCCAGTACCTCAAGCCGCTGATCCAAGCCTTTAACCCCGTTCTCTGCAATTGTAATAGCCCTTGCCAGCGATCCCTGATCAAGGGTTGTAAGGGTTTCAGGAAATTCTTCAATACGGGTACCCAGGGGGAAATCACAGGTTTTCAGCAGGTCATTGATCATGCCCTGCAGCCCCAGCAACCTTCCATCATCGGGTGAATAGATGCGTGTAATGCCATATTCCTGTAACGCCCTGATTTCAGAGGGTAAGATAACACCGCCACCCCCGCCAAAGATGCGGATATGGCTGGCACCGGCTTCCTGAAGAAGATCAAAAACGTACTTGAAATATTCATTATGCCCTCCCTGGTATGAAGTGATCGCAATTCCCTGCACATCTTCCTGAATGGCGCAGTTCACAATTTCTCTTGCCGACCGGTTATGGCCCAGATGAATGACCTCTGCCCCGGATGATTGCAAAATTCTGCGCATGATATTAATAGAAACATCATGCCCGTCAAAGAGAGAAGCAGCAGTCACAAGGCGAATTTTATTTACTGGCAGGTAGGGCAATATGGCATTCATATAAAAAATCTATTTTATGCAAGCTAAGCTTTTTACGGGCAGAGGTCGGCGGGAGTTTGAAAATGCTGTGTTACAGTTTCGCAAAATGGCAGCCTTTCAGAGGTGTTTGGCTGGAGATGCATTACTTCGGGCCCTTTACTTTATCTTTGCCCCCGGGAAATGCATATGGAAGGATATAATAAATACGGACCGTACCTTAAAAAGAAATTTGAGGGTAAAAAAGTTTATAAGGTAGTGGTGGATGCGGGTTTTACCTGCCCTAACCGCGATGGATCCAAGGGCTTTGGCGGATGCACCTATTGCAATGTAGATTCTTTTACACCCAGCCTTGCCCGTAGCATCTCCTCAGTTAAAGAACAGCTTATTCAGGGTATTGAACGCGCCAAGAAAAATTATGCAGCCGAAAAGTTCATTGTTTATTTCCAGCCCAATACCAATACATATGCAGATGTAGATTACCTGCGTAAGATGTATGATGAGGCCCTGAGCGTCAATGATGCGGATATTGTAGGGCTCTCTGTAGGTACACGTCCCGACTGTATTGACCATGATAAACTCGACCTGCTCGAAAGCTATTCGGACCGCTATCATGTGGACCTTGAAATGGGCATGGAGTCTATGTATGACGAGACCCTGCTAAAAATAAACCGCGGATGTTCACATGGTGAATTCCTGGATGCTGTAAAGATGCTGGACAACAGAAAGCTGGATCTCTGCGTACATACTATTTTTGGTTTCCCCTGGGAAACCCATGAAATGATGCTGGCTTATGCGTCAGAAATTAACCGCCTGTCAAAAGTAAAATTCGTAAAGCTCCACCATCTGCATATTGTGGAAGGCTCAGTCATGGGTGTGCTTTATAAGCGCGACCCCTTCAAGCTCTTCAGCCTTGAAGAATATACTGCCTTTCTTGCAGACTTTATTCCGTTGCTGAGACCTGACATTGTCTTGCAGCGGGTATTTGGTATTGCAGATTATGAATACCTGATCGCGCCACAATGGGGTATCAATAAATCATCCATCCAGACCTATATAGACAGGGGACTTGAAAAGCGCGGTGCTTTTCAGGGCCGTGATTATGTTCCTGAACTTCTCAGCCTTTAAGCGCAGGTCAGCTTCTGGTCTTTACTTCACTGAGCTCCATGACTACACTGGTTCTGCCTGCATTTACCTGGGGGTTAAAGCCTATCCTCATCAGAAAATCACCTGAATAGGTATGTAGATCTGCTGACCTGCTACCCGGGTAAAGGTTTATTTCCTGGAGCCTGTAGTTTTTATTAGCGTCCAGACCCTTTAACCTTACAGGAATCTTACTGCCCTGATCAAACCGGTTATTGACAAGATAGCTGAAAATAATGGCGGAGGTTTTTTTCGCATCAAGGTACATAACTGAGGCTATAGGGCCTTCATGAGGGTCTGCCAGGCGGTACTGGTCACCATGCCAGATGATTCCCTTGATGCGGTCATACGTTTTTACGGCCTGCTGCGCAAAGGCAAGGTCTACAGGGTTTAAGTTCTTTACGACAATATCAAAGCCCAGTTTGCCCATCATGGCTACATCTATACGAAACTTTAAAGGCTCCCTGCCCCAGTCGGTCACATGATTTGAACTGGTGATGGCCGGATAGAAATAGGAGTATTCCCATTGAATATAGATCCGTTCCAGGGGCTCTGTATTATCAGAGGGCCAGAACTCGGTAAAATACTGCAGGGCCGCATAATCAACCCGGCCGCCGCCACCCGAACAAAGCATCATAGGTATAAGTGGATATTTACCCCTTAATCTTGCCAGCACCTTATAAAGACCTTCTACATAGTCAATGTAAAAGTGACTCTGGTCTTTTATATGGGCTGAATAAGCATTATAAATGACTGAATTACAATCCCATTTAATATAGGCAAGGGCCGGGTTTTTTGTAAACAATGAGTCTGCAATACCGAAAACGAAGTTCTGAACTTCCGGGTTGCTCAGGTCAAGAACAAGCTGGTTACGGAAATAGAACTCCTCACGTGCAGGCTGTTTAATGACCCAGTCTGGATGCTTTTCATAAAGCTCACTTTTAGGGCTTACCATTTCAGGCTCTATCCAGATGCCGAACTTTACGCCGTCAGCAGAAGCTTCATTTACAATGGAAGCAATTCCATTGGGCAGTTTGGCTTTGTTTTCATGCCAGTCGCCAAGGGCGGTAAAATCATTATTGCGCGGATATTTATTGCCGAACCAGCCATCGTCAAGCAGGAACAGGTCAACACCAAGATTTTTAGTGTCTTTCAGGATCTCTGAAAGCTTCTTTTCATTAAAGTCAAAGTAAGTGGATTCCCAGTTGTTAAGCAACGTAAGCCTTTCGCCCTTCCCATTAAGAATTTTATAGGTTCTGGCCCATGACTGGAGCTTTCTGCTGGCATCACCTTTCCCTTTATCAGAAAAGGTATACAGGAAAGCGGGTGTGATGAAATCTTTTCCAGGCTGAAGGGTATAGGGTGCCGGGTAATTGTTCAGGCCTGCAATGATTCGCAGGTTATCACGTGTATCAAGTTCAAGGTCTATTTTAAAGTTTCCGCTCCATTCCATGGCGCCATAAAGTACGCTTCCTTCATCTTCAGTAGCAGCCTTATCCAGAGAGATCATAAACACGGAAGGCTGGAAGAGATTGGCCCGGGTTCCAAGCTTGGTATCCAGGGTTTTTATGCCATGGGTAAGCCTGGATTCTTCAGGCTGCATTTCTTTGGCCCAATCGCCATGGTATTGTTTTAGCCAGTAGGAACTGGCTTTCAGGTAAAGATTGGCAGAGGCAAATTTCTCAAGACTTACCACCCCTGTTTCATGGTGATGGATCATAGACCATTGTTCGATGACATCTTCCTTTCTATAGGCCTTATAGTAAAGGGTCACTTCAAAATCATAGACCGGATCTTTGAGTACTATGCTTAAAAGTGAAATATCAGGGCTTAGGGTCTGCAGTGTATGGCGCTGATACCGCAGATCAAGTGAATTATTGCCATCGGCATGGGTCACTGAAATGGCAGGCTCCATTAAATTTCTGGATCCCGAAGGTGTATATGCAGCATTTAGAATACCTGAAGGGTCAAACGCCTGCTGAAAAACGTCAGGGATGGCTGCATATTCTGAGGCTGCGGCCAGCTTATGGCCGAAATAGACCATACTCAGGTCTTTATGGTCGCTCACCTGGAGCACAAGGGCATTATTTGCCGTTTCAAGGTTCAGGGTAAGTTTCTGTGCAGAGGCATGAA
>JAYWCR010000066.1:0-9401 GCA_043780395.1 Sphingobacteriales bacterium
CCCAAGTTCAAAGGCAAATCCCCGGATAACCTTCTGCACAAAGCCATCAATAGTATTTACCGAGAAACTCCCGAAATCATGCAGAATATCCTGATAATACTCTTTTGCCAGTACCTGCAGGCTGTCTGGATTTAAAAACGGATGCGCCTCCAGTACAATATCACGAACCGCTGTATACTTGCTATCACCCCGGGCAATGCCTGCAAGGACCTGCAAAATGCGGGTCTTCATTTCTTCCGTAGCCTTATTGGTGAAGGTTACAGCAAGGATTTCCCTGAATGCAAATTTCTTTGTAAAAAGCAAGGTCAGGTAATGCGCGGTAAGGCTGAATGTTTTTCCAGAACCTGCAGAGGCCTGCAGTACTTTTAAGGGCTTGGGCATGGTATTACAAATTTGAATGAATTCTTTAAATTCTTAGCCTTTTCTTAATTTTATTAAAAGATGCCTGAAATGCCCGAACCAACAGAGATTTCTGTCAAGCCCCTGATCACTGAAGCGCAATACCTTGAACTTGAGCGCAAAGCATAAAGAAGATTGAATTCTATCAGGGTGAAGTATTTGCTATGTCAGGGGTAAGCCTGGAGCATACCCTGATTAACGCGCATGACTTTGCAAACTTCATCTACCCATTGATTGTTTGTGCTTTTTAAGCAGGCATGACATCCTAGCACACTATGAACTTTAAAGAAACACTTGATTTTCTGACTCAGTTAGAAGTGAATAACTCATCAGAATGGGTACGCAATAACAGGGATCTCTATGATAGCAACCGAAAGGCATTGTTGAAAGTCACTGAAGAACTGATCGAAGGCATTTCCGCTTTTGACCCTTCTATCCGCGGGGCAGATCTTAAGCCAGCTGCATGTATGATGAGGCAAAACCGTGACATCAGGTTTTCAAAAAACAAAGCACCCTATAAAACCAACTGCTTTATTCTGATTGGAAAAGGAGGAAAGAAAAGCAGGTATGCTTCTTATTATTTCAGCATCCAACCCGGGAACCAGAGCTTTGCCGGGGGTGGTGCTTATATGCCTGAGACAGAAGACCTGAAAACCCTGAAATCCGAGATTCTTTACAATTATGAGGAATGGACTGAAATTACAGGGAACTCCTCATTTAAGAAATCTTTTCCTGAGGGAATTCTGAGCCCTGAGATGTATGTGAAAGTACCCAAAGGCTTTGACCCCGAGAGCCCGGCAAAAGAGTACCTGAGAATGAAAGGCTTTTATACAAAGACCGACCTGACAGATGCTGCCATGAAAAAAGATAACAGCCTTACTCAGATCCTGAAAAGCTTTCAGGAATCCCGGCCCATGATCGATTTTCTCAATAAGGCGTTTGAATAAAAGTCGTTTGAATAAAAAAAGCCCCCTCCGGATCAGGGGAGAGGGCTCAGTTCTTAAAAAGATCTCTATTTATCACTTACCATGATCGGAGTGCTTTTTCCGTTCATAATAATAACCTTTGCATTTGGTGAAGTTGCAATGGCTTTTTGAGCCTGGATCAGTTCATACTGAAGTTGTTTGTCTGAAAGACCGGTACTCAGTGTTTTCTGGTAATCAGCAATACCCTGAGCTTCTACTCTTTTACGGTCAGCTTCCTGACGTTCTTTCTGAAGCACAAACTGCATTTTCTGGGCATCCTGTTCTGCGGAAATCTTTGATTCAATACTTGCACGCACAGTAGCAGGGAGTGCTATATTACGTACCAGCAATTGCTGGAGCTCAAGACCCTGGGCATTAAAGTCATGTTGAATTTCTTTAATAATCCGGTCCTGGAATTCTGCCCTTTTTGTAGAGTATAAAGAAACAGCATCATAATAGACAGCATTGTCACGAATCCGGGTACGGGTTATTGGACGCACAATTTTGTCTTCATAATCAGTTCCCAGGGTTCTTAGAATTTTAGGTGCCTGCTGGGCTTTTACGCGGTATAGCACGGTAAGGTCAATGACCACTTCAAGACCATCTGCCGTAAGTACACGGATCGCATCATCACCAGGCTTGTTGCCTTCAGTACTGATACCCGACATGGTATAGTTTTGGGTCTTTACATTAAATGGAGTCACAGTTACCAGCGGATTCACAATATTTAGTCCACTGTAAAGAGGTGTATCATCCACTTTTCCAAAGAGGCTGGTTACAGCCACTTCACCTGTATCTACTACTTTAAACATGGAAGTACCGGCACCCAAAACAATAAGACCAATTCCACCAATAGTAATCAGGGTGGTAAACCGGCGAATTTCAGGGTTTGTATTTCTGGCAAGAAAGCCAGCAACGATAATAAGAAAACCAAGAACGATCAGGAACATATTTATTGAATATTGAGTTAAATAAGAATTGTTTTAACCACCAGTCAGCAGATACTGCCCTGGAGAATATAGGGAGAATAATAGTATATAATTTACATACGTGAATTAGGTAGGAGCAGTTGAAATATGGAAATAATTTTTTATAAATATAAGCCCGCCTGTCCGGGTTTTTCTTATTTATTATTTTAGTACTTTAACCCAACCAATGAGTACATGGGCTAAAAGGTAACAATCTAACTTATACATATGAAAGAACATATTTTTAAGATCAGAACAGAATGGACCGGGAATGCTGGTTCAGGAACCAGTGACTATGCTTCTTATAGCCGCAACCATACAATCTCTGCCAAGGGAAAATCCCAGCCTATCCAGGGTTCTTCACACCCCCTGTTTAAAGGCGATGCCAGCTTCTATAATCCTGAAGACCTGTTTATCTCTTCACTTTCGGCCTGCCATATGCTCTGGTACCTGCATCTCTGTGCGGACCATGGAATTATTGTTGACGCTTACGAAGACCAGGCAACCGGGGTGATGGAAGTTGCTGCCGATGGAACCGGAAAGTTCAGGCAGGTGATCCTTTTTCCCAGGGTAACGGTCAGGAACGAGGACATGATCGAGAAAGCCACCTCTTTACATCATGAGGCCAATGCACATTGTTATATAGCTAATTCATGTAATTTCCCGGTCCTGCATGAGCCGATAGTGACTATTAAGAATTAATCAGTCTGTTTCCATCCATGTTCAACCGCCGGAATTTCGTCAAATCATCTCTTATGCTCGGTCTTGGAGCAAAAACTTTTCGCTTATCCGGTACCGTTCTGGCTGTTAAAAACAAACCCATTGTGATCTCTACCTGGGATTTTGGAGTCACTGCCAATAAAGCTGCATGGGAAGTGCTTAAAAATAAAGGCAGGGCTATTGATGCCGTTGAACAGGGTGCCCGGGTACCCGAAGCTGACCCTACAAACCATACTGTCGGGCTTGGGGGTTACCCTGACCGTGACGGAAAGGTTAGCCTGGATGCCTGCATTATGGATGAAAAGGGCGGCTGTGGAAGTGTGGGTGCTCTGGAACATATTGTACATGCGATTTCTGTGGCCCGTAAGGTGATGGATGAAACGCCTCATGTGATGCTGGTAGGAGGCGGAGCCCTGCAGTTCGCCATTGAAAAAGGTTTTAAAAAGGAAAATCTTTTAACCCCCGAATCAGAGAAGGCCTGGAAAGATTGGCTAAAGACGTCGAAGTACAGCCCGCAAATGAATATTGAAAATGCAGGCCCCTCAGCACATAAAGGAGACAAGTACAATCATGATACGATCGGAATACTGGCCATGGATTCAGAAGGGAATCTTTCAGGAGCCTGCACCACCAGTGGAATGGCCTTTAAGCTTTCAGGAAGAATAGGTGATTCACCCATTATAGGTGCAGGTCTGTATATTGATAATGAGATCGGTGGAGCAACCTCTACAGGTGTAGGAGAGGAGGTGATCAGGGTAGTAGGCAGTTTTCTAGTTGTTGAACTTATGCGCCAGGGCTATTCACCTGATGCAGCTTGCAAGGAGGCAGTGATGCGAATAATAAAGAAGCGACCCGAAGCATCAAAGAAACTTCAGGTGGGCTTTCTGGCCTTAAATAAAAAAGGAGAATACGGCTCCTATGCAATACAAAAAGGCTTTTCTTTTGCTGTCTGTGATGCTGCCAGCCAGGACCTTTTAATTAAAGGGAAAAGCTATTATTAATCGATTTTTGAAAGGTCCAGCTCCATCTGAACATTACAGCGTTCATAAGGTGTTGCCCTTGAGGTGACTTCTACAAAACCAAGCTTCCTGTATAAATTAATAGCAGGCTCCAGAATGGTATTGCTTTCAATAAAAATCTTTTGGGCACCTTCAGACCGGGCCTTTTCCAGGATTGCAAGAGCAAGCTTAAGACCGATCTTTTTCCCCTGGAACAGAGGGCTGACAGCCATTTTGGCCAGTTCAAAATCATAATCAGGATCATTCATCTTTACCAGGGAACATACCCCTATAGGAATTTCATTTTCCAGGGCAACGAGAATAAAACCACCTTTATCTATGATATATTCATCAGGGTTATCCAGAGCCCTGTAATCTGCTGCCTCCATCTTAAAATAAGCAGAGATCCATTCCTGATTCAACTCTTTAAAAGCAGCTTTATAGGCGGAAGTATAGGCTACAATGGTTAAAGTTTCACTCGGATTCGCTGCAGATTCATTCATAGAGAGCTATAATACATTAAATTTAAGAATAAGGTATGACAGACCTAGGTAAAATCGATCGTTCTCCCCTTCCAGCTTACTCCCTGCTTATTTCTGTCATAGAAGTTCCGGATGAAAAAACAGGTAAGCATTGCCAGTTGCAAAGGATGTAGCAAAATATTCAATACCAGAGACTGTCCGCTCAGGAAGGAGATAATCAGGCGCATGACGATGATGACAGCAGAAATAATGAGCAGGTTGACATAATTACCTGTCAGTAAACAATAAACAGGGCCATAACTCAGAAAAGCCAGAAAAACAAAGGCTAAAAAGATATTATAGTTAAATACAAAGGGAATACTTCTGCTGAACCCATGAATACTTTCTTCAAGATTTGTGTACATGCGGCAGCTGATCATATTTTCAGAAAGCACAATATCCTGGCGCAGACCTGCTTTTTTCACCTCACGGGCTATACATATATCTTCTACCACTTGATTCCGAACCCTCGCATGCCATGAATATTTCATGTATTCATCTCGGGGAAAGAGCATAAACTGACCACAGGCAGTTGAGATCATAGGGGCCCCTGAGATCAGGATAAGCAATGCAGTTTATGAGCGTAATGATAAGCCGGGTTTGCATAAAGAAGCACCAGCATGAGAATATACCAATAGCGAAAATCATAGAAAATCCAGAGCAAGAATTAAACCAGGCAATAACCATCAGGAATTTTTATTAATTATAAAGAATGTCTTTCCCTTTCATATTATTTGGAATGATTCCACATAAGCCTTATGTTTGATTATTCATAATAAGTCTAAATAAATATAATGATAAGGATTTTTACTTTTTTACTTTTAGTGGTTTGTAGTCAAGGGGCAATTGCCCAGGATAGTGTCAGAACGAAAGGGGCTAGAAAAATCCATGAAATTATTGTTAATGGATACCGACCTGTTTCAGGAATGGGTTATCTGAATGATGTTCATGATGGAATTATTTATTCAGGTAAGAAAACAGAACTGATCACACTTGACAGCCTGAATGCAAATACCGCCCAGAACAATCCAAGGCAGGTACTAGGACGCATTCCAGGAGCAAATTTTTCTGAAACCCAATACAGTGGATTTCCGTCTAATGGGATAGGTTTCAGAGGCTTGAACCCTGCCCAATCCATGGAACTAGACACCCGTCAGAATGGATACAATATAGCCGGTGATATTTATGGATATCCTGAATCATATTACCTGCCTCCCCTGGAGGCCATTGAAAAGATTGAGGTTACAAGAGGCGCATCTTCCCTGCAATTTGGACCTCAGTTTGGTGGTGTTATCAATTACCTGACAAAACCAGCCAGCCTTAAGCCGATTGAATTCACTACTGAACAAACAGGAGGCAGTTACGGTCTTTATCATTCATTTAACAGTATAACCGGAACCCTGAAAAAATGGAGCTATGTAGCTTTTATGCAGTATGAAGGTATTCAGGGCTGGCGTCCCAATTCAGACCTGCAGCAGGTAACGGGTTTTGCCAGGATCGGATTCAAGGCAAGTGAACAGTTTAAGATCGGGCTCGAATATTCTGTTCTGCGCAACAGGCTGCATATGCCCGGAGGTTTATCTGATTCAGTCTTCAGACAAGACCCAAGGCAATCATTCCGTTCAAGGAACTGGCTGATGACACCCTGGAATATCCTGGCCCTGACGGCAGAATATAAAATAGCCCCGCATTCTACGCTCAGCCTCAGATCTGCGTTTAATTTCAGTGCAAGGAATATTGTCTGGAGAAATGAAGACGGAGGTCCACAGGCGGCAGATAGTATCGTGGACAATAATTATCTGCCCCGTGAAGTAGAGCATGAAGGTTTTAAAAGCCTGACTTCAGAGCTCCGGCTGCTTACTACCTATACCGTAGGAGGCAATCATCAGTCCATGGCTTCAGGTGTACGGGTTTTCAGTGGGCATTTGAACAGGAAAGAAGGTGGGCCGGGCTCCACAGGCTCCGGACCTGACCTGGGTCTTTTTGGAGGTGCTTATGAAAAAAACTTAACTTTTCTCACCTTTAATATAGCTCCCTATATTGAAAATACCTTCAGGATAGGCAATCGTTTTTCCATTACTCCAGGCTTCCGTTTTGAATACCTGAGATCATCAGCCAATGGCCATGTAACTTCAGATGATGGAAATATAATTCAGGTACATCAGAGCAAGCCCCGGTTCATTCCACTTGCAGGTTTGGGCATCCAGGTAAATACAAGCAGTTCAACCAGTATCTATGGAAATATTTCCCAGGCTTACCGGCCTATAGAATATTCATTTCAATATCCTTTAGGCCTGGGTGTAAATGCAAAAATTGACCCCAACCTCAAAGATATCAGTGGCTTCAATGCTGATCTTGGCTGGAGAGGAAGTATCAGCAATTTCCTGAATTTTGACCTGGGTGCATTTTACATGCGAAAAAATAAAGAAATTGCCCTGGAAACCATGAAAGACCCTGCGGGAAAAAGCTTTACTTATGAAACCAATGTAGCTGATGCAGTACATCAGGGGCTGGAAACTTATATAGAGCTGAATATTTTCAGGCTTATCTCCGATCAACATACCTATGGTTCATTGAGTATTTTCAATTCCTTTTCCTATGACCATGCCACCTATATAAATGGGCTTTATAAAGGAAATCAGTCAGCTTTTGCACCAAAAACGACGGAAAGAGTCGGAGTGACCTATGGCCTCAACGGGTTTTCAACTACCTTTCTCCTGAGCCGTACGGCAAAGTCATTTTCAGATGCATCCAATACGGTCTATAATATAAATGCGGAAACTGGAATTATCCCTGCCTTTCAGGTCATTGACTGGTCAGCGTCCATGAAGATCAAAAATTACAAAATCAAACTTGGTGTGAATAACCTTGCAAATGAGAAGTACTTCACCCTGCGGACCAATGAATATCCCGGGCCCGGAATCATTCCCTCTATTGGTAGAAGTATGTATCTGGGCCTGAGTGCAAGTTTCTGAGCTTTACATCTTAAGGGCTGGCGGGAAGTGTGAACCAGAATTCACTTCCCGCTCCGGGGATACTTTCAGCACCTACCTTCCCCCCATGCTGATGAATGATACCCGAACCTATATACAGGCCAAGCCCCATTCCTGAATATTCAAGCCCTGAATGATCAGCGCGGTAATACCGGTCGAAGATCTGGGGAAGATGCTCAGGGCTGATACCAATTCCAAAATCTTTAACTATCACTTTCACTATCAATTCCAGGTTGTGAATGCTTATTTCGATGCGCTTTGAAAGGGGGGCATACTTTACAGCATTGCTGATATAGTTGACGAGCACCTGTTCAATTCTCTTCTCATCAGCAAAGACCTGGCAATCAAGATCACCAGTTACCAGAATTTCATGTGATTCATTGAAATTACCCTGCTCACAACAGGTATTTATAAGGCTGGCAATTGAGAACGATTCTTTTACAATCCCCATCCGACCCTGTTGAATAAGGGTTACATTCACGAGGTCTTCAATAATATCACTCAGTTTATTCACATTTTTATTGGCTTTCCCGATCAGCATAGGGATTTTTTCAGAATTAAGATCTTTTGTGATAAGCATATCCAGCAATTGAAGGGAAGCCTTGATAGAGGTTAGCGGGGTTTTAAGCTCATGACTGGCCACACTTAAGAACTCATCTTTTTTTTGCTGTACATCATATTCCTGGGTAATATCCTGAGCTATACCACTGAACCGGTAGGGCTCTCCGATAGAATTGAAGGCCATTTTCCCTACAGCCCTGACTACACGCCTGGGTATATTTTCTGATTCAAGAATTGTATAGGTAGCTGAATAATCACCTCCTGATCCATTATTTGCAGCTTCATATGATTTTTCAAGAATTGATGCTGCATCCTCAGAAGATACATTCTTTTGCATCACTTCCCAGGTAAACTCCTGGTCTTCTACCAGACCAAACCATGATTTCATCCGTTCACTGTTCACCGTGGTTCCTGTAAGAAGATCATAATCCCAGGTACCCAGTTCAGCTGCTTCCAGTACAAAGGCCAACTGCCTTTTACCCTCTTTTATCGCATGATCGATCTGGATCTTTTCTACCCGCACATGAATGATGACCAGTACACCCACCGGTTCGCCGGTATCATCATTTACCCTGGAATAACTGAAAGTCGCACTGGCATCAACCGGTTTTCCGTCTATATAAACAGGAACAGGCATATCCTCATGTAAAGTAGACTCACCGCCAGAAAAAACCTGATCAATGGATACTTTAAGATAGGGCCAGGTTTCAACCCAGTAGTCCTCCCCTTTAGACCCTACTGATACTAAATGTTTTCTGTTCGCTCCCAGATTTTGAATATAGGCATCATTGCAAAACTGGATATAATCAGGCCCCCACCAGAGTATCATCGGGATCTGAGAATTCAGTAAGATTGAAACAGCAGTGAGCTGGCCCTGGGTCCAGGTTCCGGGATGGCCGAGACTTGTCTGACACCAGTCGAAACTCCGGGTAAGCCTTCCCGATTCACCTCCGTCTTTCAGATAAGAGGAATATATCGAAGGGAAACGGGAGTTTGATGCCCAAGGGCCCTTTATATTTTTTAACAGATGCAATTCGCTGATTGGTAAGGTTTTTAAAACGGATTGCAAAGTTACTACTATATTGTTACATTACTATTAATTAAATTTAATTCCTAAAACGAACTTTGGCAAGGGGTTTAAAAGAATAACTACCGAGCTTAATGCCTACTGTAATTTCCACCTCCGGTGTGACCATAACCAATCAGCAGGCTTTCTTTGAATGACCCCTTCAAGATGTCTTACATGCGCCTGCGTAATTTTATTTTGATCCATTAC
>JAYWCR010000067.1:0-6634 GCA_043780395.1 Sphingobacteriales bacterium
TGATTGGTGAATATCCTGTTTACTGGATCTTATTTACATTGTTGATCATACTTGTAGGGCTTGGTCATAAGCGGCTGGCGGCTGTGGGCACCTGGTTTGGGCTCCTCACTATATTACTTCTGGCAGTGCCGCTGATTGAAGGTTCGGTGGCGGCTTCAGACTTTCCAGGGGGCTTCTCTTCTGTGTTTCCTGACATGCGCCGGAGCGGCCATCCTGATAGTTCAGCCCTGAGGTTTAACAAGTTCTTTAGTCTGGGCCGGGTGTCTCCCAGGGTCTATCAGACATTCACCTATAGCCAGTCAGGGGCTGACAGGCTTACCCTTGATTATTATCCCCCGGCAGTTGCTGGTCTGCGGCCCTGTATTCTGGTGATACATGGGGGTTCATGGAGTGGCGGAAACAGCCAGCAGCTTCCTGAGTTAAATTCTATACTGGCCTCCAGAGGGTATGCGGTAGCTTCCATGAACTACAGACTTTCACCGGCCTTTAAAAGCCCGGCTCCATTATACGATGTAAGAAGTGCCCTGGTGTATTTGAAAGGTCATGCCGGTGCGCTTCATATAGACACCAGTAATATCGTGTTACTTGGGCGTTCAGCAGGTGCGCAGATTGCTTTGCTGGCAGCTTATACCTTTCATGATAAAACGATCAGGGGTGTTGTCGACTTTTATGGGCCCGCCGATATGGTATTTGGCTATTCGAAACCTGCCAATCCGCTGGTGCTGAATTCCAGGAAAGTGATGGAAGATTATCTTGGTGGAACCTATGCCCAGATCCCGGCGCTCTATAAAGAAAGTTCTCCTGTGGAGTTTGCCGGTGTTGGATCGCCTCCTACCTTATTGCTTCATGGTGCCAATGATGCGCTGGTTGATTATGAACATAGCCGGCGGCTTGATCTGAAACTAAAGGCTGCGGGGGTCAGGCATTACCTGCTGCGCCTGCCCTGGGCCACGCATGGCTTTGATTATAACCTGGATGGGCCCGGGGGCCAGCTCTCCACCTACCTGGTTTTAAATTTTTTGAACTCAGTGATCCTTCACCCTGCACAATAAGAGACAGGTTAATTCAGATTGTTCTTTTGTAACCAATCTCAGAGCCTTCCGTATAAATAGCAGTCAGATCAGTTAGTTATGAAGAAAGGGGTGCGTGGTTACCTGTTAATGCTTGCTGTGTTTTTTTATTCCATAACCTATGCTGGTTCAGCGACTCTTTCACCACTTATCCTGGTTTCTGGTGCACTTAACTCTATGCATACCGTTTACGGCAGTACTTCCGTATCCCAGTCTTTTTCTGTCTCAGGAACAAATATGGTGGCCGGTATTCTGGCATCTGCACCTTCTGGTTTTGAACTCAGTCTTAGTGCAGGTTCAGGATATGCCAGTACTATAACGATCGGCTCATCCGGTACTATCCTTTCTGCCCAGGTCTATGTAAGGATATCCTCGTCAGCACCGGTAGGTAATCTTTTTTCCGGAATTATCAGCCTCTCAAGTTCAGGAGCGCTGACAGTGATGCAACCTGCAGGGTCTGGTACTGTGACCGCCGCCCCTCTGATCATTACAGCAGTTAACAAGTCAAAGGTTTATGGGGCTGCAATTCCTGCGCTGACAGCAAGCTATGCAGGTTTTGTGAACGGTGATACCCGGTCTGTACTGAATGATTTGCCTGTACTGGGTACAACAGCAACGGCAGGTGTAAATGTGGGGAGTTTTCCGATTACTGTCACCGGGAATGCAATCAGTGGTAACTATTCAATTACCTACATAAAAGGAATTCTTTTGATCACCAAAGCTCCACTCATCATTACTCCGATAAACCAGACAATGATCTATGGCGCGCCTGTACCTGTACTCACTCCCGGGCATGCAACGGGTTTTGTAAATGGAGATACCCAGGCAAGTACAGGTACCCTGCCTGTCATGAGTACCCTGGCAACAGCTTTGAAACCCGTCGGCTCATATCCGATCGTTTATCTGGCGGCACCAGGTTCAAATTATTCATACAGCTGCCAGACCTGTAGTATGCTGATTACTCCGGCTACGCTGATCCTTACAGCAGCGGATACAACAAAAACCTATGGCACCCAGTTCACGGATGTTGCAGGGTCATCGGCTTTTACCTCATCAGGGCTGAAAAATTCAGACAGCATTGGCAGTGTCAGCATACATTTTGCGCTTGGAGGTGCATCTACAGCTCCTCCATCATCCTATGCAAATGGAATTAGTCTGGATAGTCCACATGGAGACCGGTTTCTTGCGTCAAATTACAGAACTACTTTCGTACCGGGAAAGATCCTTGTTACGGTCGCTCCTCTGTATATCTTTGCCAATGATACAAGCCGGTTATTCGGCACAAGTCTCAAATCAGTGACAGCATCAGCGTCATTCACCACAACAGGATTACAGAATTCTGATTTTATACAAAGCGTGAACCTGTCCTTTGGGAATGCTACTACAATAGATGCATTGCCAAACAGCTATGCCGGAGATGTCATAGCATCAGCCCCCGTTGGTCCATTATTTTCAAGTGCAAACTATGATATCACTTATTTTGCCGGCGGATTGTTTATAAATCCGATAAGTGCAGTTCTTGATGTTGCAGGAAATATTGCTTCGATGACAAGCGTTTATCCCAATGCTTCGCCTACTGGAAGTTTTATCGTTTCAGGAGACTCTTTAATGTCTTCAGTTGTTGCAAGGGCACCTGTCGGCTATGAGTTGAGTCTATCAGGTTTTACAGGGTTTAATTCGACACTCACTCTTCCGTATTCAATGGTCCTGTCACCTACTCTGGTCTATTACAGACTCGAAGCAGGCGGTGCTGCAGGAAGTTATCCTGGTACAATTACTTTCAGCAGTTACGGAGCATTGGATATTAACAAAGTACTCAGCCCCGGGACCATTTACCCTACAGCATTGAGTATTTCAGCCGATAGTATTGCTGAAGTATATGGAACATTATTTTCTGAAAAAACAGATAGCACAGGCTTCACTACCAGAGGAATGATCAAAGGCCAGCGGATAACCAGCGTCATGTTCAATCCTGATTCCTTATCAGCCAGGGGAATAAGATCAGCAGGCTCGGTCTTTTCAAGGACACCCTCGGCGGCAACAGGATCTGGAGGTTATCTTCCTGGCAACTATACGATAACCTATATTCCTTACCTTGGAATTGTTCAGAAAAGAGCATTAACCCTTATTCCGGATAATAAAACAAGGTTTTTTGGTGAGGCAGATTCAGTGCTGACCGGAACATATTCAGGTTTCGCCAATGGAGATGGGTCTGCTGTGCTGAGCCATGCACCTGTTTTTACGACAAATGAAACACTGGCCTCTTTACCCGGAACCTATATAATCAGCGCGGGAGGGGCAGTGGCTGCCAATTACAGCATCCGGTATGGCCAGGGTATTCTGACTGTTCTTGCCAGCCCGGTTATAATTCCACCCATTATTCCGACCATACCCACTACTGTTCTTTCATCAGACGCCGGCCTGATGAATCTGACCATCAGTCCCGGAACATTAAATTCCCTGTTTCTGAATGATATAACTAACTATACGGCTATGGTTGAAAATCAGGTTAGTTCAATCATGATGGTAACCAGCCTTAGCGACCCTCATGCATCGCTGACAGTAAACGGACGGCCCGACAGCTCCGGGATGAGCATCCCTTTAGAACTTGGTACAGGAGATAATATATTTTCAATCCGGGTAACAGCACAGGACGGGGTCACCCAAAAAATATATTCCATCATAGTCCACAGGTCGGTTGCTCCGGATGCTGTCAGTGCAACCAACCTGCTTTCTCCAAACGGGGATGGGAAAAATGATACCTGGATCGTGAAAGATATTGGCCAGTATCCCAGAAATACAGTGACAGTCTTTGACCTCGCAGGCAGAGTAGTCTACACCAGAAAAGGATATAAAAATGAATGGAATGCCAGCTATAAGGGCGCTGCACTCATGAATGGTACTTATTTTTATATCATTGACCTTGGTATTGGTGGCCCTGCCATAAAAGGGTTCATTACCGTGCTGACTCCCAGTAACTAATATTTAATAATGCTCACCGGTTTTTTATTTCCATCAATGGCCACAAAGGTGAAATCACCTGTAACTGCCAGCTCTCTTCCTTCAGAGTACATCTGTTCAATATAAATGTCTACAGTGACTCTCATACTGGTATTTCCGACATGATTTACCCGGCCTATCAGCTCCACAAGCGTACCTGCAGGAATAGGCTTTTTGAAATCGATCCGGTCGCTGCTGACAGTTACCATCACCTGCCTGCTAAAACGGGTGGCTGTAATAAATGCAGCCTCATCCATCATATGCATGGCAGCACCCCCGAACAGGGTATCGTAATGATTGGTATTATTCGGGAAAACAGCCTTAAAAATTCTTGTTTCAGAGGCCTGGATCTTTTCTTCAACGGTCATACATGTAAAGTAATGGTAGACCGGCGAAGTTATAAAAATTGCCCCGCAATAAATTTTTAAACCATAGGTTGCCAGCCAGGCTCGTAACTCCGGCTCCAGAGTTTCATGGCCTCTTCACTTTTCGGATGTCCGGTCTGCGTATCAATGTCCAGAGACTCATGGGTACGGATGGCAATATTACCCAGCTGAACAAGCAGGGTACTTTTGCGGCCTGTCTCAATATCGGCATTCGGACTCTTTCCACTGCGGATACAGTCGAGGTAATTCTGCAGGTGCACGGCATCCAGTGCCTCACCCGGACCAACTGTATTAGTCTTGTCGGTGGTTGTGAGGTCTTTGACTTCTTTTATGAGCTTGTTCTTGGCATCCAGCACTTTATACCCGTTACCCCCGGGAATAACCATGCTTCCTTTCTCGCCAAAGAAGATCACTCCCCTGCCACTTCCTTCCACGGGCAGGTTATTGCAGCTTCTCCCTTCCCAGGTAAAGGCTTTATTGCCGGGAAATTCCCATGTGATTGTTTGAGTATCAGGCGTTTCCCAGTCATCATTAAACATGAACCTTCCTCCGCCTGAAGTAACACGGGTAGGGTAGTCTGCCTGCATACCCCAGCGCATCATATCTACTTCATGTGTACCATTGTTTAAAGCTTCACCCGTTCCCCAGGTCCAGTGCCAGTGCCAGTTATAATGAATGAGGTTATCTTTATACGCTGTTCTGGGTGCTGGCCCCTGCCACAGGTCATAATTAAGCCATGAGGGAACGGCGGCAGGTTTTCCAATACCGATAGACGGGCGGTTGTTGGTATACCAGCCCTGGGCAAAAAAGACCCTGCCAATGATGCCTCCATGCAACTCCGCCACAGCTTCCTGCATATGATCCCAGGAACGCCTCTGGCTTCCCATCTGCACGATGCGGTTATGCTTGCGGGCAGCCTGCACCATCAGTTCTCCTTCTGCCGGGTTATGACTGCAGGGTTTCTCTACATAGACATGCTTGCCAGCCTGGCAGGCAATGATAGTAGCCGGAGCATGCCAGTGATCGGGTGTAGCAATGATCACCCCGTCAATTGATTTATCTTCAAGGGCTTTCCTGAAGTCAGGCAGGCCTTTAGGTTTCTTACCTGTGATCTTTGAAATTTCAGCACTTGTTTTATCAATGACCCTGCTGTCTGTATCACATACGTAGACAAATTCAACATTTTTAAGCTTTGCAGTGGCCTGTGCCAGTGCAAGACCACGACTGTTAGAGCCAATGGAGACAAGGCGGATCCGTTCAGAGGGTAATCCGTTTGTAAAAATAGCAGGGCTTAGCTGCACTCCGACAGCTGCAATAGCAGCCTGACGGATAAATGTTCTTCTTTCCATTGATTTTATTTTGCTGGCAATACCTTAATTTTTACAGACCTGAAATCAACCTGACCGCCATGATCCTGGAGCAGGATATGACCTGATTTGGCTTCACCGAATGCAGGGTAGATCTTATATTTGCTGATAGCTACAAGCTTTCTGAAATCTCCGCTTCCACGTTCATATTCCAGTACTTTCTGGCCGTTAAGCCAGTGTTCAGTATGGCTGCCCCTTACCAGTATGCGGCCATGGTTCCAATGACCCGGGCTTAGGTATTTCTTGTCTTTTCGCGCAGGGATCAAATCATAGAGCGATGCTTCTGTGCGGTCGCCGTTCAGGCCGAGTTTTGCATCGGGGTGGAGCTGGTCATCCAGGATCTGGTATTCCAGTCCGATGGCTGATCCGTTTGTTTTATATTCTTCTGTCACAAAATATTTTATGCCTGAGTTTGCGCCCGGGGTGGTCTTGAATTCAAACTGCAGGTCGAAATTGCTATAGGTGTCAAGGGTCACTATATCCCCTCCATTGGAGGCTTCTTTTCCTTCAGAACCTTCTACTTCCAGTGAATGATCAGCTGTAATTTTCCATCCCTTTGCCGGAAAGTCTTTCTTTCCTGCACCCCTCCATCCTGAAAAATCATGTCCATTATACAAGAGCTTCCAGCCATCCTTTATTTCACCGGCATTCAACTGATTAATGTGCTCCTGAGCCATACTGGACATGCTTCCAGCTAACATGCCTGCGAGCAAAATAAGGGTTCTTTTAGATTGCATCATGATGTTTGTTTCTTAAATATAATAAAATTAAAGCCCCTGTTATCGATTGCAGAAATTACTTTAAGGCTTAT
>JAYWCR010000068.1:0-3542 GCA_043780395.1 Sphingobacteriales bacterium
AACCAGATCGGGTAAAGGTGTTGAAAGTCATTAAACAATACCTTAAACCGCATCAGAAAGCATTTATTGGGGTTATAGATGTGCTTGATCCGGACATTGAAACTCCTGAAGTGGTCAGAGACCGCATTCTGGAAGCTGCTGCCTATATTCCACTAAGCCAGCTGGGTACAACAGATGATTGCGGGTTTTCTCCATTTTGTGATGATATTTCCACCACACGTGAAACAGCTTTTGCCAAGATCAGGGCCCGTATCGAAGGCACAAAACTTGCCGAACAGCATTTATCTGCCTAGTATCTGCAGAAAATTCTTAAATAAAGCGGGGGAAAGCATGAATTCCATATTTTCCCCCTTTTACCTCCTCTTGGCCCGTCAGTTCAAAATCAGTCCAGTCACACTTTTTGCGGCAACAGCCATTTTAAAGCTCCCCGTTCCGGATACATCTGTTGTAAATGAAAGTGATTGACGTATAGATTCTGCATTATTTGCGGCACTGGCCTCCCAGATTGAAATGGAAAAGGAGGTGGAAGGTGTCAGGCCTTTTATGATCAGTGAAAGATTGTCTTTGTTTCGGGAATCATTCGTAAACCAGACGACCTTCTGAGTGCTTGCCGTAAGGGCTGCACCTGCGTTGGTTATTATATTTCCGGCAGTAAAGCTGGTTTGTTTCAGCAGACTTTCTCCCTTCCCTAAACCCAATACTTCTGATAACAGGTAGTAGGTGCGGACTTTAGGCATGAAAGTTCCATTTTCAAAGATCCCGCACATGTCCTGTCTCCATTTATTCGCACTTGAATACTGAAACATGGAATAGATTGAAGCTGCATACAGATGGTTCACATAAAAATCAGTAAGCCGCCTGCCTGCAAAGCTGATGGCATCAGTTGATTCATTGTTGAGCGGTATAATGCCCAGGTCATAGGAATAATTCCATTCAGATATTATTACAGGTAAATCTGCTATCCCGTGCCGGGCACCAACCGCTTTCCAATTAGCGATGTCCACAGGGTCAGTACCTGCATCCTTATCATAAAGATGGTAGCTCAGAAAATCTACATCATGGGCGATCCGGGGATCATTCAGCATGGAATCAGCCCAGGCAATACACCATGCTTTTGAATCTCCGGCTGTTGGGCCACCCAGGAGAATGGTCATATCTATAGCCCTGATTGCTTTGGCTGTATGGTAGTAAATATCCTTGTAGGCCGTTAACCTGTCTTTGTAGGGGCTGCCTGTAAGATCCAGGAACTGGCCTGTAGGCTCATTCCATATTTCGATAAGCTGAACACAATTAAAGCTCTTGTATTTCAAATAAACCTTTTGAACCAGTTCCTCATAAACAACCCAGTCTTTAGGTATTCCATTCACAGAAGCTGGATTATAAGAGAGCCAGACAGGTACGTATCCAATGGTTGCCATAAATTTCACCCCCTTTGAACCATAATCTGCAAGCTCAGCTGCATTGCTCAGCCATACTTTTGCCGGGTCTGTTCTGATAGAATTCACGTTATTCTTATAATCTGCCAGGGTGATGGTCTTAGGGTCACCCAGCAACCAGTTCATATCACAGCCTGTTCTCTTAAGGGTAAATCCCTGGCCAGCCATATGAGTTGCCGTAATTAAATCTGCAGGTGCGCCGCCTTCTCCAAACACAAAGGGGTAGCCCTTGCCTTTATGAATAGAAAAATCAACGTTCAGAATCTGAATACCGGGTGGATAGGGGGCAGGGGGCATTGACAGGCCTCTTTTAGTGCATGCTGCAAAAGAACTGACGAGCAAACAAAACCCAAAAAATGACGATATGAATAAACTTAGAACCTTTTCCATGTATATGTATATAAGAATAAGCATTTTAAGCATCCTGAATAGAATTGTCTCCGAATTTTATACTGATCTTTTATTTTGGCTCAACTATTGACTTTAGGTTATGAATAGTAATTAAGAATGAATATTCTACAGCTTAACCCCTTGATCGTTGTTTTTACTCCCCTTGGCCCCGGCCTTGCTTATTTCATCATCGATTACGGTATGAGTGTGAATACCTGCTGGGTGATCCGGCTTGAAAAGGGAGAGCTGAAGCATTTTGACTCCAACGACGTTCGTCTGGAGGGTAACCCTACCTACGGGTATCCTATAAAACCAGAGCTTCCAAACAACTGGAAAGATGATTCCCCTTCCCATGACCAGTCATTTCTTTCTGAACTAATGAAAGGTACAGAATCTAAAAGCAACGGTAATTCCTAACGATCAACCAACATATATAGAACAAATTAACCGATATTACGTATAGCTCCTGATAAGTAAGCCTGCTTTGTTTCTGTATAAATGATCTTTAAAAATAGTATTCTATGCTTGTTGTTTGTCGGCATCATGGGTGTGTCGGCCTGTTCTAGAAATTCTACTACTCATTTTGCTTCAGTCAGTCCGGTTGTAACTTCATTGAAGAAAGGATTGGGGCTTACTGAAAAAGGCGGTTTTGGTGCAGATCAGTTAAATCTTCTGGGCATCAGCTGGTACTATAACTGGGGTTTTACCACAGTTGTCAGCTCAAAAGCTGAATTTATTCCCATGGTTTTCTCGCTAAATACGATCAGTCAGATATCGCAGGCTAAAATTATTCTGGGTTATAATGAGCCTGATAATGTAAACCAGTCAAACATAGCTGTCGGTGATGCTGTACGCAACTGGCCGGCTCTGGTATCCAGGTCGCAGCAAACAGGAAGCCCTGCAATGGCTGGAAACCCTTCTGTAGATGGAAGCTGGCTTTTAGCCTTTATGAGCCAGAAAGTAAAAGTCGATTTCATCACCATACACTGGTATAAGGGATGTGATCCTCAGAAGTTCATGGCAGACATTACTGCAGTTATACAGAAATATAACCTTCCGGTCTGGGTTACAGAATATGCTCCTCAAACCGTATCAGATAGTAATACCAGCCCTCAGAAATATTCACAGGCCCAGGTAACAGCCTTTATTAATGCAACAACCAGCTGGATGAATACCCAGCCTATGGTTGCCCGTTATGCCTGGCACGATTCTAAAACCGGTACGTCAGCAATTTTTACCAGCCAGGGTACACTGACCTCAACAGGTATTGCCTACAGGGACGCCAGATAAAATGCATTCTTAATCAGCAAGCTCAATCCAAACAGGGCCATGATCGCTCGATTTTTCCCAGCCTCTGACATTCATGTCGACGCCTGCATTGATCAAACGGCCGTCTAGCCGGGCATTTAATAGAAAATGATCAATTCTCAGGCCTGCATTGCGACCATAAGCATTCCTGAAATAGTCCCAGAACGTATAGATTGTTTCATTCGGATAAATTTTTCTTAATGCATCTGTCCAGCCCTGGGAAATAATTTTCTCAAAAGCAGCGCGTGATTCCGGCCTGAATAGGGCATCAGTCACCCACCGCTCAGGCTTATAGGCATCAAGTTCTGTAGGTATCACATTAAAGTCACCTGCAAGTACAACAGGCTTGTCTGAACTGTAGAGTTCAGCAGCGTGAATAGCAAGCTGTTCTATCCATTCAAGTTTATA
>JAYWCR010000069.1:0-8610 GCA_043780395.1 Sphingobacteriales bacterium
TTGCATTGCGGATATTTCCCTGATTTCTGTTGAATAAGGGAAGATCAATGCCGAGTGTCAGCAGGCGACTATTGGGCACATAACTGCCGTTCCTGTCAAAATTATACCCTACTATCGGATCAGGCACGGACAGGGAATGCTGCAGGCGCAGGCTGTACTTGCTTGATTCGAGGTTTGCCGCAGCAACCTTCAGGTCATAGCGGTTGGCAAGGGCTGAATCATTTAATGCCGGAAGCGAAAGTGAAGTAACGGTAAGCTTGTTCAGCCTTGCTGTATCTGCCTTTATCACATAGTACACCCCGTTTCCGGCAAGCAGAATGTTCAGGTCAGCTTCGGACTGGGTGATCTGGTTGCTCAGGGCAATAAGTTCATTTTCAAGGGCAAAAAGCTGGGCCTGAATACGCAGGGCCTCTTTTTTAGCAATAAAACCCTTTGCAAGAAGCTGTGTATAAGCTGCTGATGTTTTTGTCAGGGCATCAATTTCCTGGCTGTAGACCCCCTGCGACTGCTGGTTAAAATAGATGGAATAAAAATCTGTGCGCAGTTGTGATTTAAGCGTTCTGATCAGGTCATAGAACTGGTCTTCTGCCATGGTAGAATTCATTTTGGCCACTTTAATGGCATTTCTTCTTTTTCCGGCAATGGCAATAAGCTGGCTGACCTGGAAAGATTGTTCCCCTGTACGGGTAAGGTCAAAGTACTTATGATTGGCCTTAATGGTACTCCCATCCGGGGCTTTAGCATCCGGGTAATTATTGTTCTTGATCAGCACACTTCCTGATATATTCGGATTGGTATAAAGTTTTGCCTGAATGATCAGAGATTTAGTCGCCTCTACCTGGTACTTCTGGGCCAGCAGGGTCAGGTTCCTGTCAAGAAACTGCTTTTCAGCTTCTCCTATGGTAAGTACTACAGTATCTGCCTTTGCGCCCGGCTGAGGCAATGCTTGAGAAAGGGCTTTGTTAGAAACAAAGATCAGCAGAACCAGCGGAAGCACTGTTAATCCCTGTTTATTAAATAAAATAGATTTTAACATATTAAATTCAAGATTGATCATTTAAAAAATTACTTTCTCCCTTTACTTCGTCGTAAGGTCTGATTTTCGGTATGCCCAACCAAATATAAGCGGAAACACCCATAGAGAGAAGATCATGGCACATAGAATACCTCCTATAACGACTCTTGCCAGAGGTCTTGAGCTTTCAGAGCCTATACCATGCGAAAGAGCAGCCGGCAGCAGGCCAATAGCAGCCATTAAAGCTGTCATTAATACAGGCCTGATCCGGGCATTCACGCCCAGCTTCATGGCCGTATACAGCGATTGTTCCTGCCCCTTCATATGAATAAGGTTCTCTTTAAATACGGTGATCAGAATAATTCCATCCTGAATACAGATCCCGAACAGGGCTATAAACCCAATTCCTGCAGAGATACTGAAATTGGTATCTGTTATAAGCAGGGCAAGGATACCTCCTACCAGGGCAAAAGGAACATTGATAAAGACCAGCAGGGAATCTCTGAAATTTCCAAACAGGGTAAAGAGCAATCCGAAGATCAGCAACAGGCTGATGGGTACCACCAGCTGCAGTTTCTTTTCTGCACGCTGCTGATTCTCAAAATCACCCTGCCAGGCAATATGATACCCCCGCTTGAAAGATACCTTCCCCCCTACCTTGGCCTGTGCTTCAGCGATCGTGCTTCCCATATCCCTGTCGCGGACTGAAAATTTAAGTGTGGCAAAACGCTCGTTCTCATCTCTGAAGATCAGACAGGGGCCAGTTTTGCGGGTGATCGTAGCAATTTCTTTTACAGGCACCTTTGATCCGTTCTGGGCAGGTACAAGCAGGTTGCCTATATCTTCAGGGGTTCGCCTGAATTCCTGAGGGTAACGCACCCTTATATCAAATGTGCGTACACCTTCATAAAGCGTGGAGGCAGCCTGGCCGCCGATAGCCGTGGCGATCACAGAATTGGCGTCAGCGGTAGCTACACCATACTGGGCCATTTTCTGCTGGTTAAGGTTAATATCAAGCTCGGGCAGACCGATGCTCCGCATCACGCCAAGATCCTGAATTCCCCTTACCCCCCGCAGAATACGGTAAACCTCGTCGATCTTTGTCTCTGAGTAATTCAGCGAGTCTCCATATACTTTTACCACGATAGATCCTTTTACGCCCGAGACAGCTTCTTCCACATTGTCCATGATCGGTTGTGAAAAATTAAGATCTACTCCGGGCAGCTTCGCAAGCCGCTGGTTCATGCCGGCAATCAATTCATCCTTGGTGATCTTGGGGTTCCAGGACTCTTCAGGATACATCAGAATAGCAAACTCATTATTATAATAACCTGCCACATCCGTTCCATCATCAGGCCGGCCTGTCTGGGATACGGCATATTTCACCTGCGGGAAGGTCATCAATATCTTCCGCACCTGCCTGGATGTTTCTACTGATTTATCCAGAGAAACACTGTAAGGCAATTGAACCCTCAGCCAGATGGAGCCTTCGTTCAGCTGGGGTAAAAATTCACTCCCAAGAAACTTAAATGAGTAAATACCAGCAGCCATTAGTATAAAGGCGAGTGTAACCACAATTTCCTTCCGCTTGAAGGCACCCACAAAACCACTTAACAAGAAGGCTGTTAAGACATGAACGATGGGATTATGTTTCTCCTTTACGTTTTTATTCAGCAAAAACGAAATCAGTACCGGCACCAGGGTGAGGGTGGTGATCAGGGATCCCAGCAGGGCAAAACCCAGGGTATAGGCCAGGGGAGAAAACATCTTTCCTTCTACCTTTTCGAAAGCAAAAATGGGAAGCAGGGCAGTAATAATGATCAGGTTCAGGTAGAAGGGTCTTTTGCCGATCTCAGCACCTGCACGGCGGATGATGCCCATCTTGCTCATTTTATTGAACCGCTCCATTCCCATATTGGATGCCTTATGATCCAGGATCACAAAGATCCCTTCGACCATCACAATCGTTCCATCGAGGATAATTCCAAAATCTACCGCCCCCAGGGAAAGAAGGTTAGCACTCATTCCCATCAGATGAAGACAAATGAAGGCAAAGAGCATTGAAATGGGAATGATGATAGCCACAATGACTGTAGCACGCCAGTTGAAAAGAAAGAGTGAGACCAGGATTACAACCAGAATTATCCCTTCAATCAGGTTATGGAGTACTGTCTCTGTCGCATAGGAGATCAGGTCGGTGCGGTCATAATAAGGTACGATCTGGGTATCAGCAGGGAGAATATCCCTGTTGATGCGGGCAACTTCAGCCTTTAATGCAGTGACAACGCGGGTGGGATTCTCTCCCTTGCGCATCACGATGACCGCCTCTACGGCATCATCATCATTGAGTATGCTGCGCCTTCCCTTGCTGTCAAGATGGGCATCGCTCCGCCCAACCCATCCCAGACGGGGTACATTCGAAATATTCACTGTGGCCACATCGCTTACAAGCACCGGAACCCCTGTATTGCTGACAATGACATTTCTGATCTCATTAATATCTTTCAGCTGACCAATGCCACGCACAGCAAAAGCCTGGTTATTCTGAATGATCATATCCCCGCCCACATTCATATTTGTCTTCTGAATGGCTGTAAAGACATCGAGCGGAGTAATTCCCAGGGTGGCCAGTTTTCCCGGGTCTACAGTGATCTCATAGGTCTTGGTCTTTCCACCAAAGCTGTTGATATCACCTACTCCGGGTATGGCACGCAACCTGCGGTCTATGATCCAGTCCTGCATGGTCTTTAATTCACGTACATCCCTTACAGAACTTTTTAAGGTATACCGGTAAATTTCGCCTGTGGGCCCAACAGGTGGTTGCACGGCTGGGGCAATACCGGCAGGCAGATTTGCATTGGGCAATAAGTTCATTACCTGCTGGCGTGCCTCTGCATCAAGCACATGGTCTTCAAACAAGACCTTCACAAAGCTCAGTCCGAATATAGTTGTAGAGCGAAGGTTAATCTTTTTCTGCACCGGGTTCAGGGCTATCTCAATAGGAATGGTCACCAGCTTCTCAACCTGCTCAGCACTCTGGCCAGGCCATTGGGTAATGATATCAATCTCAGTATTGGTCACATCCGGAAATGCCTCAATAGGCATCTGCATAAAGGTGAATACCCCTGATACAATGATCAGCAGGGCAAGGAACAGAACCAGGTATTTATTCTTTAAAGAGAATCCAATAACACCTTTCAACAATTTATTCATCAATTTTTTATTAGGGTGTTATAACTAGGAATTTAATGAACCATAGATCAGTAGCGCCTGTGACTGTATGATGCGGTCACCAGCTTCGAGTCCGGTTTTGATATAGGCTGTTTTGCCCACAATGCTGATGATCTCCACAGGGCGGAGCTGAATATCCTTCTTCCCTTTAAGAATAATTACATAATACTGGCTATGGTCAAAGACAAGTGCGCCGCTTGCAATAGAAACAGCCTGCTTGTCCTCTGTCTGATTGACAGTAACAGTAGCAAACATTTGTGGCTTGAGTGTATAACCGGGATTCTCCAGTATGATCCTCATTTTCATCACCTTTGAAGTAGGGTCAAGAATATTCATCAGTTTATTTACCCTGCCCTTAAATACTTTATCGGGATAGGTGATCGTAGTGATCTCTGCCGTATCACCTTCATGGATCTTTCCGATATTCTCTTCATAAATATTAGCCTGGATCCATACATTCTTCAGGTTAGAAATGGTAAACAGGCCCTGATTATTATCTGTACGGATCATCATTCCATTGGTCACATTTTTAGAAACAATGAACCCATCAATCGGAGCCTTAATCAGAAATTCTCCGCTTGTACTGTTTCCATTGATGCTTAATACTTTCTGAGCAGCCGTGCGGGCAGCAAGAGCCTGCTCATAAGTAGCTTCAGCAGAAGCAATATCAACTTGGGATGCAAGACCGCTTTCAAAAAGGGCCTTTTGCTGGGCGAGTTGCCTTGCGGTAAGCTTTACTGCGGAATTTGCAGCAATAAGTACCGAATTAAAACCGGCAACCTCAGCACTTTTTACAATCCCAAGCACCTGGCCTGCATGCACAAAATCACCAGGCATAACCTGAATATGCTGTACATTTCCACTGACCAGCGGAAATACGGTGATCACTTTATCAGTATTAAAATCTACAACCCCGTTCAGCCTGATCGCATCCGTGATGAATCCTGTTTTTGCTGTGTCAATCTTAAGGGTACTGAACAGGGAGTCTGAGATCACGTAAGGCTGCCTGGCTGTATCAGTAGCAGGAACTACAGTAGATTTGCATGATAAAAAACTGATAAACACAATGCTTATCGCTATGAAGAGGAGGCCGTTCCTGGAAAAATGATTGTTCATGTAAAGGATATGTTTCGTTGTTTACGAAAAAAACTCAGGAAAGTTCCAATTGCAGTACCGGAGCCAGCCGGCTGCAAGACCTGAGTTTTCATGTTGCAAACCTATACATGAAGAATTAGTACGTGCTTAGCCTGGTATTAAAGCCTCATTAATTAATCATTAGAAACACTTAATCTCTGCTTATTTCACCGATGCTTTGGGGAAGATCAATTGAAATTCAGTACCTTTTTTAAGGTCTGACCGTACTTTAATGACCCCATTATGAAGTCTGATCACATTCTGGGTGAGTGAAAGACCGATTCCATACCCAGGGTATGAAAGCGCATTTGAGGATCGAAAAAAAGGTTTAAATACTTTTTGCAGATCATTTTCTGCAATGCCTATTCCCTGATCCTTGATAAGAATATTAATACCTTCTGAATTATAAAATATTTCACAGAAAACTTCCTTTTTGTCTGAAAACTTAATGGCATTCTTGATAATATTGTTGATGGCGATAAAGAGGAGTTCCCTGTTTCCATAAACAGTAGACTTTGAGACATCTGCACCCAGATTATAATTGACCTTTACAGGCAGTTCTTCGTTTTTCAATGCAAGCTCATCCACAATCTCCCAGATAAGTTCATCCATCCGCACCGGTTGAAATTCAAATTTCTTCACGCTTGTCTGCATCAGCTCCATCAGGCTGTTTATAATATCATGAAGATTTCCACTTTCTTTAATAATGCTGTTCAATGTTGCAGCATACTCAGCTTCTGACCGCCCCTTCATCAGGGTGGTCTCTGCCTCGCCCAGAATTGTAGTAATGGGCGTACGCAACTCATGGGAAACATTCGAAATAAATAATTGCTGACTTTCAAAAGACTGTTCAAGATGCTCCAGCAACTGATTTATCGTTACAGACAGAAAATCAATTTCATCGGCCTTATTCTGATGAATAGGCAGACGCTGGTCCAGGCTGCTCGAGCGGATCTTCTTCAGGTTATCCGTAATCTGAACAATGGGTGTCAGGGCCAGCCGGGAAAAGATACGGCCGAGAAAAAAAGTAATGATCAGGGAAAAGAAGAAGAAAAAGGCCATGATAAGACCCAGCTGATGCATATCACGGTTTCCACTCTCATCAAAAGCAGAGACCAGAATAATATAGTTTCCTGAATTATCTGCATAGTAAATACCTGAGAGCTGGCGGTCACCTTCTGTAAGCTGGATATGTTTCTGGGTCAGCACTTTCTGAAGTACCCACCTTTTGATCTTTATCTGGTTCTCAGGAATAAATTCAGGCTGGAAGCTGGCATCATAGATACGGATCACCTCATGTGAAAGTGATTTTGGAAAGCGTTTGCTTACCTCATGAAAGTTCTCTTTAGATAAATTATCCTCAGCCAGGTAAAACTGCCCTGCTGTAAAAGCACGCTGATCAAGCTCATTAAAAAAGTTTTTCACCCTGTTATGCTCCACAAACAGGTAGATCCCTGTCAGCACAAGAAGCAGCAGCACTGCACACATGAAAGTAAACTGCAGTGAAAGGCGGTCTCTAACTTTCATCATTTACCCTATTCTTCTTTAATGACATACCCCATTCCTATGACTGTATGGATAAGCTGCCGGGGATGGCCTTTATCAATCTTAGTGCGCAGGTAATTTATATATACATCGATCAGATTTGTTCCTCTGTTAAAACTTATGCCCCACACGGCTTCTGCAATATATACCCTTGAAAGCACCCTGTTCTTGTTGTACATAAGTACTTCCAGAAGCGTAAATTCCTTGGAGGTAAGCGTCACAGGTTTGCCATCTCGCGAAACGGTTTTACGGTAACAGTCAATTTCGAGGTCTGCTACCTTATAGATCGTACCCGGCAAAACAATAGAACGGCGGCGGCCCAGGGCTTTGATACGGGCAAGAAGCTCATCGAAATGGAAAGGTTTTGTCAGGTAATCATCTGCACCATTTTCAAGACCCTGTACCTTGTCACTCACTGTGCCCAGGGCTGAAAGCATTAAAATGGGTACTTCCTTTTTAAACTGCCTGATCTGTTTACAGACCTCAAAACCATTTATATAGGGCAGAATTACATCCAGAATAATGAGATCAAACTCATTCTCCAGTGCCATGCGTACCCCCATAGTACCGTCATAGGCCACTTGAACACTATTCTGCTGTTCTTCGAGTCCTTTTTTTATAAAGGATACTACCTGCGGTTCATCCTCTATGAGCAGAATATTCATTCAGTATGTATAAGATTAAACAAGACCCGGTTTTGGTGGAGCCCCCTCTTGCGGATGCTCATCCTTTGCCAGATGCTGTGCACTTTTATCTTTTTTATAGGCCATTTCAAAGATAATCGGAAAGATAAACAAGTCAAACAAGGTATCTGTAATGAGTCCGCCAATCACTACGGTAGCCAGTGGCCTGGATGACTCGGATCCTATACCCGTTGAAAGCGCTGCAGGCAACAGACCAATGGCCGCCATGGTAGCCGTCATGATCACCGGCCGGAGCCGTTGCTCCACACCGAGCCTGATAGCCCTGGCCAGGGTTGGCCTGGGTTTAATATTTATATCGCCCAGGTTATGCTTGAATTTGGTGATCAGGATCACGCCGTTCTGAATACAAATTCCGAACAGGGCTATAAAGCCTATGCCCGCAGAGATGCTGAAGTTTATATCCCTGATGAGGAGCATGAAAATTCCACCAATAATGGCAAAAGGAACATTCAACAATACAATGCTGGAATCTTTTACATTGCCAAAAATAATAAAAAGTATAAAGAAGATTCCGATCAGGCTGATCGGAACTACCTGAATCAGGCGGTTTGTTGCACGCTCTTCATTTTCAAAATCACCAGCCCATTGAAAGAAACTGCCTTTAGGAAGGTTTACCTGGGCATCTACCTTTTTCTGGGCTTCTGCAATCGTTCCACCCAGATCTCTGCCCCTGACTGAAAACTTAATTCCAATGAACCGTTTTGTAGCTTCACGAAAAACAAGTAAGGGGCCTGTTTTTGTACTGATGTCTGCAATTTCAGATAAGGGGATCTGAGTACCGCTCAGGGTGGGTACCAGCAATTTACCAATATCCTTTTCATCGGTCCGGTATTCAGGCATATACCTGACACGCAGGTCAAAATGCTTTTCACCTTCATAGATCTGCGTGGCCGCCTGACCTCCGATGGCCATGCCGATCACCGCCTGGGCATCGGCAGTGGATACTCCATAAAGTCCCATCTTTTCCTGGTTAAGGTCAAT
>JAYWCR010000070.1:0-6491 GCA_043780395.1 Sphingobacteriales bacterium
ACATCAATGTTATTGGCAATATATCTGGCAACTTCCAGGTTGTTATGGATATCTGTATGCTCGTCTACAATGACCATCATTTTGGTGAACATCATCTGACCGGCTCCCCATAGAGAGTTCATCACCTTCAGAGCCTGGCCGGGATAGTCTTTCCTGATCTTCACAAGAGCAAGGTTATGAAATACACCTTCCATGGGCAAGACCATATCAATGATTTCAGGCACCATGGTCATCTTAATAGGGGCCAGGAAGATTCTTTCTGTAGCCTTTCCGATCCAGGCATCTTCCTGTGGGGGAATGCCGACGATCGTTGTCGGGTACACCGCATCCTTGCGGTGGGTAATGGCTGTAATATGAAAAACCGGATAAAGGTCAGCCAGCGAATAATATCCTGTATGGTCACCAAAAGGGCCTTCTATTCTAAATTCTTCCTCAGGGTCAATATACCCCTCGATCACAAAGTCTGCATCAGCAGGTACCTGCACATCCTGGGTAAGACACTGTACAAGTTCAACTTTCTTTTTTCTCAGAAAGCCTGCAAGCATGTACTCATCGATGCCGTCAGGCAGGGGTGCTGTAGCCGCATAGGTATAAACCGGGTCTCCACCAAGTGAAACGGCAATAGGCATGCGCTTGCCAAGTTTTTTATATTGCTGGAAATGGCGGGCCGAAACTTTATGTTTATGCCAGTGCATTCCCGTCAGGGTAGGGCCGTAGACCTGCATTCGGTACATGCCTACATTTCTGATCCCGGTTTCAGGATCTTTAGTATGAATTACAGGAAGGGTTACAAATGGGCCTCCATCTTCCGGCCAGCAGGTAAGCACCGGGAGTTTCGTAATATCAGGGTTTTCCATAACCACTTGCTGGCATTCACCTTTTCCTTTGCGGGTTACTGGCATCCATGATGAGATCTGCCCCAGCTGTGGCAGCATCTTTAGTTTGTCAAGCAAAGAATTTTTTGGGCCGGTCAGTAATTTAAAAAGACCTTCAATTTCCTTGCTTACATGATCCATCTCTTCGACCTGCAGGGCCATGCACATACGTTTATAGTTCCCCATGGAGTTAATAAGCAGCGGGAATTCAGAACCTGTATTTTCAAAGAGCAGGGCTGGGCCATATTGCTTGGAGATCCTGTCAGTAATTTCAGTGATTTCCAGCACAGGGTCAACGCGTTCTTTAATCCTAACCAGTTCACCAGCCTGTTCAAGGGTATCTATAAAATGTTTTAAGTTCTTATATGCCATAGGGGATTGATATAATGATAAAAGCCTGTCCTGAGTCAACGACCCTGACAGGCTTTTGTTTTTCAAAGAAACGGGGGTAAACTATCTTTAGAAATGCGTACCTACGGTAAGCATTACATCGGTACGGTTGGTCGTAATGGCAGCAACAGGGCCTCCTCCACTGGCAACAGGATAGGCGGTATAGGTACTGTTGAAGCGGGTATTCACTACTGCGGCATCTACATAGATACTTCCGCTTCTGTAGCCAAGGCCTCCGGTGAGGGAAGTTGCCTCGGCATTCAGGGGAGTATTGCTGCTATAAGGGTTTCCGTAAAGCGCATACCCACCTCTGATGCTGAACAAACCCAGACGGGCTTCTGCACCCAAACGATAATTCACTGCTGCTTTATAGTTTTTCTGCACTACAGAGTTTACATTCATATCGCTTGCATCACCCGAATGAAAAGAGGCTGATTTATAATCTACCAGTTCTACATCTGCAGATAAAAAACCATAGGTTTTCAGAAAGAAGGAAGATCCGAAATTATACCTCCAAGGCGTTTTCATATTATAAGCATAAGCATTATTCACGGGACCTGCAGGGGTATAAATTGCCGTGCCCGTGCCATCAAGACCAGAAACCTGCGCTGAATTGGTAGCCTCGGTAATATGGTACCAGGTAGGGGTCTGTGCGTAAACACCGAAACGTACAGCAGGGTCAGGTCTGTAAATAACACCTGCTTTGGCACTGAATCCGCTTCCTGCAGCATCGAAGTTCTCATTATAGGCAAGCCCTGATACTTTTGAATTACTCGCATCAACGATACCGGTCTCCTGATAACTGAACGCATACGAGTTTCTCAGGGTGGTGAAGTTTGCACCTACACCCAGATAGAGCTGGTTGCCATAATTGGTACCAAAGCTCAGGTTTACATCATTAGTGCTTCCTGCCTGATTGTTAAAACCGCTCTGGTTTACCGGACTGGCTGCGTTAGGGTTGGCGGCAGGATAATAAGTACTTTTACCTGTTGTTGCATTTTTTACTGAATTGATCAGGTAACCATTGTAGGCCTGGCCACCGATAGAATTATCAAGCGCCTGGTTATTATTATCAAAGTTTATCCCGTTTATGTTGGCCTGATCAGCTAAAAAGTAGGTAAATGAATTCTTTGTATTCTTTCCGGCAAAGGAAATATTTGAGCCGAAGTCACTTGTGCGGTTATACCCAAGACCAAAGGCATAGGATAACCATCCCAAGGTCTTGGAACCCTCATCTGCCTGTGGAGTAGACCTTGCCCAGACCACCCCTAAATTGGTAAAATCAAAAGATCCTTTTGAATTAGTGTACTGGTTGCCCAGGAAAGTACTTTTATTATTGGAGTTTGTCACGGTAGGCGTTACTGAGAAGTCAGATTTTCTGAAAAAACCCAGCCCTGCCGGATTTGATGCCAGACTTCCAAGATCACCGCCAAGGGCAGTCTGGGCACCGGCAATACCCTGTGTACGTGCAGTTCCTCCAAATGTAGTGCGTGAATACCGTAATAAATCATCTGCATAGCCTTGGGCAAAGAGTGAACCTGAGCTTGCACTGAGACAAAGAAAAAGGATTATTTTTTTATAATTCATGGTGGTAGTGCTAAAAAACCAGTAAGAGTTTCAGGGATACCCTTTCGTCTTACTGGTTTTTAATTTAATTAGGTATACTGAATTTTATTGTACCAGGTAAATGCTTAACGTCCGCGGTGACCGCCGCCTCCGCCTCCGCCGCCATTGAAGCTGCCTCCGCCAGAAGGTGCACTGTATGATCTTGATGGAGCGCTGAACGACCTTGCAGGTGCACTGTAAGACCTTGGTGCGGGGTTAAACCTTGGAGCATTGAAGCCATTGTTAGGCCTGCTCACCCCATAGGAATTAGTGCGTGGCTGCTGATTATATCCATTAGATGGACGTACCTGCTGGGCTGGGCTATATTCATTATAGCTGCTGTTTACATTTCCCTGGCCACGGCTGCGGAAAATATTAGTTCTGCCGCCCGAATTCTGCATGTTTGAATTAATTCTGCCGTTGGTAGAAGAAGGGGCTATATACCCTGATCCCTGACGTGAATTCATGTTCGCATCTGCAGATGTACCTGTGGTGGTATTTCCGTTTACAGGAGCAATATATGAACTTCTTGGCACCGAGCCAGTGGATGTACCTGTGGTAGTATTTCCATTCACAGGAGGGATATATGAGCTTCTTGGCACTGAACCAGTGGAATTACCTGTTGCAGGTGTTAATGGCTGAATCTGATTGGCATCAGACCTGCGACCGCCGTTGACAGATGAGCTGGGAGCGATATAGCTTCCTGAACCTCTTGGTGAAAAAGAAACCTTGGAGGCTCCGTAGCCATCCCTGAACCTTCTTGGAGCATAGGTATTTCCACCTGAATTAAATCCACCGTTTCCATATCCGCCATTATTACCTCCGTAATAACCGCCACCGTAACCTCCGCCATAGTAACCTCCGTAACCATAACCGGCTCCGTAAAATCCACCATAACCGAATCCACCCCAGCCAAAGCCTCCACCCCAGCCATAACCGCCGAAGCCACCGTAACCATAGTATGGATATCCCATACCCCAGCCAAATCCAAAGCCCATGTTAAAGCTTAGTCCCGGACTGTACCAGTAAGGGTTGTAAAAGGGATCATAGTATCCGAAGCCATAAGAAGGGTAAGAGAAACGGTTAATACGGCTGGCATAATCGTAATCATCATATGAATTCTGGTATCCCTGGTCGTTTTGGTTATTCTGTACATTTGACTGACCGTCTACCTGATTGTCACCGTTGTAACGGCTTGAATCTGATGCAGGGTTCTGAATGTACTGACTGCCGTTCTGATCAGCATTCTGATTATTCTGGTCAGAATTTTGATTGTTATTTCTGTTATTACGGCTATTATTCTGGTCGTTGTTCTGACTCGAAGGGTTAGGCCTGTTGGTTCGTGAGTAGTACACATCATCATCAACAGACTCGCGCCTTGCTGTCTGCGTTGTTGTACAGGCCCCAAGCCCCAGCACACCTAAAAACATTAATTTATATATGGTTTTCATCTCTGTTATTTTTAAACCGTAGCTAATATACTATTTTCTAACTTTGGTCGGTGATATAATGCCTTCGACCGGTAATTAGCACCTAACGTGACTTTAAAATCAATTTCTATACCAAGCACCACTAATGGCAAAAAATTTAACAACCAGAGCCTCCGATTATTCCCAATGGTACAATGAACTCGTGGATCTGGCAGGTCTGGCTGAACATTCACCTGTAAAAGGATGTATGATCATCAAACCTTACGGCTATTCGATCTGGGAAAAGATGCAGTCTGTATTGGACAGTAAATTCAAGGAAACAGGACATTCAAATGCGTACTTTCCTCTTTTCATTCCTAAATCATTTTTTACCAAGGAAGCATCCCATGTACAGGGCTTTGCCAAGGAATGTGCAGTTGTGACCCATTACCGGTTAAAGACCAACCCTGATGGAGAAATCGTCGTGGATGAAGATGCAAAACTTGAAGAGGAACTCATCGTGCGTCCAACTTCAGAGACCATCATCTGGAATACCTATAAAGGCTGGATCCAGTCATACCGTGACCTTCCAATTCTAATCAACCAGTGGGCTAATGTGGTGCGCTGGGAGATGCGTACGCGTCTTTTTCTGCGTACCTCTGAATTCCTCTGGCAGGAAGGGCATACCGCCCATGCTACGGCCCAGGAGGCTGTTGCTGAAACTGTGCAGATGCTCCATGTCTATGCAGATTTTGTAGAGAACTGGATGGCTTTACCTGTGCTGAGAGGCGTGAAGACCGCCAACGAACGCTTTGCCGGTGCCCTTGATACCTATTGTATTGAAGCCCTTATGCAAGATGGAAAGGCGCTTCAGGCAGGTACTTCCCATTTTCTGGGTGAGAACTTTGCCAAGGCATTTGATGTCAAATTTACAAGCCGCGAGGGTAAGCAGGAATATGTATGGGCAACTTCATGGGGGGTGTCCACGCGCCTGATGGGTGCGCTGATCATGGCCCATTCTGATGACGACGGACTGGTAATTCCTCCTAAGCTTGCTCCTGTGCAGGTGGTGATCGTGCCTATCTATAAATCGGATGCCGATCTGGAAACGATCACCCTTACGGTCAATGAAATTAAGAAGACCCTTGCTGCCCAGGGGATCAGGGTTCATTTTGATACCCGTGATTTCCTGAGGCCCGGCTTTAAGTTTGCTGAATGGGAGCTGAAGGGTGTTCCTGTGCGCCTGGCTTTAGGGCTTCGTGATCTTGAGAATAAGACCATTGAAGTGGCCCGGCGTGATACGAAAGAAAAATCTGTCTGGAATATTGAAGAGATCGAAACCAGAATGAGCGGTTTGCTGGATGAGATCCAGCAGCAGATGTATACGAAGGCATTGAACTTCAGGGATACAAATATCAGAAGAGCTGATACCTATGAGCAGTTCCTGCAGATCCTGGATACAGATGCAGGTTTTGTTTCGGCACATTGGGATGGAAGCCCTGAAACAGAGCAGCTTATTAAAGATGAAACCAAGGCAACCATCCGCTGTATTCCCCTGGATAATGCGCTGGAGAATGGCGTTTGTATCCGCTCAGGAAAGCCTTCTACGCAAAGGGTGATCTTTGCAAGGGCTTATTAATCCCAGCTACTTATAAACAAAGAGACCGGACGTTAATAGCGCCCGGTCTTTTTGTTTTATTCCGACCTGATACATCCAAAGTCAAGCACGAGGTGATCAGCCGTTTTGCCAGCCATCACTGCCAGAGCCCGGATGCCATTATCCAGAATCTCATGCTGCCTTGACTCATTCAGGTCTGAAAGATGCACCCGGTAAGAGATGAATACCGAGTTATCATAGATGCCAAGCTGGTAAGGTGATACAGGATTGCTGAGCATATAGGCATAAACATCCTGACCGGCATCTTTCAGTTCAGCAAGAGCTGTGGTGATGTAAAGAAAGCTGGTACCATGTATGAAAAAACGGATCATCATGCCCTCATAATAGAATTCCCAATGCTCTGTACCCCGGCGCGCCATATGAGGGTCAGTAGGTAGGTCCAGAAGAATCTGCTCGCAGAACCTGGCCAGTGGGGTTAACATGGATCTTTCCGGAGTTTTTTTATCGGTCATGAGGCTAAGCTTATAAATTAATATTCCAGAGTGCGGCAAGTTCAGTTTCAAGCTCTCCGAGGGGAGTATCTATGAGTTTATC
>JAYWCR010000071.1:0-8329 GCA_043780395.1 Sphingobacteriales bacterium
CTGTTATAATAGATCATTGTTCCGGTACAATTCGTGTCAAAGAGGCAATACTGGCCAGGATTGATAAAGAAGAATGCATCATTGCTCAGCTCAAAAGTGTCGAAATCTATCTTTACCAGCCCACCAGCTTTCACATATACAATTTTGATAAAAGAAGTCAGGTCTTTCTCTTCCAGCTGTGAAGACAGGTCACCATTGAAATCAAGACATCCAAATCTTTTCAAGGAGAATTCTTTAAAATAAGGCATAGGTTAAATATATGGGATAAGTGTAGACCGGTAACTATCCGGGCCTGGAAGGGACAAACAAAAATGGTCAGGGCAATTATGCATGGTACATTAAACAGGATGCTTGCTATATACTCTGTTACTTTAGATAGCAGAGAAAACTATTTATAAAAAAAGATGTTTAAAAAATGCTGTAAATATCAGAAGCGAAGATATTTAAAAAAAAGCTGAGTCTTAAATCGGATCAGTTTATTTTAGAAATTATGACTGTTTGTGAAATAAATTTCTTGTGCATTTAACCAATAATTATTAACCAAATTTATGAGCATTACCTTAGATCAGGCAGAAAAATTATCACATGCCGCAAAAGCAAAAGCCACTGAAATTGGCGTTCCTATGAACATTGCTATCGTAGATGAAGGCGCCAACCTTGTATGTTTTCACCGGATGGACAATGCATGGCTTGGATCAGTTGATATTTCAATTAAAAAGGCTAAAACAGCCCGTTTTTTTGACATGAATACAGGAGTTATAGGTACCCTTTCACAACCAGGCGGCCCTTTGTATAATATTGAGCATTCAAACGGAGGTCTCATCACTTTTCCGGGTGGAATTCCTTTAAAGGATCATTCCGGCAAGATCATCGGTGCAATCGGCGTTTCCGGAGGCTCTGTTGAGCAGGATCATGAGGTAGCTACTGCCGGTGTGAGTGCATTGTAATTGATTTTTCTTCATTTAATTGTCCCTTTATCAGAATGTATGTGTAAAAATCATGGTGTTGCGTATATCTCACCCGGTGAGGTGGAGGTACGTGAAATTGAATATCCAAAGCTGGCTCTTGGTAACAGAAAATGTAACCATGGAGTGATCCTTAAAATTGTGGCTACCAATATCTGTGGAAGTGACCAGCATATGGTTCGGGGGCGAACTACTGCCCCGGCGGGATTAATTCTGGGCCATGAAATTACAGGGGTTGTTATTGAAGCAGGCAGTGATGTTGAATTCATTAAAGTAGGCGACCTTGTTTCGGTTCCATTCAATATCGCCTGCGGCCGCTGCCGGAATTGCAAGGCTGGTAAGACAGGTATCTGTACCAATGTAAACGGTGACAGGGCAGGCGGTGCTTACGGGTATGTGGATATGGGCGGCTGGGTAGGTGGCCAGGCAGAATATGTGATGGTACCCTATGCAGATTTTAACCTGCTTAAATTTCCCGATAAAGACAGGGCTATGGAAAAGATCAAAGACCTGACCCTGTTATCTGATATTTTCCCTACGGGCTTTCATGGTGCAGTCACCGCAGGGGTCGGCCCGGGTTCTACGGTCTATATTGCTGGTGCAGGGCCAGTTGGCCTTGCCTGTGCAGTATCTGCCCAGTTACTTGGCGCAGCTGTAGTCATTGTGGGTGATATGAACCTCGAGCGTCTTGCCCAGGCCAGAAGTTTTGGTTGTGAGACCGTAGATTTGAACCTTGAAACACCACTCGGTGATCAGATCTCTGCTATTTTACGAGAGCCAGAGGTAGATAGTTTTGTTGACTGTGTAGGGTTTGAAGCTAAAGGTCATGGTGCTGATGTGCATACTGAGCAGGCAGCAACAGTGCTGAATACGGCCATGGAGATTACCCGTGCGGGGGGGGCTATAGGTATTCCAGGTCTGTATGTAACAGGTGATCCCGGGGCTAAAGACAAGGCAGCCCAGATAGGTAACCTGTCCATCCGTTTTGGTTTGGGCTGGGCCAAATCACATTCTTTTTATACGGGTCAGACTCCGGTAATGAAATATCACCGCGGTCTGATGAATGCCATCCTTTACGATAAGGTTAAGATTGCCAGTGCTGTAAATGTTCAGGTGATCAAACTCAAGGATGCTGCTACCGGATATGCAAACTTTGATAAGGGCGCTGCTACCAAGTATGTGATCGATCCGAATGGAATGATCATGAACTGACAGATATCTGCTGCAATTTATCTGTAGTACTTATAAAAAGAGCCCGTTCTCATAAAGTGCGGGCTCTTTTATGTTCCAGGCTCAGGCCTCATGCGTATCTTTAAGAACAATTTAACCTGATGAACATATTAATTGTTGAAGATGAGGAGCGCATAGCAGAGCTGGTAAAACGGGGGCTTGAGGAGAATGGAAATACAGCAATGGTCGCCTATGATGGCCAGATGGGGGTAAGGCTGGCCCTGCAGCATGATTTTGACCTTGTTATAGCTGACATTATCCTGCCGAAAATCAATGGGATCGATCTCTGTAAACAGATCCGTGCTGCCAAGCCCGATCTTCCTGTAATCATGCTTACTGCCCTTGGTACTACCAATGATAAAATTGAAGCCTTTGATGCAGGGGCTGATGATTACCTGGTAAAGCCCTTTGACTTCCGGGAACTGCTTGTACGGATCCGGGCTGTGATGAACCGCAAAAGCGGAACTAAATCTGGTACTCTATCTTTTATCAGGTATGCTGACCTTGAATTGAACAACCAGACAAAAATGGTCAGCCGCTCTGGCAAGACGATCAGCCTTACCCCCAAAGAACTGAAGCTTCTTGAATATATGATGCAAAATTCTGAGCGGGTGCTTTCAAGATCAGAAATTGCCAGCCAGGTATGGCAGACCCATTTTGACACCGGAACAAATTTTATAGATGTGTATATAAATTATCTGCGCAAAAAAATTGATAAAGATTTTACGCCCAAGCTAATCCATACTAAACCGGGGCTGGGATTTATTTTTACTGAAGAGAAATGAGTATCCGCAACAAGCTTACCTTTTTATTCACCGGTCTGATCGCTGTGATCCTGTTTGCTTTTGCCAATGTCATTTATTTTCTGTTTACAGATACGATACTGACATCAGTCAACAATCCTGAAATGGCCTACGTAAAGCTTCGTAATTTAAAGTTCACCCTTATTATATCATTTTTTATAGCCAGCATTTTCATTTATATAGCAGGCTATTTTTTTGCAAGTAAAGCATTGAAACCCGTTTCTGACCTTGTTGACGAAGTAGAGGAGATCACGGCTACCAACCTTGACCTGCGGATCAACGAGGGCAATGGTCAGGACGAAATCGCGGAGCTGGCCATTACCTTCAATGCCATGTTAAACCGGCTCGAAAGATCATTCGATGCCCAGAAAGAATTTGTTTCCAATATATCCCATGAACTAAGAACACCCCTTACTGCCATGCTCACCGAATTGCAGGTTTCCATTGAAAAGGAACGGAGCAATGAATCTTACAAAGCCTCTATTGTTCATGCGATCAATGATGCCCAGAAGCTGGTCCGGCTTTCCAATAGTCTTCTTGACCTTGCCAAAGCTAATTATGACCATACTGAGATAGGATTCAATGAGTTCAGGCTTGACGAAATTCTGGTAGATGCCCGCAATGATGTATTGCGTAACCATCCTGAATACCGCATCAATATTATCTTCGAACAGGAAATTGAAGATGATGATTTCATCTCCGTACTGGGCAATGAATATCTGCTGAAAGTAGCCTTTATGAATCTTCTTGAAAACGGCTGTAAATTCTCTGAAGAAAAAGAATCATCAGTGGCCATCACCTATCTTTCTGATAAAACAATTCTCCGTTTTCAGGACAATGGAATAGGGATCAGTGAAGATGAACTGCCTAAAATATTTACACCTTTTTACCGCGGAGGTGATAAAAAGTTTGCCGGAGGTAATGGCATTGGTCTTTCATTAACCCAGAAAATAATTGACCTGCATAAAGGCACAATCTCAGTCAGCTCACAGATTGAAAAGGGTACCCTGTTTACTGTTGAACTGCGACATGTATAAAGCCTCTTCTTTCTGAGACCCCTTATTTCTTTTTAAGAAGATTCTAAGAAGATTCTAAAGATTTTCTAATGAACTAATAGCACAGGTATTCTATCTTTGCAAATCATTAATAACCATAAAAATAATTTTAATCTAAATACGCAAATGGATCCTGGTCCCTTTAGAACTTATCCGATAATACTCACCACTCTCTAGCAGAATTGCACTCCTGATGCTGTCCTGCCCTGAGGACAACTTTATTTTATGCATCAAAGAGAAAGATCATCACCCTCTCCATTAGTCAATTACCGCCCCGCACCAATAACAGGGCTGAACACCTTTTCCATCCGGGCATCTGACCGATGGCCGGTATATCCTTATGCTTTTTTCAGGATGCCCCGATAACCTCCTGAAAGTACTTTGAATTAACCCGCTAAAGCCAAAATCTATTGAGTAAAACACCTTACCTCATGAACTATTTACTCCTTATTCCCCTTATTTTTGCCTTCAACTTGAGCTTGGCCCAGCAGAATAGTCCAGCTACCCAGCCATCGCATTCGCCGGTCATAAAATCAGATACAATAAGAAAAGAAAACAAGAACCAGTTAAAAGATACGGCCAACCTGCAAAAACAACCAGAAGAACGTACTACATTCCATTTTCAGGCCACTGTACTGCACCAGAAACACCTTGCTTTTAAAGCTGCCTTTAACGGGGTATTCGGAGCACAGGGAGGATCAACCCTTGACAACCGGTATGAGCAGGCTACATCGCTTACCTCTACGATATTTTTCGGAATGCGTTTATGGAAAGGTGGCTCATTCTACTTGAATCCTGAAATTTCCGGTGGCAAGGGCTTCAGTGCTGTAACAGGTATCGCAGGCTTCCCGAACGGAGAAACCTATAAGGTTGGAAATGTGGCACCGATTCCCTTTGTTGGCCGCGCCTATCTCCAGCAGATCTTTAAACTTTCTGATGCCCTTGTTTATCAGGAAGATGATGTGAATCAGCTTGCAGGCTACGTACCAGCAGAAAGAATTACATTTCGGGCGGGAAAGTATTCTCTGCTTGATATTTTCGATGATAATATAGTTTCCCATGACCCGCGCAGTGATTTTATGAACTGGGCCCTGATGGGCATGGGTGCCTGGGATTATCCTGCCGACACAAGAGGCTATACCCTGGCGCTTTCAGGAGCTTATTCAGGCCCTGAATGGTCAGTGATTGCTGCCCTGTCTACGATGCCCACCACCGGCAACGGACCTCATCAGGATCTGAAGATCTTTAAGGCTCATTCACTGACCCTGCAGCTAGAGCGTAAATACCAGCTGGCCGGCCGTCCCGGTAAAATAAAACTGATAGGATTTGACAGTAAATACAATGGCCCTTATTATGCAGACCTGGCCAGAAGCATACATAACCACGATACCCTTCCAGTGGCCAGGGGAACCGGTTACCGCGCCATAAAATGGGGTGGTGGCATAAACCTTGAGCAGCATCTGAGTAAAGATCTTATGATGGCAGCCAGGGCAAGCTGGAACGATGGGCAAGCCGTTACCTGGGCGTTCACGCCCATTGACAGGTCTTATAGCCTTGGTTTTAAAATGGCTGGCCGCAGCTGGGGCCGCCCTCAGGATGTGGTAGGTCTTTCTGGATTGTTCAACGGAATAGCCCCTGTTCACCGTGCATACCTGGCAGCAGGAGGGCTTGATTACCTCATTGGTGATGGAAAGCTTCCCCAGTATTCAATGGAAAAGATCGCAGAAGTCTTTTATGCTGCCCGCTTTAAGAAAGTATTTTTTATAACACCCGATTATCAATTTGTTGACAGTCCGGCCTATAACCCCCTGAGAGGTCCGGTGCATGTATTTTCACTTAGGTTTCACATAGAGTATTAAAAAGCAGGAATGAGTATTTACGAATTTGCATTGCGTTTGCTGATTGGATTGCTGCTGGGTGCTGCCATCGGTATTGAACGCCAATGGAGGCAGAAGAGCGCTGGTCTAAGAACGAATACCCTCGTAGCTCTTGGCTCTACGGCCTATATACTTATGTCTATTCATATCGGTGGCGATGCTGCTGGCAGGGTAGCCTCGTATATTATCAGCGGGATCGGATTTTTAGGTGCCGGTGTGATCATGAAAGATGGTATCAACGTACAGGGCCTGAATACGGCAGCTACGATCTGGTGTTCAGCCGCCGTAGGCTCACTGGTGGGTTTTGGCCTGATCGGGGAAGCTTCCGTGACAGCCCTGTTTGTTGTACTGACCCATATTATTCTGCGTCCGGTGGGAACCAAACTCAGTAAAATCACCTTCTTTCCAAAAAATGAAGCTGAACAGACAGATTATATCATCAGCATAAAATGTAAAGAGCGGGCTGAAAATCATCTTCGGGTGCTACTGATGCAGCAACTCGGAAATGATGACAAGCTGATGCTTCGCTCGCTTACTAGCACAGAAGATGAAAACCCTGCTAATGCCCAGATCGTTGCCGAACTTATCACGGTAGGCAAGCAAGATTATCTGATGGAAAAAATGGCCAGCCGCCTGACCATAGAGCAGGATGTAATGAAAGTAAGCTGGGAAGTGGTAGGCCATAAAACAGAATCCTAAGCAGGCATTTGTGAAGAATGAAAATAATAACACCTATAGATAAAAGTTTATAAGAGATCTATGATTAAAGAAGCAGTTAATCCGAAAGTAGCAGCCATTCCAAAGGTAACAGGGAGTAAAACAGTGTCGGGCTTCAACGACATTGCCGTTACCCGCTTGCGTAATATTTCACGCAGCAGCGAGAGCAGCCTGTTCTATGCCATGCTGGAAAGTAACGAGTATGGCCTGAGTAAGGCAAATGTGGAAGAAAAGATCCGCAAATTTGGCCTGAACGAAATCCAGCATCAGAAAGCCCCTGCCTGGTATGTACAGTTATTCCAGGCATTTTTAAATCCCTTCATTGCCGTGCTGATCATTCTTGCACTGGTATCTTTTGTTATGGACGTTTTGCTTGCTGCCAAAGGCGAGCAAGACTATAAGACAGTGACCGTTGTACTGGTCATGGTCATTTTGAGTTCACTGCTCCGCTTCTGGCAGGAATACAGTAGTAACCGGGCAGCCGAGGCTCTGAAAAGTATGGTCACTACGACGGCTACCGTACTTCGTAAAGATCAGCCAAAAACAGAGATCAATATCATCAACCTTGTGCCTGGTGATATTATCTATCTGAGCGCAGGTGACATGATCCCTGCAGATTGCCGGATCATCCAGTCCAAGGATCTTTTTGTAAGCCAGGCCATGCTTACCGGTGAATCTCTACCCCTTGAAAAAAGAGAGCATGCCATTGCAGATGCCGAGAGCAAGTCTCCGCTGGAGCTTGACAATATCTGCTTTATGGGGACAAATGTAGTAAGTGGTACGGCTATGGCCATTGTGGTAACTACCGGAAACCTTACCTATTTTGGTACTATTGGCAAGGCCATTACCGGCAAGCGTGCTGAAACCAGCTTTGATAAAGGAGTCAATAAAGTAAGCTGGCTGCTGATCCGATTTATGATGGTCATGGTGCCTCTTGTATTTCTGATCAATGGATTTACAAAGGGTAACTGGTGGGAAGCCCTGCTCTTTGCCATTTCTGTGGCCGTAGGTCTTACGCCTGAAATGCTTCCCATGATCGTCACAGCAAACCTTGCCAAGGGTGCCAAGAGTATGAGCAAGCGGAAAGTGATCGTCAAACGTCTGAATGCCATTCAGAACATCGGTGCCATGGATATTCTCTGTACAGACAAAACAGGTACCCTTACCATGGATAAGATCGTGCTCGAGCGGCACCTGAATGTGTTCGGGGATGCAGATGATGAGGTCATGAAATGGGCCTATCTTAACAGTTTTCATCAGACCGGGTTAAAGAACCTGCTGGATGTGGCTGTGCTCGAACATGCTGAGATCCATAGCTGCGTCAATGCAGCAGATTCATTTATCAAGATCGATGAGATCCCGTTCGACTTCCAGCGCCGCAGAATGAGTGTCATTCTTCAGGAAAAAAATGGAAAGCATCTCCTGATCTGCAAAGGTGCTGTGGAAGAGATCCTGGAGCAGTGTACCCATGCATTTGACCCGGGTGATGACAAGCAGCTCCATATCGAGAACGATAAGATCGTTCCCATGGACGATGCCATGCGCCGCATTGTGCTTAATACTTCGAGAAAACTCAATGAAGAAGGGTTGAGGGTCTTGCTTGTTGCCATCAAACAATATGATGAGCGGCCTCTTACCTATTCAGTTGCTGATGAAACTGATATGGTACTTACCGGCTTCAT
>JAYWCR010000072.1:0-8140 GCA_043780395.1 Sphingobacteriales bacterium
TGTATTCGAAAGCACTTCAGGCTTATGATGATTTAACATTGAAATTTCCAAATAAAAGCGCGTACTTTGCGAGCCTGCAAGAAAAAATAAGAAAAGAAAGTAAAAAATAAACCTCAATAAATCTCCAACATACATTATGTACGTATTCCTGACAATACTTGCCATCCTTGTTTGCGCCTTCCTTATTCTTATTGTTCTGATCCAGGAGCCAAAAGGTGGCGGTTTATCTTCTAATTTCGGTGCATCAAACCAGATCATGGGTGTGAAACGCACAGGTGACTTTCTTGAACAGGCAACCTGGGGTCTGGCTATAGCATTGCTGGTAATCTGTCTGGGGATGAAAGTTTTCTCTCCTGGAAAAAATTCAGAAGAATCTGCTATCCAGTCACAGATCGATCATTCTACTTCAGCTCCTGCAGCAATGCCTGCAAGTCCGGGTGGCGTGAAAGGTTCTTCTCCTGCTGCCGTTCCTGCTGCTGCGCCTGTTGCACCAGCACACCCTGCAGCCTCGCCAAAGAAATAAATTCTTTCAGCCTCGCCCTGTTTGTGAAGCATAAAATGTTTCCTGCCGGGCTCTGTCTGACTATTTACTGCCAGCCTGTCATTTTTAAACTTTCGTTTTGTACCGGCCCCTTGCTATTAATGTAAATATGGCAAAATAGGGTCTGTTCAGATGCTTGGCATGAAAACTGACCAAAGGCAACCAAATTAATCTCACTAATTAATAACTGTTATAACTATGTCAATAAACATCAAACCTATCGCAGACCGAGTGGTAATCGAAGCCGCTGCTGCTGAAGAAAAAACTGCCAGTGGAATCATTATTCCTGATACTGCAAAAGAAAAGCCAGTTCAGGGAACTGTTGTTGCTGTTGGAGCCGGTAAAAAAGACGAGCCAACTACAGTTAAGGTTGGTGACAAAGTATTATATGGCAAATATGCCGGTACTGAAATCACTATCGACGGAAAAGAACTTCTTATCATGCGCGAATCTGATATTTACGCAGTTCTGTAGTCCCTGTTTATCAGGATTCTTATTTACGATTGAAAACCTAATAATTATACCAAATGTCAAAACAAGTTAAATACAATATTGAAGCACGCGATGCTCTGAAAAGAGGAGTTGATATCCTTGCAAATGCAGTTCGTGTAACTCTTGGACCAAAAGGCAGGAATGTTATTATTGATAAGAAATTTGGTGCTCCAACCATTACTAAAGATGGTGTTACAGTTGCCAAAGAAATTGAACTGAAAGATCCTATTGAAAATATGGGTGCTCAGATGGTAAAGGAAGTGGCTTCAAAGACAGCAGATATTGCTGGTGACGGAACTACGACTGCTACTGTACTTGCGCAGGCTATTGTTACAGCTGGTATTAAGAATGTGGCTGCCGGTGCAAATCCAATGGATTTGAAAAGAGGAATTGACAAGGCTGTGATTGCAGTTGTTGCCAATCTTCAGGCTCAGTCTACTTCAGTAGGTGATGACAATAACAAAATCAAACAAGTTGCAACCGTTTCTGCAAACAATGATGAAGTTATCGGATCTCTTATTGCTGAGGCAATGGACAAGGTAAAGAAAGAAGGTGTTATTACAGTTGAAGAAGCAAAAGGTACTGAGACTACTGTTGAAGTTGTTGAAGGAATGCAGTTTGACAGAGGTTACCTTTCTCCATACTTTGTAACCAATGCAGATAAGATGGAAACTGAGTTAGAAACTCCGGATATCCTTATCTACGAAAAGAAAATTTCTTCTATGAAGGAACTTCTTCCGATCCTTGAAAAACAAGTTCAGTCTGGTCGTCCATTACTGATCATTGCAGAAGACATCGAAGGAGAAGCTCTTGCAACATTGGTTGTAAATAAAATACAAGGCCGTCTGAAAGTTGCAGCTGTGAAGGCTCCAGGTTTCGGTGACCGTCGTAAGGCTATGCTTGAAGACATTGCTATCTTAACTGGTGGTACTGTAATTTCAGAAGAGCGTGGTTACAAACTTGAGAATGCAGAAATGTCTTACTTAGGTCATGCTGAGAAAGTAGTTATCGACAAGGATAATACTACTATTATCAATGGTGCAGGTGAGAAAACTGTTATTTCTTCCCGTGTTAACCAGATCAAGGCTCAGATTGAAAGTACTACTTCTGATTACGATAAGGAAAAATTACAGGAACGTCTGGCTAAACTAGCCGGTGGTGTTGCAGTTCTTTATGTAGGTGCAGCTTCTGAAGTTGAAATGAAAGAGAAGAAAGACCGTGTTGACGATGCCCTTCATGCAACCCGTGCGGCTGTTGAAGAAGGTATTGTTGCGGGTGGTGGTGTTGCATACATCCGTGCCATTGACAGTCTTGATAACCTGAAAGGTGCTAACGAAGACGAAAATACTGGTATTCAGATCGTTCGCAGAGCATTAGAGGAGCCATTACGTCAGATCGTTCATAACGCTGGTGGTGAAGGTTCAATCGTTGTTCAGAAAGTTCGTGAAGGTAAAGATGACTTCGGTTATAATGCCCGTACTGACAAGTATGAGTACCTGATTGCTGCAGGTGTTATTGACCCTAAGAAAGTTGCAAGAGTTGCATTGGAAAATGCAGCATCTATTGCAAGCATGCTGTTAACTACTGAAGTTGTTCTTGCCGATGAGCAGGAAGATGATAAGGGTGGCAATTCACATGGCGGTGGCCAGGGTGGAATGGGCGGTATGGGTGGAATGATGTAATTCATTCTCCAACAAGCTTGAAACGGGCAGCTTTCTTCGGAAGGCTGCCCGTTTTTAATTTTGGCCCTTTTTTAATTTTAATCTGGCTGGATCTCAAAAATAGTTCTGAAATTCATTTCCAGGGCTGTCTGTACTTTTTGAAAATCTACTGACTTTCCTGTTTCTGCTGCCATGGAGGTGACGGCTTTATCCTTGATGCCACATGGAACGATATGACCGAAATAGGAGAGGTTTGTATTGATATTAAGTGCAAATCCATGCATGGTTACCCAACGGCTGCAACGCACACCTATGGCGCAGATTTTTCTTGCTGCTGCGGGATCTTCAGAGTCAACCCAGACCCCTGTGAGCCCCTCTACTCTTCCTGCAATGATCCCAAATTCTGCAAGAGTTATAATAATGGTCTCTTCAAGCAGGCGCAGGTATTTATGGATATCAGTAAAGAACTGGTCAAGATCAAGGATTGGGTAGCCTATCAGCTGGCCAGGCCCATGATAAGTTATGTCGCCACCTCTGCGGATATGAAAATATTCAATTCCCTTTTCCTCTAATTCCCTTTCATTCAGGAGCAGGTTCTCCTTGGCGCCGGAATTACCCAAAGTATAAACATTCGGATGCTCGCAAAAGATGAGGTAGTTGTCAGGGAGTATCTGAGTAACCAGTGCCAGGCTCTTGTCTGCAGGGATTGGAATTAAGTCTCTGTTCTTAAGTTTAAGGTCTATAATCTTTTTCAGAATTTCTTCCTGCTGGATTCTTGCCTTATCGTAAGAGATAAGATCCCAGTTCTGAATAATAAGCTTCGGCATAGTCAAAATTAAACATAATACCGACGGGAATGATTCAGATCTACAGCTTTTCTATTTCTTCAATGGTGAGTTGGGTGATCTCTGCTACCTGAGAGATTTACCTGGAAGGGAAGGGAGGCTCAGACAATTTTTATTATTTATAAATAAAAATAATAAAAATTGTAAATTTATTTGGAAAAGAATTAAAGGAAATGAGAAACATAGAAGCAGGGAAAGCAGGCGAAAATGCTGCTACAGAGTTTCTGCTGGGGAAGGGCTATGTAATTCTGAAACGAAATTACCGTGCCGGCAGAAATGAACTTGACATTATAGCGTGCAAAGATCGGGTATTGGTATTTGTAGAAGTAAAAACAAGGGGTAGTGAAGCTTTTGGCTATCCTGAAGAGGCCGTAGGGATTCAAAAAGAGGAGCATATCCGTAGAGCATCCGGCGCTTACCTTCATGAATACAGATACAGTGGTGAGATACGGTATGATATTATTTCGGTGCTCATAGACCAGGGGTTAAACGCAAAAAGCATCTTCCATATAGAAGATGCTTTTTTTCCGGGTGTATGAGAATGTACTTAGCTTTTCATTTGCTTGAAGGCATTGATAAGTGCGTTTGTAGAGGCATCATGACTGGTAGATGGCTCGTCTGACTCCAGTTCCGGTACGATATGGCTGGCAAGTTCCTTCCCCAGTTCAACACCCCATTGATCAAAGCTGAAGATATTCCAGATAAGCCCCTGTACAAAGATCTTATGTTCATAAAGAGCGATCAGGTTGCCAAGGCTCCTTGGCGTGATCTCTTTAATTAAGAATGAATTGGTGGGCTTGTTTCCGGTGAAGACCTTAAAGGGTGCAAGCTTTTGTATTTCCTGATCAGTCTTTCCGCTTTTCTTTAGTTCCGCACGTACCTGCTCCAGCGTTTTTCCGTTCATCAGGGCTTCTGTCTGGGCAAAGAAGTTTGACATCAGGTAGGTATGGTGTTTTCCAAGAGGGTTATGGGAAATGGCAGGAGCAATGAAATCACAGGGGATCAGTTTTGTACCCTGATGGATCAGCTGGTAAAAAGCATGCTGCCCGTTGGTACCTGCTGCCCCCCAGATGATCGGTCCTGTTTGGTAATTAACATCGTTCCCGTTCCTGTCTACATGCTTCCCGTTACTTTCCATATCACCCTGCTGGAAATAAGAAGGGAATGCATGCATATACTGGTCATAAGGAAGAAGTGCTACGGTCTGGGATCCATAAAAATTATTATACCAGATGCCCAGAAGGGCCATAATTACCGGAATATTATTTTCCAGTGCTGTTTCCTTAAAATGAAGGTCTGTTTCATGGGCTCCTAAAAGTAATTCTTTGAAATTCTCATAACCGATAGAACAGGCAATGGAAAGGCCTATGGCTGACCAGAGTGAATATCTTCCGCCTACCCAGTCCCAGAAACCGAACATATTGGAAATGTCGATGCCGAATTTTTTAACCCCTTCTGCATTGGTTGAAATAGCTACGAAATGTTTTGATACATGGGCCTCATCAACAGCTTTCTTTAAGAACCATTCTCTGGCAGAAAACGCATTAGTCATCGTTTCCTGGGTAGTGAATGTTTTGGAAGCGATCATAAACAGGGTTGTTTCAGGATCTACCTTCTTCAGTACTTCGGTAATATGGGTCCCATCTATATTGGATACATAATGTACGGTAATTGCAGGGTTTTTATAGGCTTTAAGAGCTTCCGTTACCATAAAGGGGCCCAAGTCTGAGCCGCCTATGCCGATATTAACAATTGTTGTAACTGGTTTGCCTGTATAGCCAAGCCAGGTGCCTGCAGAGAATCTGTCAGCAATTCCTTTCATCTGGTCAAGAACTGCATTCACATCAGGCATTACATCCCGGCCATCTACAAGAACAGGCGTATTTGATTGGTTTCTTAATGCAACATGTAGTACGGCACGGCCTTCAGTCTGATTTATAAGATCGCCTGAGAACATTTTCTTTATACCGTCTTCAATGCCCGATTCTCTGGCAAGCTCCAGCAATAAACTCAAGGTCTCTTCTGTGATCAGGTTTTTTGAGAAGTCAAAGAGAATAGTGTTGAACTGCCTTGAAAACCGGTTAAACCGGTCTCCGTCTTTTTCAAAAGCATTTTTTAACGAAAAATTCTTCTGTTTATCAAAATGTTCAAGAAGTAAATGATACGCCTTGGTTTTGGTAAATTCCTGAGAGTTAAGCATAAATACGTGTTGAGGTTTTGTATAAAGATTATCACTTTTTTTTAAATTTCGCATGACGGTTAAATTTTTTACTTTTGCCGCATGACTAGCGAACAGCTTAAGGATTTAAGGGATCGGATAACTTCCCTGAGGAGGCATCTTTGACGTCGATCGGCGGAATGAAGAAATAGAAAGAGAGCAGGAAAAAACCCTGGCTCCAGGATTTTGGGATGAGCCTAAACAGGCTGAATCCATTCTCCAGCACGTACAGTCATTAAAAGCCTGGACGGATAGCTTTGACAAGGTCAATACCTCGTTCGAAGATACTTCTGTGCTTTATGATTTTTACAAAGATGAAGGTGTAACGGAGAGTGAGATGAAAGAGCAGTTTCAGTTAACTGAAAAAATGCTTTCTGACCTGGAATTTAAAAATATGCTCAGTGCAGGTGAAGACCAGCTCAGCGCTGTTGTTCAGATCAATTCGGGTGCCGGTGGTACGGAGAGTTGTGACTGGGCAAGTATGCTGATGCGTATGTACATCATGTGGGCAGAAAAGAACGGCTATAAAGTTTCTGAGCAGGATTACCAGGCTGGTGATGTGGCGGGCATCAAATCCGTAACACTTCAGTTTGACGGAGCTTTCTCTTATGGCTACCTTAAAGGAGAGAACGGTGTACACCGGCTGGTAAGAATTTCGCCATTCGATGCCAATGCAAAACGTCATACATCTTTTGCTTCGGTTTATGTCTATCCCCTGATAGATGATACCATAGAAATTGATATTAACCCTGCGGATGTTGAATTTGAAACCTTTCGTTCCGGCGGAGCGGGTGGTCAGAATGTAAATAAGGTGGAAACTGCCGTCAGGTTGTATCATAAACCTTCAGGGATCATCATTAAGAATCAGGAATCAAGGTCACAGCTTCAGAATAAAGAAAATGCACTCCGTTTACTAAAGTCCCAGCTTTATGAAGTTGAACTGCGGAAACGACGTGAGATCACTGATAAGATCGAAGGCTCCAAGAAAAAGATAGAATGGGGTTCCCAGATCAGGAATTATGTATTCCAGCCCTATAAACTTGTCAAAGATCTGCGTACAGGGCATGAAACATCGAATGTTCAGGCTGTAATGGATGGAGAAATAGATGAATTCATCAAGGCTTTTCTTATGGAAAACTAATCATTCCTCTCTTCACCAGTGATTCCAGCATCCAGAATTTCAGCAAGTTCATAGAGTTCCCTTACTTTTAGTTCATAGCCAAGCTTTTCATAAGAACCTACAAGGTTTCGGATGATCCTGCGGACTATGTCAAGTGGAGGGCATGGCAGGTAAAATTCTTCACGCTGGCGCAGGTTAAGCTGCTTGAGAAAGTGATCGACTTCCTTTCTTGAGAACATAAATCCTTTGTTAAAGGCATTTATGTAAAAGAGTACCCTTACATTATCATCTGCCGGATCAGTTAAACTGAGATCATTTTCTGTATTCAGATAGGCAAGAATGAAATGCTGCGGAAGGTTTACCCCGAAAACGGGGATATTGAGACGCTGTGCAACTAAAGAATAAATAATCGCTAGTGAGATCTGGTTGCCTTTTTTAGATTCCAATACCAGATTCAGGTAAGAATTCTGAGGGTCCTGATAATTTGCTGTATTTCCACTGAATTTATGGATGCGGTAAAATACATGGTTCAGAATATTCACTTTTTCAGGGGCGGTCATTTCATAGGTCATTTCAAGCCACGCATCTCTTCTGATCCCTTCAAGTAAATTTTCAAGTTTCTGCTCATTCAGGTCAGGGTACTGATACCTGTTTACAATCAGAACACCCTTCAGCAGGTCTTTCCCACCTGTATCTTTCCATGCCTGAAGTTCAGTCTTTACAGAGCCGAACTGGATCTTATGGATCACACTTTCCAGCTTCTGCTGAAGCAAAGCATCAAAAGAGTTCTGCCAGGCTTCTTCAAGCTGGCTTATGACGCTGTTTCCAAGCGATAGAAGACGGCTTTCAACATTGTTAAATACTTCCTCATCCGGATCGTCAAGCAACCTTACCAGCGCTGCTATTTCCTTAGCATCTATTTCCATTTTTTATGATCAGAATTACAAATTTATGAAGTTTTATCCAGCAGAACTGCACAGTTAATAGATAGGTAAGAGTTGCATCCTTATTAGGGTGCAGAGAATCCGTATGTTTGACGATGTTTTCTCTACGGTTCATCCGAAAATATCTATGGCATCAGCTGAAATCCAGCGATGCACACGACCTGCATTCGCCCTATCTCTTCAAATTCTATACTACGATTTTAAAAGGGAAGGAAATTGTTCCCGTTACCATGGCTTGGGAAGCAATTCGTGCTGCATTAAAACAGAACCATAAGGGGTTGAAAATCGTAGATATGGGAGCTGGATCAAAGTTTCAAAA
>JAYWCR010000073.1:0-3823 GCA_043780395.1 Sphingobacteriales bacterium
CCTGCTGTTCTTCTGGCGCCTTTGGGCAGGTGATCGTCAGCGGAAAGATCTTTGATGGAGAAGAACATGTGATCCTGCCCGGAGTAAGTGTACAGCGTCTGCATAGTCAGGACGGCCTGCAAAGTGACGAACATGGAAAGTATTACCTGCACGCCAATGCAGGAGATACGATCAGGTTTAGCTTTATCGGTTATGCTCCCAGATTTCTGGTCGTTCCCAAAAAGGTGAATTTCTTTACCGAAGATATCTTCATGCTGTCGAAAGAACTCAGCCTGCCGGGAGTAACCGTTACAGGCATTAAAAACTACCGCAAAGATTCGATCCAGAACCGGGTCACCAACGCCGAACTCTTCGACTACCAGCAGCGCTCTGTCGGCAGTAAACTGGCGGCTTCCATTCTCGAACCCCTGGGTATTCACCAGAAGTTTAACCGAGCCCATGCCCTGAATACCAAGAGCCGGTTTCAGGATATGCTGATCCGCTCCGAAGAAGACAATTACGTTGACCGCAGGTATACCAAAGACCTGGTCAATTCCCTGACTGGCCTGCAAGGAACTTCACTCGACCAGTTCATGAAATTTTACCGGCCCAGCTATGACTTCATCAAGGGATCCACTGAATACGATTTCATGTCTGCCATTACCGCTCACTACCGGCAATATGTGGCTCAGGGGGCCGATGTTTCGAGGTAGACCCACATTAACTTCAAAAATCTTATCTTCTGCCGACTTATGAAATCTCAAGACCGCGCTCCATTAATTAAACTTAGCCTGATCTCTCTTACCCTCGGTGGCCTCAGCATTGGCATGACCGAGTTTTTGATGATGGGGGTGTTACCTGATATCTCACGTTCCCTCTCTATCACGATACCTGAAGCCGGGCACCTGATTTCAATTTATGCGCTGGGCGTGGTAATCGGTGCTCCTCTGATGGTAGGGCTGGCCGGTGGATACCCACCCAAAAAAGTCCTGACAGGCTTAATGGCGATGGTTCTTGTTTTTAACGGACTCTTTTCCATTGCTCCTACTTATGGGTGGCTGCTTGCAGCACGCTTCTTTTGCGGCCTGCCACATGGAGCCTTCTTCGGCATGGGTGCAGTTGTAGCCAGCAGGCTTGCTGATCCCGGCCGTGAAGCCAGGTCCGTTGCTGTCATGTTTGCAGGGCTGACTGTTGCCAATATTATCGGGGTGCCGCTCGGTACCTATATCGGGCATAACCTGAGCTGGCGAATCTCTTTCGGGCTGGTCACCCTGTTTGCCCTGATTTCGATCATCTGCATCAGGATCTGGATGCCTGCGCTCAAGCCAGCTGGCGGAATCAGCTTTAAACAAAGTCTTAATATCTTCAAGAAGCCAGAACTCTGGATGGTAATCGGTATTTCTGCGATCGGCACTGGAGGCTTTTTTGCCTGGATCAGTTATATCGCCCCGCTAATGACCCATGTGACCGGTTTCGGTGGCAATATGGTCACGCTTATCATGGTCATCATCGGCTTCGGAATGGCTACAGGCAATTTTATTGGTGGCCGCCTGGCAGACCGGTTTTCACCCCTGCTGACTACCGCTATATTGCTCACCAGCATGGTGGTGGTATTACTAAGTTTCGTTATTGTCAGCCATTATAAGATCCCAACCATCTTTATGATCTTTCTAACCGGAGCTGTCGGCTTCAGTGTCATTGCACCGATGCAAATCCTGATCATGCAGATTGCAAAAGGAGCAGAAATGCTGGCCTCTTCTGTACTCCAGGCTACTTCAAACTTCGGAAACGCCTTGGGTGCTTATCTCGGTGGTCTGCCCATTGCCATGGGATTAGGCTATACCTCGCCTGAATATGTGGGTGCCGGCCTTGCCCTCGTCGGCTTTTTCTTCTGCCTGATGCTGATGTACCGGACACGGGGTGCAACGCAGGAAATGCGGGTGGTTGAGGGTTAAGACAAGGTAATATTGTTTACCTCTTTGCTTTACCAGGAATACACCGAACTATAAACTAGTCATTTAATGAGTCTATTCCCTGTTCTCTAAGTTTTGCCAGAGCATCTTTCATGGCCATAACCTGCGCAGGTGTATGGAATTTCCACTTTATCACTTCTCCTACAATTTTAAAGGGTTGGGTTGACCGATAAGACAGTGTAAGCTTACCCATTTCTGTACAGATTACATTAATGGCCTACTCCCGCCCAATGTAACGCCTTGAGTAACTTTGTTTCCTAGAATACTCCTGTATAATAGAAGTAAGCCTAAGCAGTAATAAGTACCAACCTGATTCAATTACCCATATCCCTGTATGTATTTACCTGACCTGAAAGCCTTCTTTTACTAACAAATAATTTGCACACTAACATTACGATTGTTAGTGTGCAAATTATTTGTTAGTATGGTTAAGACATGAAAAGCCTGGTTAACTACTTAGAAGACAGTTTTGCCATTACGCTAAGTATAAAGGCAATATCGCGTAAGGTCTTGGCAATCCTACCGCTATATTTAAGGAGCAGCTATACTTTTTATGAGGGTGATACCCAAAACAGGAAGATGATATTTGTTGAGCCAGAAAAGGATTTAAGCCTGACACCCGAGCAAAAGCAAAAACAAGCACATCAATTAAGGGAGTTTTTTAAGCTTCCGATCGTATTTATTTTAAATAATCTGGAGTCTTGGGAAAGAAAACGATTGATAGCCAGAAATATCGCCTTCGTACAGCCTGGTAGACAGTTATACATACCAGAGATATTAATGGACCTGAACGATGTAAAGTACACCGACCGGTCAGCCATAGACAAAAAGGAACAACTTTCATATCGCACACAACTGGCCGTTTTATATCACCTGGAAATAAAATCTATTGAAAATACGCCGCTACAAGATGTTGCCCGTGCACTGAACTATTCGGCCATGGCCGTATCACGGATTTCCAAAGAGCTGGAACAGCACGAATTGATCACAGTAAAAGGGGCAAAACACAAACAAATCATTTTTAATCAAAGGCAGTCCGATAAATTATGGTTAGAAGTTGAACCGCTGATGAGATCACCTGTCAGGGATGTTGAGTTTTTAGAGGAGATACCTGCTGAAACCTCCGGTTTTCTTTGGGGTAACGATACAGCCCTTAGTCAATATTCAGACATCAATGAAGGGAAAATAAAAAGCTATGCGATCGAAAAAAAACTGTTCAAAGAGCTGCTGACCCAAGACCTGATCTCCTTTGATCCTCATATGGAGGGTAGCCGGGTAGAGGTTTGGCATTACGACCCCTGCTTGTTATCAAAGAAAGAAATGGTAGATCCACTTTCTTTGTATTTAAGTATGCGCAACGAAGAAGATGAACGCGTAAAAATAGCATTAGACAAATTGTTGACAGAGATAAAATGGTAAAGGGATTAGACCGCTTAAGATCCTACTTCGAACATTATCAGCAAAACTATATTATAATAGGGGGTACAGCCTGTGAAATACGGCTGGAATCAAAAGGAATTAATTTCCGGGCAACAAAGGATATTGATAGGCTCCTTATAATTGAAGCCATTGATCAAGAATTTTTAGCGCAATTTTGGCATTTCATCCGGGATGGCAGGTACGAGAAGCAAAACATTGATCAGATGGAGCGCAAGTTTTTTCGCTTTACCAATCCACAGGCAGATGATTTTCCTCTTATCCTTGAATTATTTTCGCGTAAACCTGAAGGAATAACTGTACCTGAGGATTTTCACCTCACACCCATACCGACAAGTGAAGAGCTATCATATTTATCGGCAATGCTGATGGATGATTATTATAATTTTACTATTCAGAATTGTGACGTTCTGGACGGATTAAAGGTTGCCAAC
>JAYWCR010000074.1:0-7559 GCA_043780395.1 Sphingobacteriales bacterium
TGATGGCAAAGCTCGTGTTCAGCCCTGATGCAAGCCTGAAGATCTCTCCATATTTCAGGTTTACGGCCAACAGGGGTACCTATCCTGCGGATGCTTTTATGGATGGAGCCTATACCTACAAGCTCCGTTCTATGACCGGGGGCATCACGGGTTCTTATATTTTTCCGGCATCGGGAACCTTGTATTTTAATGATGCCTATACTTATACGCAGCGTTCTTTTAATAGTGCGTATGGCCCGTATGCCTATACAGGCCGCTTTAACCAGGCTGAGATTTATTACACCCAGCAGTTGGGTTCCCATATGCAGTTCATCGGGGGCTTAAGCCATCAGTATGAAGGGACACTTGATTCGGTGAGTAAATTTAAGCAGGCCAGCCTTTCTATGATCAGCCCTTATGCCTCTTTTTTTATCAAAAACCTGGCGGGCTTTAACCTGGATCTGGGAGGCCGGCTAAACCACCATTCTACCTATGGGAATAACCTGACCTGGAACATCAACCCTTCCTATACATTCTTTAAGGAAGTAAAGGTCTTTGCAGGCGCCGCATCGGCTTTTAAAGCGCCTACAATCACTGAACTTTTTGGAGCCTTTGGCGCGAACAAAAGCCTGAAACCTGAAACCTCCTATTCCTATGAAACAGGTATTTCCTTTTTCGCTTCCCATACTTTCAGCCTTGATGCCGTTATATTCAGGCGGTCGATCAGAAATGAGATCACCTATTACAATAACAGGTATGAGAATCAGAGCCGTCAGAATGATAAAGGCCTGGAGATCGAACCAAACTGGAATCCGGTCTCAGGCCTGAATATAAAAACATTCTTTGCCTATGTGGATGGAAAGGTTACTACCAGATTACCCTCAGGCAGGGATACAAGTTATTATAACCTGATCAGAAGGCCTAAATACAGTATAGGGATATTTGCCGGTTACCAGATCCGCCAATCCTATATCAGCCTGAACTTCCGGTCATACCAGCACCGGTTTGACCAGAACTTTGCCGACTATACAAAGATCGACCTCGTGAATCTTAAAGGTTATTCCCAGCTTGATGCTTATCTTGAACAAAACTTTTTCAATAAGCGACTTAAAGTATTTGCCCAGCTTTTTAATATACTGAACAGATCCTATACTGAGGTTTACGGGTACAATACCCTTCGTTTTCATACAGAAATTGGAATTCATTTAAGCCTCTGACAATGCTTACCGGACATGGAGACGACCGCAGCCAGTATAAAGACAAGGTAATTACGGCTGATTTCAGTACGAATGTCTGGTATGGAGGTGCGCCCAGAGGTCTTAAGGAGTATTTGTTTTCAAAATGGGAGGCGATAACCAGGTATCCGGAGCCAGCCGCCGGGGGCCTGACGGAGACCATAAGCAGGTTTCATAAACTAAATGCTGAGAATATACTGATCAGCAATGGAAGCACGGAAAGCATCTACCTCATTGCCCAGACCTTCAGAAGGTCGACAACTACGCTGGTGATCCCTGCTTTTTCAGAGTATGAGGATGCCTGCCGCATGCATGAACATTCTCTGAAATTTCTGCCACATGGATTGCTGGAACCCGGCAATCTAGCTGGATGCGACCTGTTCTTTCTCTGCAATCCGGCTAACCCCGATGGGGCAGTATGCAATTCAATTGAAGAACTGATTAGCCTGAACCCAGCCACTGTATTTGTTATTGACGAAGCTTTCATAGAGTTTACCCATGCTACAAGGTCTGTCATAGACCTGGTAGCGCATTTTGAAAACCTTCTTGTTCTACGCTCCCTTACAAAGGCATATGCCATACCAGGCCTGAGACTGGGTTATATAGCGGCATCCAGTAATCTGATCAATAGAATCCTGGCGAATAAATCACCCTGGTCGGTGAACACCCTGGCACTGGCAGCAGGTGAATTCATCTTTTCAAACTATGAGCGGCTGAAATTACCCCTTGATGCGCTCTTAAGGGAGAAGTCAAATTTCGTAGAAAAGTTAACTGAACTTCCTTTAAAAATTCATGCAGGGCATACTCATTATCTTCTGGCTGAACTTAATCAGGGTACTGCCGCTGCGTTAAAAGATCATCTGCTAGGCTGCCATGGAATGCTGATCAGGGATGCCTCAAATTTCAGGGGGCTGCATCATGGTTCTTTCAGACTGGCGACCTTAAGCGCTGAAAAAAATAATGCACTTGTTGACGCAATCGGAGAATGGGCTGATCTGAATACCAATAAAAAAAGCCTATGCCCAGATATATCCTGACAGGCGGCCCGGGGGCTGGCAAGACAAGCCTTCTGGATGAACTCAGAACAAGGGGATTTTCCTGTTCTGAAGAAGTTTCCAGAAAGCTGATCAGAACAGAGGCAGCTGTGTTTTCTACATGTCTTCCCTGGAATGACCTCTGCTGCTTTGCTGATAAATGCCTGGAGCAGATGCTCAAAGAAATTCAGAATTACCCTTCAGGGGGGCTGACCTTTTTTGACAGGGGTATTCCTGATATAATTGCCTACCTCAGGCTGGCGGGGAAACCGGTGAAGGAAAAATTTCTAGATGCTGAAATTGAACCTGCTTATGAAAGAACAGTGTTCATTCTTCCTCCCTGGAAAGAGATCTATACAAAAGATGCAGAGCGCTGGCAGTCTGCCGGGGAATCGGCACTTATCTATGAATGTCTCTTTGAAACTTATACCAGCCTGAAATATAAGCTGGTTGAAGTACCCAGGCTGAGCCTGGCTGGAAGGGCAGAATTTATAAGCAACCATATTCAGCGGCGATGAGAAAATCACTTCACTATCTGGCAGTACTGGCATATCTGGTAAGCGGTTGTCATTCACCGTCCTCATCAAAAAGAACTGCATCAGGGTCCGCCTTGAATACCTTTCCCCAGTTGTCTGAGATCCGCTATGCGAAGAACTTTAGCCTTGAATATTGGGGAACGTATAAGATCCTGAATATTATGAACAGGGCAGGAGCCCGTATTGATACCCTGAAATACCTGCTTATTGCCAAAGAAATCCCGGTTCCTGCCAGGTATGCCAGCATACAAAAGATTCTTATTCCCCTGACCTCCATGGTAGCCTTGTCATCCATGCATATTGCATTGGCTGATTTTGCAGGGTCCGCTGACCTGATCACTGGCCTGGGCAGTTTGAAATATGTGAGCTCGCCGGAAGTTTTGAAAAACATCCAAGCCGGAAAAATTAAAGAGATCGGAAATGACGGCTCCATGAACAATGAAGCCCTGATAAGCATGCATCCGGGTATGGTTATGGTCGATGCAAACCCCGATGCCAGTTATGGCCGTTATAAAACACTTGAAAATGCAGGAATTCCAGTTCTGCTGAATGGGGAATGGCTGGAGGAAAGTCCTCTGGGCAGGGCCGAATGGGTCAAATTAATGGGGGCGCTGGTCAATAAGGAAGAGTTTGTCAACAAGAAGTTCAGCCTTATCGAAAAAGAATACCTGCACCTGGCAGGATTAAGTAAAAATGCAACATACCGGCCCATGGCAATTCTCGGGATGCCTTATAAGGGAATCTGGTTTACCCCTGCAGGCCATAGTTATATGGCCCGCTTTCTCAGGGATGCTGCAATTGATTATACGTGGTCGCAAAGTCTGGGTAGCGGAAGCCTTTCATTTAATTTTGAAACTCTTGCCCCTGTGGCCCTTCATGCCGATCTCTGGTTAAACCTGGGCTATGTTTCTAAGAAAACTGAAATTCTGGCCCATGATATCCGCTTCAGGGATTTTGGACCCTTTACGCATGATCAGCTGTATAATTACAACCTGCAGACCAACGGCCAGGGTGCCAATGATTACTGGGAATCAGGAGGCGTACATCCTGATATTATTCTGGCCGACCTGATAAAGATCGCTCATCCCGAACTCCTGCCTCTTCATACCTTATTCTATTATACTCAAATTCACTGATGAACCATCTGAACAGGAACACCAAAAACCAGCCGCCCCCAGTATTCTGGATTCTGTTGCTATGCCTGGTAATCTTGTTTTTGCTGGATGTCTCAATTGGGCCGGTGTTCATTCCGCTAAAAGAACTGATCAGAATCGTGTTCAACCAGCCCGCAGAAAACTCTGCATGGAGCTTTATTATAGAAAAGATCCGGATCCCCAAGGCTGCCACAGCTATTATTGCAGGATGCGGCCTATCTGTCTGCGGCCTGCAGATGCAGACCCTGTTCAGAAATCCGCTGGCCGATCCTTCCATTCTCGGGATCTCATCGGGGGCCAGTCTGGGGGTAGCCCTTGTGATGTTTTATGGAGGTTCTGTGACCAGCATCTACACCATTCAGGAACTTGGCATTTCAGGGAGCTGGGTCATTATTCTGGCAGCCTCTCTGGGTGCAGCCCTGGTCATGGGAATTATTCTGCTGATCTCAGCAAGATTAAAAGATAACCTTGTAGTACTTATACTGGGGGTTATGATTGCCACCATGGTCACCTCGGTTATCAGCATCTGGCAGTATTTTTCAGCTCCTGAGCAGATCAAAGAATTTTTACTCTGGACTTTTGGCTCCCTTGGAGGGGTCACCGAAAGCCACCTTCTGGCCTTGTCAATGGTAGTGATGCTGGGTCTGGTCATGGCTTTTACCTCATCAAAAATTTTGAATACCCTGATACTTGGTGAAAATTATGCGCAGAGTATGGGTCTTACCATTCAGAAAGCAAGGTTTATGATCATCTTCAGTACAAGCATTCTTGCCGGAAGTATTACCGCTTTTTGTGGTCCGATCAGTTTTATTGGTCTTGCCATACCACCCCTTGCGCGCTCCCTGTTCAATAGTGCTGACCATCGGCTGCTCATTCCTGCCTGCTGCCTTCTGGGATCGCTGGTCATGCTGGGCTGTGATATTATCTCACAATTTACCGGAAATCAGACTGCTTTACCAATTAACATAATTACTGCCCTTGTGGGTTCGCCTGTAGTGATCTGGCTCCTTGTACGCCGGAATAACCTGCGCAGCTTATGAATCTTCCCAAGCAACTGGTTATATCGGCACGTGAGCTGGTCATAGGATATGCATCAAAAGGCAGAAAAGAGCGGAAAATTGCAGGCCCTCTGACTCTTGAGATCTCCGCAGGAAAGCTTATTTTTCTGCTTGGGGCCAATGGTTCTGGTAAATCTACCCTCATAAAAACGTTAGCCGGTATTCTGCCTGCACTTTCAGGAGAGGTATTTATGGGTACAGACCTGGTCAGCAAACTTAAGCCTTCAGCTATTGCTACCCGCCTGAGCCTTGTGCTGACAGACAAGTTAAAGACCGGAAATATGAAGGTATTCTCGCTGGTTGCTCTCGGGCGGTATCCATATACAGGCTGGCTGGGAACCCTGAATGCCCTTGATCATCAAAAGATCAATGCAGCTATTGAGTCTGTACATCTTGAAAATTTTCTTGAGCGCAATATGGATGAAATGAGTGATGGAGAACATCAGAAAGTAATGCTTGCCAGAGCCCTTGCCCAGGATACAGCGCTGATCATTCTGGATGAACCTACCGCTCATCTTGATCTTCAGAACAGGGTAGAGCTCATCCGGCTGCTTCATAAACTTTCAAGAGAATCGGGGAAGAGCATTTTGCTTTCTACTCATGAACTCGACCTGGCCCTGCAGACTGCAGATGAGATCTGGCTTATGGACGGGAATGGAAACCTTGTAAGCGGAACCCCTGAGGACCTGATCCTGAACGGGCAGTTCGAGCAGGCAGTCGATAAGAACGGAGATCTTTTCGATAAAAACACTGGGCTGTTTACAGTAAGACAGCATGAAGGGCCTTTTGTTAAATTAAGCGGAGAAGGTCTTGCTGCATTCTGGACCGGCCGTGCTTTACACCGGCTTGGCTTTCAGACAGGGCCTGAACCAGGGCCTGAGATAGAAATAGAGGTCTGTACGTATGAGCACCAGCTTTGCTGGACGCTTAGATCCCAGGCACATACCAGGCAATGCTTTTCACTAAAAGAGCTGACTGACAGCCTTCATCAATTGACAATGCATAAAGTTATTAAACCATGATCACCTATATAAGTGGTGGAGTGCGGAGCGGAAAAAGCAGGTACGCCCAGGAAATGGCACTTGCACTTAGTAACAGCCCTGTATATATTGCCACAGCAAAGATCTGGGATGAAGATTTTGCTGCAAGGGTCGGGCGCCATAAGGCCGACCGCGGAACCGAATGGACCACTTATGAGGCTTCAAAAGATCTGGCCCTGCTCCCTGTTGAGGGTAAAACGGTTGTCATAGACTGCGCCACGCTCTGGCTCACCAGTATATTTATGGACATGGATTCAGATATCCAGAAGTCTCTGGACCTGTTCAAACTAGAAATTGATGCCCTTGAGAAGCTGGATGGCGTATTTATTATTGTATCCAATGAATTGGGAATGGGTCTTCATGCAGAGACAGAACTGGGAAGGAAATTCACTGATCTGCAGGGATGGGCGAACCAGTATATGGCAGCAAGGGCAAAGAATGCCTGGTTTATGATCTCGGGCATCCCTTTAAAAATTAAATAGAAGGCCCCGGAAATTTTACGGAATTGCAGAGGCCCTCATGAAGGCTTAATCTAAATACAGCCCCATAGGGAACCGGAAGCTCAAATGAATTGTAAAGACTGATCTCCAGAAAGCAGGCAAGTATTGCCCTGACAGGCCCACTATGGGTAATTAAGATGACCTTTTCAAGACTTTTTTCTTTAATGAAAGCGATAAGCCCAAGCACCCTTGAGCTGAGATCAAGATAGGATTCACCTCCAGGTACAGGCCGGCTTACATAATTATCCATCCAGTATTGAAGCCCTTCTGGCTCCAGACTATCCCAGGACCTACCTTCCCAAACCCCAAAATCTAGTTCAGCAAGGCGGGAATCTATATGGTAGGGCTGCATAAAGCTTGCTGCGAGCCGGGTGCAACGCAAAGAGGGGCTGCTGAAAATAGCATCAGGCATAAAATCTTTGCAAGAATCCAGCAATTTCAGAGAGCTTGCCTGAAAATCATCACCAAGCTCCATTTCGGTCTGCCCATAACAAAGGTTATCAGGGTTTTGAATGGTAGTGTGCCGTATAAGGATCAGTTCCAAGGAATAAAGCGGATAATACCTGCAGCTGATATATAGAATACAACTTCAGAAATTTGCTGGGTAGCGCCAAGGCAATCTCCTGTATAACCGCCAACTCCTCTTACAAACGTATTTCCAAGCATATACCTGCATAGTGCCAGAGGAATAATTACCAGAAAGATCCATGGATTCAGAAAGAAGAATAGCGGCGCAATGCCAAAAAATGCGGCCATACCAAGGTCTGTTTTACTCAGTTTTGTCACCATCGGCTTAACCTTTACGGGCGCATCTTCCTGGCTGTAGGTATGGGTATGTACAAAACTTATGGCGGTGAACCGGCTGATCGCATGTCCGCAGACAAGCATGAATGGAATATCAAGCAGGGCAAATTCATTCAATGAAGTAAGTTTTAATAAAACCACAAGGAGTAAACCCATAAACCCATAAGTACCGATCCTTGAATCTTTCATAATTTCAAGGATCTTTTCCCTGGTCCAGCC
>JAYWCR010000075.1:0-12390 GCA_043780395.1 Sphingobacteriales bacterium
AAGGATACTATCGATGAAACAGTTGAATTATCAAATGCAGTTCTTAAAATATATACAGACTGAATCTTTTCGTACAAGTAAATCTTAGTTAAAAAAGGCAGTTCCAGGGTGGCTGATCCTTCGGAAAGTAATACACCTCCCTGAGAGGGATCTTTATCATAAATCGAAATAACGAACATTTTATTCCCATAGCGGGCATCGGTAACTTTAACTTGAAAGTTAACAAATCTGGAGTCAGACCCTGCCTGCTTTTCACTTGTCTTAGATCTTATTGAACTTACAGTTTGTAGCTTAAGAACCTGTGGTTCTTTGCAGACAGCTTTGTAAGAAAGGAACATAAAAAATAAGATTGTACAATTTAATTTCATAGTATTCAGATTTGTTATACGTGACAATTTAATGCATAAAATATTAATTGTAGTAATATTATTACATAATTTATTTCCTTTGATAGGGTTTTGAAATAGTGTAAATAAAAAAACCTTCATTTTATGAAATGAAAAGAGTGATTAATTAACCTGTTTTGTCATTTAATTAAATCAGAAGAACTTAGCTTACAAGTCCTGATCAACTATATAGTTTTACATTTTTTAAGAATATTTCAGTCCGATCTTAAAAGTTACCTTAACTTAAATTCCCGCAGATTATATTAGTTGCTTTAACAAATATTTCTTCAATGGACCAGCAAAACATTGATCATGACCTGAGTATGGCAAGAGGGCTGAACTTTCTGCAATCAAGGCAGGCTGTGAACGGTAAATTCAATTGTTATATGAGTAACAATGATGAACTGCTCCATGATGAACCTAGCAATAAATGGGCTGTACCAGAAGAGATTGTTTTCACCAGTATCCTTATTGGCAATTCATTGCTCTTTCTTAAAAAGTTGCTGAAAGCAGATCATATTTTAGAAAAGATCACTTCCTTTCTGCTCAGTCAGCGAAAAACCGGGAGTGTATGGAATCATTTTATTGATACGCACTATCTCTACAGGCTTTGTCCGTTCGATACTGATGATACTGCACTTGCATCAGGCCTTTTAAGGGAAATGGGCGTCGGATTTCCTTCCAATGATAAGCTCCTCTCAGGTAACAGGAACAGGAAGAAGCTGTACTATACATGGTTTACAATGCGCTTCAGCATGCCATTAAACAGCACGAACTGGTTTCTTTCGATCAGAGAGTACCGGAATCCTTTTAAAAGTTTCATGTTCTGGAGATCGGCAGAGTGTGAACGCTATGACATTGATGCCGTAGTAAATGCAAATATGCTTTATTATTCAGGCACTGAAAAGGGCAATGAGGCTGTTACCGGTCTGCTGAGGCAAATCATCAATGAAAACAGAGAAGGCGATTGTGATAAATGGTACCGCAACCCGCTGACTGTGTATTATTTTTTTACCAGAAACTATTTTGTGGGCATTGCAGGCCTTGGGTCGATACGTAAACCCATTATTGACCGTATCACTGCAATGGTTATGCCCAATGGCAGCGTAAACAATAATCCACTTGATACAGCCCTTGCGATCTGTTCACTGTTGAATCTAAACGATACATCATTCATGTTGGGCAGCGCAGTTCAGTATTTGCAACAAAACCAACTTGAAGATGGGAGCTGGCAGAAAAGATGTATGTACTATGGTGGCCCTAAAAAACTGGTCTGTTTTGGATCAGAAGAGCTGGTAACCGCTTTTTGTCTTGAAGCAATAGCAAGGTTTAACCAGTCATGACCTGGTTTTAAAGCAGCTCCACTTTCATATCTGGTTACACGACTGATCTGCGAAGCACCCTGAACATTCTGAAAACCTCCAGGCCTGTATTTTTCGGGGTGGAAATAAAAAGGATGATCTGGAGTATCAGTACCAGCCAGGCATATGACTGTTGCGTAATGACCGATAAAATAAGTGAAGCAGGAAGAAAGAAACAATAATAATCATTCATGAAGATCTGATACCGGGTATTCTGTCTTATAGTTATAAAAACAAAGTCAACTCCAAGCAACCTTGATCTGGCAAGCGTATAGACAAGGTAAACAAGCATGAACATATAGGTAACGGGTTGAGCGATGATCACCAGGATTAAGAGTATAGCCAGAAATTCAATGGCCATCAGAATGATCTCATGTATTCTGAAAGCTTCCGGGCTGAGTTGGGAGGCATACGTGTTTACACCTGCTTCAAGGTCTCTGTCCCTGTCATAGAACTGATGCCATAGAATTCCTCTGAAGCCCCAGACAAGAGACCATGTAGCTACAGAGCCCAGCCATACCAGATCAACCTGGTGATGAAGATGGTAGCTCATGGCCAGAATGATAAAACTGCAGGGAAATAAATGTGAACCTGCAGCATCTGCAAGAACACCCCAGAACCCTCTGTTCTTAAGCCTTACCGGCGGTATGGAATAAAGGCTGAAACTCAGCCAGGGCATTGCATAACAAAGTAATGAAAGCCTGTCTGGATAAAGAAGATAGCCGGCAAAACTTCCAGCCGTAAGGCAGCATGCTATCAGCAGGCTACGTTGCACTGGTTTAAACTGGAGCATCCGGTTAATTTTTCCAGCTGAGATATCCTCATCAATGTCAGTAATATCATTGATGATGCTTACATAAACAGCTCCAATTACAATGGCCAGAATTAGTAACAGAAGATAGAAGAAATTGCTGATCAGGGTTGCATCAGAAAGTAAAATAGTTGCATACCCCACAGCCATAAGGGGTGATAACTTACCATCCCACCAGTCATTGGTCCGGATAGTTCTGGATATATTGATCATGCCGGTTTAACTTGGAATTCTGCGCAGGGTTTTATTGGGTTTCGTAATATGTGTATGGATCAGGTTTCTGATCTTTAGCCTGAATACATCATATACAGCCGGGAAAAGGAGTCTTGGATTTGAGAGGATGCCGCGTTTAAAAAATTTGATACTTTCCATGGGATTCTTTCCCTTTAACAGCAATAAAATGGCGAGCCGGTAAATATTATCGCTGTAGGTATGTTTAAGCACGGTTAATTCTGAGGCAGTTATTTTATGCTTGAACAGTTCCATGATCTGTAAAATATCATCCACATAGAGTAATTCTATCAGTTCAATGATATCGCGGTCATCGCAGATATTCGAGCCATCGATCGTTTTTGTCCATAGCAGGTCTGTGGTAAATGCTGCCCTGCATTTTTTTGTTAAAATCACATCAAGGATCATACACCAGTCATCACCGATCTTGATCGTTTCATTCCAGCCCGAGGCAATGGATGACCTGCGGATCAGAATGGACGAGGAAGGGGAGGGGCAGTCTTTAAGGTAAATCTTACGCAACTGGTCATTATTCAGGAAGTTCCAGGTTTTACCGGGGTCTATATATGGTTTTAAAAAGAGGTACCGCGTAAAAGAATCAACTTCATAAGTTTTTCCAATCTGTAGCCAGTTGGAAAATACAAAGTCAAGTTCTTCTTTTTCGAGCATGTCGACAGAGCGCTGTAAAAAATCAGGATTCCATATATCATCCGAATCAAGAGAGGCAATATAAATACCCCGGGCAATTCTGAGAGCAGTATTGCGTGCAGTAGCCTGGCCACCATTCTCTTTATAAATATATTGTATACCCGGGTATGCTTTCAGCAGGTCTTTTGTTCCATCAGTGGAACCATCATCAACTACAAAAATCTCTTTATTTGAATAAGTTTGATTTAATGCACTTTCTATTGATTTTGCTAGTATAGAAGCCCGGTTATAAGTTGGAATTATGATAGAAACTAATGGGTATTTATTACTCATTTCGAAATCAGTAAATCAATTAGCAAAATTAACTGTGAAGTATATAATAAAAAGGGAAATCATGCAACCTTTTACCAATGCTATGTAACAAAAATGACAGTTTAGGCCGTTATTTTATTTAATCTAAACAATAATAGACCCGTGTGCGGTCATAATCTTTAATTAAATCAGCATAATTACATTAAAATTTTATTTCTATGAAGATTGCCTATAAAACGGATATTATTCCCGGTACTGAAGCCATTATCGAAGTTTTTGAGAGTTCAGGGATCGTAAGGCCTACTCATGATGCCGGGCGCATCACTTCCATGTTTAAGGGTGCGGGTCTGGTAGTTTCGGCCTGGGATGGAGACCTGCTTGTCGGAATTGCCCGATCACTTACAGATTTCTGTTTTTGCTGCTATCTGGCCGATCTTGCAATCAGGAAAGAATATCAGCATGCTGGAATCGGCAAGGAACTTGTAGCACTGACACGCCGTGAAATCAGTGCTCAGAGTATGTTATTGTTGATAGCAGCACCTGAAGCAATCGGATACTATCCAAAACTGGGCATGGATCCGGTTGAAGGGGCATTTATTTTTAAAAGGGATGTGTAATATCAACATGAATCATGTTTAAATTAATAAGCCTTGCGATCCAGGCTGTATTCTATATGCTTGCCGGCCTCAACCATTTCAGGAATCCAAAGGCCTATCTCAGGATAGTACCTGCTTATATTCCCTTTGCTTCGGTGATGGTAAATTTAAGTGGGCTGGCAGAATTGCTTCTGGGGGTGATGCTGTTCTTTCCACGCACGAGGGCAATTGCCGGGCTGGGTTTGACTTTGATGCTGGTTGCTTTTTTACCAGTGCATATTGATATGATCATACATGCACCCATGAAGCTTGGGGCCATACAGGTGACGGCAGGGATTGCATGGCTTCGTCTGGCACTCCAGTTTGTATTAATAGCCTGGATCTGGTTTGCAAGCCATTAATAAAGTATAAAGTTGAACAGAAATTTTATAGCTTTAGACTCTTGCTTCGGTAACAGGGATGTTAGCTCAGTTGGTTTAGAGCACTGCCTCGACAAGGCAGGGGTCGCTGGTTCGAGCCCAGTACATCCCACTATTTCAATATACCTCTGGAAAATGCAGAAAGGAGCAACAGTATAAAGCTCCCGCATTCCACTACCAGAAAATTATTCAGCAGCCCAAGTTTCTGTTCATATTCTTCATTATTGGTTATAGACAGTATAACCATGAGCATAATCGTTGAAACAAGCAATAAAAGCAGAAGTCCAATAAGTTTACCGAGAACTGTATGAAGTAATGCTTGATCTGAGTGGTGGTGTATATTTTTCATGTTACTAAGTTTCGATATTCATAATACCCAAAGTTAACAAAATATATCCCCAATGTTAAGTTAATATTAACAACGTAACAATTATTTTACATTTAATACTTTGCTTTTTTGTAATATGGCATGAGCAATAGTTTCAGCATGCACCCTGGAATTTTCAATAAACCATTTTCTGGTATTCAGTCCTCCGCAGATAACCCCTGCGAGGTAAATATTTTCGTGATTTGTTTGCATGGTTTCCGGATTATAACAAGGTGTAGTGAATGCGTCATTCTGCAATTCTATTCCAAGTTTTTTTAGAAAGGTGAAATCAGGGAGGTATCCGGTCATTGCCATGACAAAATCATTTTCAAGAGTGATCAGACCCTGGGGTGTTTGGATGAGAATTTCATTTTCCCTGATCTCTGTAACGGCTGAGGAGAAAAAAGCTTTAATTGAACCCTCTTTGATCCTGTTTTCGATATCAGGCTTTACCCAGTATTTTACATTATCCCTGAACTCTTCATTTTTTATGACCATAGTGACCTCAGCACCCTTGCGGTAGCATTCAAGGGCTACATCGACGGCTGAATTTGCAGACCCAACCACGGCAAGTTTCTGCCCGAAGAACGGATGGGCCTCTACATAGTAATGTTTTACTTTCGGAAGCTCTTCACCTATGATTCCAAGCCGGTTTGGAATATCATAGAAACCAGTGGAAATAACCAGGTTTGCAGAAGCATATATGCCCTTGCTGCTGCGGACCTGGAAATTTCCATCCAGTTCGGTGACCTGCTGCACCTCTTCAAACAGGCGTATATTCAGCTTCCAGCTCATGGCCACCCTTCGGTAGTATTCAAGGGCTTCTGACCTTGTTGCCTTTGGGTTAATTGACATAAAAGGCACTTCTCCGATCTCAAGTTTTTCTGAGGTTGAAAAAAATGTCATGTGCAAAGGGTAATCATACAAAGAATTTACAAGACAACCTTTTTCTAAAATGAGGTACGAAAGATTTCTTTTCTTGCACTCTATGCCACAAGCCAGCCCTATAGGACCAGCACCAATTATAATTGCATCAAAAAATTCGTATTCGCTCATAGTTTGTTGAACTGGTAAAAAAATTATCTGAACTTTGAATGCAGATAGGATTCAGCCTTGTTGTAGGCGTCTTGTGCAGCACCTTCGTTATGTGCAGGTGAACTTGGGTTTCCAAAACCATGATCTGCATCATACCTGTTCACCTGAAGTGATTTTCCTGCTTTCTTCATATTCTCTTCAAAAGAACTTACAACAGCAGGAGTGATCCATTTATCTTTATTTGCAAAGATACCCAGAACATCGGAGTGCAAACCTTTCAATTTACTGATATCAGTTTCCGGCATTCCATAAAACACCACACAGGCAACGGTCTGATTATGGGCGGCGAGGGCTGTTTGTAATGACCATCCACCTCCAAAACACCATCCTATCGTACCAATACGGGCATCTGGCCCAAGCATTTTAATAACTCCCTGAATAATGGCAACAGCCCTCTCAGTTTTCACGGCTTTCATATACTTGATGGCTGTATCCGGAATGGTGGTTGACTTATTATCATAAAGATCAATGGCAATCACATTCACATCTTTCAGCGAACGGAAGTATTTTTCAGATTCACTTTTGGCATAATCACCCAGGCCAAGGTAATCATGAACAACTAACAGATAGTTCTTGCTGGGAGTGGCAGTTTTAAATTCATAGGCATGGGCAGGAGTGCCATCAGCAGCTGTAAAATGAATATCCTTGCCACCATCTTCCTTGTATTTGAATGCATAGGGAGTATGATGTGATCTGACAAAGGCCGGATCAGATGCAAAGGCAGTAAATTGTTCTGTTGCTGTTTTGCCACAGCAAACTACCGGCTTTTTAGGAAGCTTTAACCCCGGAGTAAAAAGCATAAATACGATCAATAAATATTTTTCCATTGTTATTTTGTTAGGTTGTATTTATAATGCATGACATCTTTCTTTTGTTTGCCGGCATTTCTTATTTCAACAATGCTGGCCGATACCTGAGTCTGATGATTTGCCTGGTAGTACCTGTGATCTTGTAGCGGTCATCGATCCGGTAACCTGCCACCCAGATAATATTCTTGCCGGATTGAACAAGGGGTATACGCTTTTTTTCAGTGAGCGGAATTTTATTGTCAATAAAAAAATCACTCAGCTTCTTTTTCTTTTTCATACCCAGGGGTATAAATGAATCCCCTGGCTTCCAGTATCTGTATACAAGGGGATGTTCAAGGAGTTCGGTATCAAGGCAGGCAATGAACCTGTTTCCCTGGTCATCAGGTGCAGGCTGAACAGGATAATCAATGATGAACAGGCTATCTGGTTCTATAAGAGAATCTTTTTTAGCTGCGGGTTCAAGCAGAAGAAAATCACGGTCAAGGATCAGGCAATGATCACTGGACTGGTATATTTTACCCGGCTGACCCTCCAGCCCTTCAATCACCTGGCAACATACCGATTCAGAAAATCCAGCTTCTTTAAGCAATTCATGCAACACAAAAGATGCATCTTCGCCAAAAGAAAGAAGCTTGGAGACGGAGATACGAAATCCCCGAGCATCAGGTTTAACCAGTTCGTCTCTGATTGCGGCAAGTTGCCGGTCAAACAGGCGTTCTGTACTTGCAAGACGCCGGGCATTTGCCATGAACGTTTCTTCCAGCGCCGGGTTTATCTGCCTGAGAATGGGAATTACTTCCAGCCTCAGTTTATTTCTCATATAGCTGGCCGATAAATTAGAGGCATCTTCACGGTAAGTAATGCCTGCAAGGGCAACCAGTTCTTTAATCTCCTTTTTTTTAAGAAAAAGGAAGGGGCGTATCAGTTTCATGTGAACAGACCTGATTCCATGCAGACCGGCAATACCTGTTCCCCTGATCAGATTGATCAGCATTGTTTCGGTCAGATCTCCGGCATGCTGGGCAAGGGATATACAGACACATCCGTCGCTCAGGCGGATCTCTTCAAACCATGCATACCTGAGTTCACGTGCAGCCATCTGTATGGATATACCCTGCTGGCTGGCAAAACCATCTGTATCAAACCTTCTGGTATAAAAGGGTACGCCGTAATTCAGGGCCATTGTTCTTACCAGTTCTTCATCTGCATCAGATTCTTTCGCCCTAAGACTAAAGTTACAATGAGCCACTGAAAAATTAATTCCTGCCTGGTGAAAGGCCCAGGCCATCAACATGCTGTCCATGCCTCCGCTTATGGCAAGTAAGATCTTGTCTGATGGTTGAAAAAGCTGATTTCCTTCAATGGATCTTTTAAAAAGCTGCTGAAAATTATCAAGGGTCATAGGCTTCTGTGAAAAAAGGCTTGGTAAACTGAACTGAATTTTAAACAGGCACTGCGCTTAATCATTTACAAATTTAACTTTGCCTGTTATATTTATCGAGGTTAATCATTTACATGCAGATCATTTGTTTTTTCCGGGCCTTGAAATTGCCCGCAACCAGTGTCCTTTGTTGTTGTTTGCTGTTTCTGGGCCTTCAGTCATCTGGTCAGAACAGCCAGATTCAGCCAGGAGGGGCAAAAAAACCACATGGGCTTCCTATTCAGATCCACCCCTCGCATTCAGACGGTAAGCTGGACGCTTTTGTAGTGACAAGAAACGGAAAATCTGTGACCTACCTCCGGGGCGGGGTTACTTTTTCTCAGGGCAACGCCAATATGACCTCTGACAGCGCACATTTCTATTCAGAACAGAACAGCCTGGAGGCATTCGGTCATGTGGTGATCCATCAGGCCGATACCATTACCATCACCGGTGACAGGCTCTACTATGACGGAAATACCCGCCTTGCACAAATGTTCGACCATTGCGTGATGACCGACAGGCAGGGTGTGCTCACCACAGACAGGCTGAACTATGACCTTGGAACTAAAATTGGTACTTACTTTAATGGAGGCAGAATAGTAAATAAGGACAATATTCTTGTGAGCCGCACAGGCTATTATTATGAGAATACGAAAGTCTGCTATTTCAAATCAGATGTTTCAATCCTGACCCCCCAGACTACGATTAAATCAGACACCCTTCAGTACAATACGGTAAGCCGCATAGCCTATTTTTTTGGACCCACCCGCATCCAGAGCCGCGATGATTTTATTTACTGTGAAAATGGTCAGTATAATACATCTAATGATCAGGCAAGTTTCAGGCAGCATGCCTATTACCTGAATGGAAGCAAGAAGCTTGTCGGCGATAGCCTATACTATGACAAGAGAAATGGTTTTGGCAGGGCTATCGGACATGTGATCTCTACGGATTCGACCGATAATGCCATTATCAAGGGCGGTCTGGCCCAGTTCAATAAAGAAAATGAAGAGACCTATGTAACCCGCAAACCCCTTTTCATCTTGCTGACAACCAGTAATGACAGCGCTAAAAGTATAAAGCCCCTGGTAGATTCTTCAGGGAATGCCGGTAAAAGAACAAGAAATGGAAAGCTTAAAGAACGTACGCCTACCTATGCAGAGATCCTGGAAGGAAAATCAGAAGAAACCGCACCCGGGCAGTCAGGGTCAGGCCCGGCACATGCCCCTGTTCCTGATTTCAGCAGAAAAAAAGCGGTCCTGAAACTCAAACAGCCAGTAGTGCTTAAAGAACGGATAGATTCTCTTTTTTTAACCGCCGATACCCTGAAGACCATCCTTCTGACCGGAGAAAGGGCCAGACCTCATCTGGCCCCAAAAATTCCACTTAAAGTACGTAACCGGCCTTTTGCCCATGACAGCCTTGGCCGCAAGGCTGAACAACTTCTGCAGCTTATTAAAAATGCAGTGATTGAAGACAGCATCCGGTTAAAGTCAGGAAATCAGCCAGTGGTCATCCACCGGAATGTGAAATCATCAAATGTGCCGGGAATGCAGCGCCAAAGACAGGCCGAAGATTCAACAAAAATAAAAGCACTGATAAAACTCAATAGCCCTGTAGTTAAAAAAGAACAGAAACCAGGCTTCTTTGCCAGGCTGTTTGGCCGCAAGGCAAAAGTTGTTGCCCGAACCGATACGGTGGCAAGGGTACAGAAAAAGGTAAGTGCCAGGCAGCTCGATTCCCTCAAAACACAATTAGCCTTGTTGAGGGGAAAATTTACGATCCCTGATCTATTGTTTTATACCCCGGGAAGACTGAAAATGAAAGTCGGCAAACCCTTCACCTTTGCCGATACCACGCACTTCAGGGTTATCTTTGCCTATCACCATGCAAAGCTGTTCAAATCAGATTTTCAGGCGGCCGCAGATTCGCTGGTCTACACCTATGTGGATTCTACCATCCGCTGTTTTAAAAATCCGGCGCTCTGGACACAGGGAACCCAGATGACCGGTGATACCATTGCTGTTCGGATGAAAGACCGCAAAATTGACAGCCTGATCATGACACATTCTTCGTTCATCATCAGCAGGGTAGACAGCCTGCAGAATAAAGGAAAGTTTAACCAGATCAGTGGCAGGGATATGTTTGGGAAATTCAGTAACAACAGGTTGCAGCGGATGCGGGTTGAAGGAAATGGAAAAAGTCTTTACTATGCGACCGAAGAAAAGCCTGATACCCTGACCCGTAAAAGAATAAGTAAAATAAGCGGGCTCAATTCCGAGATTAGCAGTTATTTTCTGATGAAGTTCAAAGACAATAAGGCAGAGCAGTTCACTGCCATAGATGATCCTCAGGGCCATTTTTACCCGGTGTCGAAGATCCAGGCCGGCATGGAAAGACTAAAAGGTTTTTACTGGCGTGAAAGCGAACGTCCGCATTCAAAAGCTGAGTTATTTCTCAAACCTGGAAAAGCAGAAGTCTATGAAGATTCAGTCGCAAATAAAAGAGCTTCAAAGGCCGACAGCACCTCTGATGAATATTCGGAAAATATTCTTGAAGTACCAAAGCCCAAACTTAAAAAAGCGCTTAAAGGAAAAGCGGCAAGGACCCTGCTGAAACCCGATACACAACTGTTAAAACAACCTATAGATCAGGCTCCCCAGACCGATAAAGGGCAGGCCCCGATTCAGTTCGTTCCACCTACAGATTCTACCCTTTCCAGAGAAGGGGTAGGGGATACCAGCAGAAGATCCCGGGCGCGTTCCAGATGATCAGGCTGGTGAAAAGCCCTGTAGCTCCAGAAAGCTATTTAGCTGCTGAACAGCTTGCGCTCTGTGACTGAGTTTGTTTTTTAGTTCTTCAGGCATTTGAGCAAAATTCTGCGTATAGCCAAGAGGCTGGAAGATGGGATCATAGCCGAACCCTCCGCTACCACCCTGCTCCGTTTGAATGATGCCTTCAATCACACCCCGGAAATAATGGGGCTGGCCTTTAAAGATAAGGCAGATGACAGTGACAAACCGCGCAGCCCGGTTTTGTATTCCCTGCATCCTATGAAGAACCAGATCCAGGTTTGCCTGCATATCCCGTGAACCACTGTAACGGGCAGAGAATATACCTGGCTCCCCGTTCAGGGCATCCACGATCAGGCCGCTGTCATCAGAAAAGCAATCTGCTCCGGTTCTATCAAAGATGAACCTGGCCTTTATAAAGGAATTTTCTTCGAAGGTGCTTCCTGTTTCTTCAATATCATCTATGATGCCTTCATCTGTAAGTGAACGCAGGCTAACAGCCGGGTTCAGTATAGCTTTGACTTCTGCAAGCTTATGCGCATTATGTGTGGAAAAGATGAGTGGCATGCCGGTGGGGGTAGATGTCATAAACGGGTGATTATTTGATCTTAAACAGAATTTTCAAGGCTGTCCATAAAAGAAATTTTTCATTCTTGTCATTGTTCAGCCTTTGAAGGCTTACGCCTTTCAGGTACATCACCTGGTCATGTTTGATTGGTTCATTCAATATAAACTCATGCGGCCAGCCATCAATCATTTCTTCGGCTCCGAACGAAAGCAACAGCCGCGGCTTGTAGGCATCAAGCAAAGCCTGCAGGCTGACCTGATTCCCGGAACTGATCTCAAGAAAGGCAATATCGTCAATGCTGAGGTTCAATGCCTTCAGTATATTCTCCAGTAGTCCGGTTTCATGGTCTGTATGAAAGCCTGTTTTCGGAGCAGTGATGAACAAAAGGGGTTTTTTATAGGATCCGCGGGTCTGGTAATTTCTGACCGGGGCAGTCATAATGGGCTCCAGGCCCACTTCAATGTCTGCCTGGTCTGATGTATCAGACATCCGGGGCTTATCCTGAGCCAGATAGAATATCTCTTCAGTCATCAGGCCGGTAGACTGCAGATCGCAGAAGTCAAGTATAAGTT
>JAYWCR010000076.1:0-7164 GCA_043780395.1 Sphingobacteriales bacterium
GGCATTATCTCTTCAATAATTTTTCCATCAGGGGAAGTGCTCACCTCATACCCCCGTGCTTCGAGAATCATTGAAGTAACTTCAAGAATATCAGGATCGTCATCTACAATGAGAATTTTTTGGGCCATAAGCTTACAAGGGGCAGAATGTTATTTTAAGTATACTGCACAAACAATAAGCCAACAATTAAAATGAATACTTCATGTCGGCCTGAATGCTGTTATTTCTGAGGCCATGACCGTAATCTCTGCGGTTCATTACCGACATACCATGTAAGAGTCTTGCTTCAGCCCTCAGCTTTTTAGTGATCGCATAGGCCATACCGCCCTCCAGACTCAACCCATAAAGGTTGAACTGCCTGTGCACGTTGTCGACGGTGGTCGCATTTCTATAAAAGCTGCTGAAACGGGCATACAGAAGGTAACTGGCAACGGGGCCGGCAAAAAATTCATATTTATTTCCAGGACTGAATTTCAGGAGCAGGGGCAGATTCACAAAGCCCAGTTTCAGGGTCTGAATCTTTGCAGCATCTGGAATCTTGCTTGAAAGAAGGGTGTAGTCAAGTTCAGGCTGTACATAAAGCGTATTGGAAATAGGGAGCATCAGCATGAACCCTGTGGAATAGCCGGGAAAAAAATTATGTTTTGGCAAGGAATGGTAGCTACCAGACCTGTCTTTCAGGGTTCCCAACCCATTAAATTCTGTCAGATTAAAACCCGCACGGATGGCAATAGAGGCTTTCTCCCGTTCATCAAAGTTCATCGCACTCCGTTTGAACCTGACAGGCCGGGGGTCAATGGGCTGATCATTATAAACGGGGCCACGTGACTGTGAAAAACCCTGCAAAGAACACAAGGCAAGGAATACAACACATAAAGATCTTTTAATCATAACGTACTTCAGCCATTAAAAAAGGGCTTAACTGCCTGAAGTACGTATAAGGATGTTTAAAGTTGCAGTTTTCGTAAACTAACCCACAAGCAATATGCAACTAGCGTCCGAAATCGTCCTGAACCCTGACAATATCATTTTCATCAGAAGGATTTGCCGGGTCTGAATGTTGCCAGATCTCTGCAATCACCCCCCATTCTTTCAGGCCTACAAGGCGATGGCGTTCACCATTTTTTAAAGTAATTAAAGATCCGGGGCTGTATTCTTTCACCGCACCCTCCTTGTCAGTATCACTGGTAACTACCCCAACTACCCCGGTCACCACTTTCCAGATCTCTGAACGGCGGTGGTGATATTGCCATGAAAGGCGCTTGCCTGGAGCTACCATCAGAAACTTAGGACTCAGCTTTGATCCGGTCTTGAGCTGCTGGTCGTCAGAACCTGCAAAATAGGTAGCTGCAAACCTGGCTGTCTGGGATTCATCAATAACGAAAAAACCTCCCCATGGCCGGGTCTCATCTCTTGAAGTAATTGAAAAGCCTGCTTCAGTCAGAGTTTTTTCCGTTTCTCTGAAAATTTCAGTTTTAGTAATTTCTTCGCTCATTAGGTAATTTATAGGAACTAATTTAAATTAAAAAGAATTAATCGAAAACAGGGTTGAAATCAATTTTATGTACCTTTTACAAGGCACAAGCTTAAGCAGATTTAACTTCATACCGATGAATTTCTATAAAAAACTTTTGCATGCACAAACCCTGATGCTGTTAGCCCTCGGCTCCCTTGTGCTGCATAGTAAGCAGGCCTCAGCGCGGGTCATACTGCCCCCCTGCTTTTCAGACAACATGGTACTCCAGCAACATACACAGGCTGCGCTCTGGGGTACTGGCACCCCTGGAAGCTCTCTGCAGATCAGGGGCTCATGGAGTCATGAAAAATACTCGCTTACCATCCCTGCCTCGGGTCGCTGGCAGGTAAAAGTCGCCACACCCCGGGCAGGCGGCCCGTATACCCTGCTTTTTGATGATGGAGAGCCACTCATACTTAAAAATATTCTCATAGGTGAGGTCTGGATCTGCTCAGGGCAGTCGAATATGGAATTTCCTCTTGCAGGCTGGGGCATGGTACTGAATTCAAAACAGGAAATAGCTGCAGCCGGCTATCCTGAAATAAGGCTGCTCCAGGTATCCAGGGCTACGGGCAGTACAGAAACTGATAGTTTTAAGGTAAGGAACAATGGCTGGGAGCAATGTTCACCGGCTAGTATTGCTGAATTTTCTGCAGTGGCTTATTTTTTTGCCAGAAATATCTTCCTTGACAAGCATATCCCTATAGGCCTTATCCATAGCTCATGGGGAGGAACAGTGGCTGAAGCATGGACAAGTGCGCCGGCGCTCAAAAGAATGGCGGAATTCACCGATGCCGTCAATGAGGTGATAAAGGCAGGCTCAAATATCAGAAAGGATTCAATACCTTTCATATTAGGAAATCCAAACCGGCCTGCCGTACTTTTTAATGCCATGATCAGGCCGCTTATACCCTTTACCATCAGGGGAGCAATCTGGTATCAGGGTGAAAGCAATGCCGACAGGGCCTGGCAGTATCAGACCTTATTTCCACTGATGATCCAGGACTGGAGGAATCACTGGGGTCTGGGTGATTTCCCCTTTCTGTTCGTACAGCTGGCAAATTTCAAGGAAAGGCTTGATCATGCAGCCGAATCAGACTGGGCAGAGCTCCGGGAAGCGCAGCTAAAAACACTTTCGTTGCCAAATACAGGAATGGCTGTCACCATCGACATTGGCGAGGGGAAAGATATACATCCCAAAAACAAGCAGGGTGTAGGCAACCGGCTCGCACTTATTGCCAGGGCCCGTGTCTATGGAGAGAAGATCGAATGGTCAGGTCCGGTGTTCAGCAGCATGCGTCTGTCAAAAGAAGTGGTGATTATGCATTTTACGCATGACAGGGGTTTGGGGAGCAGCGACAGTACTGAACTAAAAGGATTTACAGTAGCTGGTAAGGACCATATCTTTCATAATGCCAGGGCTGAGATCAAGGGGAGTTCTGTGCATATCAGCAGTACAGAAGTTGCTGAACCTATAGCAGTACGGTATGGCTGGGCTGATAACCCTGCTGTAAGCCTGATCAATGCGGCAGGCCTGCCGGCAAGCCCTTTTCGTACAGACCAATGGACTGAGATTACCAGAAAATGATCACTGGTTGTTGAACTTCCACCGGTTATGTGACCAGAGCCAGAATTCCGGCGCTCTTATAATCATCTTTTCTAGATACCGGACATGGGCCTCCGTAATCGCGTTCTCAGCAAATTCTTTGGGGTTCTCTGCCAGGGGTATAAAGCGGCATGAATAATATCCTCTTTTTACGACAGAGATATCACAGAACACTACCGGATAACCGGTGGCACGGGCTATTTTTTCTACCCCGGTAAATACAGGCGTCTGCTGGTTCAGGAAACGCATATAGAACTGCTGGTCAGGCGAGGAAGGCGTCTGGTCACTCACCAGCAGGGTAATGCTGAGCCGTGAGCGGGTGCTCACAATATGCCTCAGCACCTTTTGCATAGGCACAAGGTTGGCTCCGAATTTTGACCTTACTTTATTCCAGAATACGTCAAAGACCTGGTTGGTCAGAGATTTATAAACCACATTTGTCTGATATTTCTGATCAAGGGCCAGTACATTCATCATTTCCCAGTTTCCGTAATGCCCGCTGACGGCGATTATACTCTTGCCTTCAGAGAAATAATTTTCTAAAAGCTCAGGATTTTCAACCTTAAAATGTTTGGAAGCCTGTATTCTGGAACTGGAGATCAGTTTTACAGATTCGACCATCAGATCGGCCAGAAAATGATAGAATCGACGTTCTATCACAAGAAGGTCTTCATCAGAATACTCAGGAAAAGAATTTTTAAGGTTCTTATGCACTACATTTTTCCGGTACCCGGGAAAATGAAAGAACCAGATAAAAAGCAGGTCAGCAATAAGGTACAGTACAGTATAAGGCAGCAGGGACAATGCCCATAAAAAGAAAATCAGAAATCGGGTGCTTAGCTTTGCGGCCATTGAAGGGGATAATTTAATGGTTATTTTCTGGCATCCCTGATCAGGGAATCACGGTGTACATTAAAAAGGCGCTTGCCCCTGATCAATATTTTCAGGCGACGCCTGTTCAGGGAGATATGAGCACCTGCCTGTTGATTATCTCTTAGCCGGGTCTGGTAAGAGCCTAGAATATCTTTAGATGTAAGCAAACCCACTACATGCAGAGGAGTACCCTGTTCTATAACTGGTAATACTTCTGTCTGGTGCACTGACATGAGCTGAACGGCAACCCGGAGACTGGCATTGCTGTATACAGGTACAGGCTTGCTGGTAATTAAACTTTTGATCCTAGCCTCTGCGTGATGAGCCTGCATGTAAAGCTCAGTCACCTTTATAATTCCGATGATAGATGATGCTTCATCAATGATCACAATATGGTTTAAGCCCGGCTTGCTATGAGCCTTTAAAAATGTATTCACCCCTGCTACAGTATCTTCTGAGCTGAACAGGATCACTTCTTCAGAGAGCACCTCTCCTACCAGGATTTTTTCCAGGGGGTCAGATTCAAATGAATCGGGGGTAATAATTCCTCTGCGGGCTATTTTTTCTGTCATGAGGGTATTTTTCATAAAAAAGAAAGACACCAGGTAAGAAGCAGTACAGGCAGCAAGTAAGGGAAGCAGGGCATGAACCTGCATGGTTGATTCCAATGCAAAAATTACTGATGTCATAAATGCCCTGGAGGCACCTGCAAACATGGATGACATACCTATCAGTACAGCAAGCGGAACCAGAATTCCTGCTCCGGGAAAAAGTTGAATAGCAGCCAGACCCAGCAATGCACCAGTAGCTCCACCAATAGTAAATATAGGGGCAAGTGTACCGCCTGAGGTACCACTTCCAAGGGCAATAGCCCAGGAAAGAAATTTAAAGATACAAAGAGAAAGAATAATATTAAAAGACAAGGTTCCTGAAAGAAGGCCTGTGATATTGTCATAACCCACACCTAGGGTATGAGGAGCGAAATAACCAATCAGTCCCACCACAAAACCACCGATTGCCGGCCACCAGAACCAATGCACTGGAAGCTTCTCAAAACTGTCTTCCACAAAATATAAAGCCCTGGTCAGCCCAAGAGATAAAAAGCCTATAACAAGCCCCATAAGGCTATATACAGCAAGACCCATATTCGATGGGGCCGGTAATGCTGGCATGAGGAAAACCGGCGCAGACTCAAAAAGAAGGTGATGACCTGCAGCCCCGGTAATACAGGCAAGTGCCACAGGGATAATTGAACGGGGTGAAAATTCAAATAACAGAAGCTCAATGGCCAGAAAGATAGCTGCCAGAGGGGTACCAAATACGGCCGACATACCTGCGGTGGCCCCTGCGGCCAACAAGATCTTTCGTTCATTGGGGCTGATGCGAAACAACTGGCCTATAGTTGAGCCCAATGCACCACCCGTAGCAATGATAGGCCCCTCAGCGCCAAAAGGCCCTCCCGTGCCAATAGCTATGGCAGCAGAGATGGGTTTAAGAAAAGCCAGTTCAGGTTTGATTTTACTCTCGTTGGAAAGGATCATTTCCATGGCTTCGGGTATCCCATGACCTCTGATCGCCTTGGATCCGTACAGGGCTATCAGCCCAACCAGAAGCCCTCCTAAAACAGGAACTACCAGTATCCACAACCCCAGATGATTCAAGGCAGGGCTATTAAAACCGGTTGAAAAAGTACCGAAAAAGGCAATGTTTGTGACAAGATTGATCAGCCAGACTAATAACCTGGCCACAAGGGTCATCAGCATTCCAAGAAAGATGGCAATAACAGAGATAATAAATATTCTGTATTTATTATCTCCTGATTTGTACCCCCCCCTTTTTATATCGAGACCAGGGGCAATGGAGACAGTATCTCCTTTAAAGAGATTTGATATTTTCATACACAATACAATTGATCGTTGACCAGATATCCATCAGGCTGGTAAGGGCAGATCGTAGAAATGCCTGAACCTACCTCAACAAGGGCCTAAATTAATAAAATCCAGCCATCATAAAGGTATGGAACGTGACAACCTGGTTTGGAGGTATAATTGCTATACAGCTTATTGTATAAACTTAAACATGGAAAAAGAAAAGGTTATCCGTAGCACACATACGCTTTTCGAACGCTTCAGTAACGGTGTCTCCTGGTTTACAAGCACATCTTATGCCTTTACCTCGGCATCTTTTCTGATCATTCTATGGCTGGGATCTGGTTTCATTCTTCACTGGGGTGACAGATGGCTGAACATCATCGGGGCTGTAACCAGTGTGATCACTTTTCTGATGGTCTTTATTATTCAGAAAAGCCAGAATAAAGAATCGAAGGCAATTCAGCTCAAGCTGAATGAACTGCTTGCTGCCAGCACCCATGCAAGTAACCGGCTGGTTGGCATTGAAGAGATGCCGGAAGAGGAACTTGAAAAGATTTATGAGCATTTCAGAACCCTTGTAGAGGTTTCCTACAAAAAGTCAAAATTCAATGTCTCGCATTCTATAGAAAAGGCCATTGAAAATGGAGCTAAGCCTGATGCGTCAGAAGATGTAGCCACTGAAAGTATGAAAGACGAAACTCTAAAGCAATAAAAAAGGTCTTTCCTTTAACGGAAAGACCTCTGGTTTTGCAACGGGTACTTATTTTTTTGATCCGTGCTCTGAACCACCTTTCTCTGTGCCATGCTCTGCACCGTAATGCTTTGTAGCCTCATTGGCATGCTCAGATGCATGTTTGCCATGAGCATTTGCTGTATGGCCATGATGTGCAGCTTTTTCATGGTTGCCTTCTTCATGTTGCTTTGCAGCTTCAGTGTGGTGCTTTGCAGCTGTTGTGTGATGCTCGGCAGCTTTTTTGTGACTTTCTGCTCCTTTGTGGGTTGCCATAAGATTGATTTTTTGATTTATAATGAGTCAAAAAGCAAGTATTGTTCCATTTTAAGGCTTTTATTAACTGTAGAAAGAAAATTATGCTTTAAAAACAGATTGAATTAGGTTTGCCATATCTTTATTACATCTCCAACCTTTTAATGGTTTGAAACTACCCTTTCTTATGTATACCAGTTAAACTAAATCCCCAAGGATAGGATGGATTTCCCCTGTTCAGGTAATACAGGAATGCTTTATGTCTTTTACACAAGAATCCAATAAACTCATCTTTAAGGCATCTTTATTGATA
>JAYWCR010000077.1:0-3782 GCA_043780395.1 Sphingobacteriales bacterium
TCTACGGGCTCAACGAATTCAAAAGGTTCTGCCTCAGCAGTAATTTTTTCTGAAAACAAGATATTTTCAGATGCTTCATGTTCCGGTGCCGGTCCTTCGGTTTCCTCCTGAAGCGCCACCCTGATATCCACCGGCATTCCCATCAGATTGAACAGCACAGTTCTGTCTGGCGCATAGATGGCAGCCGTTGAAGTTCTTTCATCCGAATCTTTAAGCCTGAACACCGAACTATGCCGTGCAAGGGCAAGTTTAAGGGACTGGCAATAAGGAAACAAGATCTCCTGATCCGCAAGAAAGGATGCATCCTTTGAATCCTGCCTTTCAGGTGATGCAATCAGGTTATTGAAATGTTCTTTAAGATTATCCATTACCAGTCTACAAAAGCCTTGTTAAATATCTTCTGAATCAACCTCTTGTTTATATCATCGATCAGAGATTGTTCAACCTGTTGTAAAGTCTGCCTTGCATTGTCAAAATCCGAATAATCAGAAAAGGAGCTTTCCCAGTTCTTATTCTCCTTTACATTGGTAAACTTGATATTTACCGTAATCGTTAACCTGCTCTGCTGGGATGTTGTCTGTGCAGATTGCCCTGCACCACCGGAAATAGCTACTGGCTGTACCGTGTAGTCAGTAACTGTTCCTTCAAAAATAATATCTGCCATCGAAGGTTCACGCACATAGCTCAGACTTGTTCCATTAATAACCTGCGTCTTTAAAGCTTCAGTCAGTTTCTGACTCAGGTTCGGAACTACCAGCCTTGCATTGTTCTCAAATACACTGATGGCCACTGTTTTTACTTCAGGTGATACCGAAGCTCCGGAAAACTTATAGATTCCACATGAGCTGCAGAAAAACACCAGCGCCAGAAAGAAAAAGGAGTATTTCATGCCTACAGATTGTATTCCTTTATTTTACGATAGAGTGTACGTTCTGAAATGCCCAGTTCGGCAGCCGCATTTTTGCGCTTCCCTTTATGTTTTTTGAGTGCTTTTTTGATTAGTTCAGTTTCGTTTTCACCCAAAGATAATGTTTCCTCGACCTCTTCCGCATGTGCGGAATTATAATTTTGTGGTGCATATACAGGGTTGCTGAGCACCGGATCAAAATTCAGAGAGGGCTCTTTATGCAGATTAGGCTGCCCATAATTGCTAAAAAGCTGTGGATGAATATCAGCCAGTTGCCCCGCAGATGAAGGATCTCTTACAATTTCAGACATAGCTGTTTTGAGCTCAGAGATATCTTTGCGCATATCAAACAGCACTTTATACAAAATATCTCTCTCAGAAAAATCAGACTCTTTAGAATCCTGCTGAATGCGCATGGGCAGATTCCTGGTCTTGTCGTAAGGTATATAGGCAAGAATTGTCTGGCCGCTTATATCACGCTCCTTTTCAAGAACAGCAATCTGTTCAGCAATATTTTTCAACTGCCTTACATTTCCAGGCCAGTCATAATTGCTGAGTATCTGACGAGCTTCTTCTGAAAGCTGAACCAGAGGACTATGGTATTTATCGGCAAAATCAGCAATAAATTTTCTGAATATCAGGTATATATCTTCCTTGCGTTCGCGCAAGGAAGGTATTTTAAGTGGAACAGTATTTAACCTGTAATAAAGATCTTCTCTGAACCGGCCCTTGAGAACGGCCTCGTAGACATCTACATTGGTGGCAGCTATGATCCGTACATTGGTTTTCTGCACCTTTGATGAACCTACTCTCAGGTACTCCCCGCTCTCAAGTACCCGCAGAAGACGCGCCTGGGTACCTACCGGCAGTTCAGCGACTTCATCAAGAAAGATGGTACCTCCGTTCACTACTTCAAAATATCCCTTACGTGCTTCATGAGCACCGGTAAAAGAACCTTTTTCATGGCCGAACAACTCGGAATCAATGGTTCCCTCAGGGATGGCTCCGCAATTCACGGCGATGAAAGGACCATGTTTGCGGGTGCTCATCTGGTGAATGATATGTGAAAAAACTTCTTTACCGCTCCCACTCTCGCCCGTTATAAGTACAGATATATCTGTAGGGGCTACCTGTCGGGCAATCTCAATCGCACGGTTCAGCAAGGCTGAGTTTCCTATGATACCGAATCTGTTTTTAATGTCTTGTGCGTCCATTCTATATTAATAGCCCCAGCAGAATAGGGGATCACATATTCAATTAATAGGATTACTGTTTGCCAGCAAAATCTGCCAGCAAGGTTGCGCTCGTGCAGTCACGGATAATAACCCGTGCAAAGTCGCCAGGTAGCAAATCACCGGATGAGGGAAACACAACCATTGCATTCTGATCGTTTCTTCCCGACAGGTCGGTTGCTGATTTCTTTGATTTTCCTTCTACCAGCACAGTCTGTTCCATGCCTTTCTGTGACAACAACCGTGCATAGGAATGTTCTTTCTGGAGGGCAATTATTTCAGTAAGCCTTCTGCTTTTTATTTCCTCAGGCACATCATCTTCAAAATTTTTCGCTGCAGGGGTACCCGGACGCTCAGAATATTTAAACATATAAGCAAAATCAAACTTAACGGCCTCCATCAGACTTAATGTATCCTGATGATCCTCTTCAGTTTCAGAACAAAATCCTGAGATCATATCTGTAGAAACGGCACATCCGGGAAGTATTCTTCTGATGGCCTCAATTCTGTTCAGATACCAGGCACGGTCATAGGTGCGGTTCATCATTTTAAGAATGCGTGAACTTCCTGACTGGATTGGAAGGTGTATATACTTGCAGATATTTGCATGGGCTGCCATTGTATACAAAACCTCATCGGTAATATCTTTAGGGTGGGAAGTACTGAAACGCACGCGCATCAGCGGATCCACTTCAGCAACCATGGAAAGAAGGCTCGCAAAAGAGATCGTGCTCCCGGCAGTGATATGTGAATAGGAATCCACATTCTGCCCAAGCAACACCACTTCTTTAAAGCCTGTTTCTGAAAGTGTCCTTACCTCATCCAGAATAGAATCTGCATCTCTTGAACGCTCGCGCCCCCTTGTAAAGGGAACGACACAAAAAGAACACATATTATTGCAGCCTCTCATGATAGAAACATAGGCGGAGATTCCATTGCTGGAAAACCTCAGCGGACTCAGGTCTGCATATGTTTCTTCACGTGAAAGAAGTACATTGACGGCCTTCTGACCTGTACCGGCTTCTTCAAGCAACCTTGGCAGGTCACGGTAGGCATCAGGGCCAACAACCAGATCCACGAGTTTTTCTTCCTCAAGAAACTTTGATTTAAGCCTTTCAGCCATGCAGCCAAGTACACCTACCAGAAGTGAGGGTTTACGCACCTTGGAGCTCCTGAAATCAGTAAGTCGTTTCCTTACCCTGAGTTCTGCATTTTCACGTATTGAACAGGTATTTATAAGGATCACATCAGCCTGAGTGGTATCACTGGTTATGCTAAACCCATCTTTTTGCAAAATCGAGGCAACAATTTCTGAATCTGCAAAGTTCATTGCACATCCATAACTCTCAATATAGAGTTTGCGATTTCCATCTTCAGCATTTATTTCAGCCGATACCAATGCTTCACCCTGCCGCTCTTCTTTCAGTAAATGCTTTTCTTCTGCTTCTATCATATTTTCTTTGGAGGTGCAAAAGTAAGTAATTTTAAATTAAATGACATATTGGCAGTTTTATTTATAAGAACGATTATTAGAACTATTTTTGAAGAATTTTAATTTCATTTTTAAAAATTAAGAAGTACTTTATTCCGATGCAACCAACAAAAGCCAGAAAAAGATTGCTTTGGACCGGTGGAAGTATTTT
>JAYWCR010000078.1:0-14259 GCA_043780395.1 Sphingobacteriales bacterium
AGCCATTTCCAGTGGAAATGGTCATCAGGGGTTATCTGGTCGGGCATGCATGGAGAACTTATCAGAGTGGAAAGAGAATCTTATGCGGCATCAGCCTGCCTGAAGGGCTCAAAGAAAATGATAAACTTCCCCAGCCCATAATTACGCCTACTACCAAGGAAAAAGAAGGGCATGATCAGGATATTTCCAGGGAAGAACTCATCTCCCGGGGAATTATCTCAGCGGAAGACTTTGACCAGCTTGCTGGTTATACACGCAGTTTATTTGAATTCGGAACTGCCATGGCCCTTGAGCAGGGTCTGATCCTTGCCGATACTAAATATGAATTTGGTAAACATTCAGATACAATATATCTGATAGATGAAATACATACTCCTGATTCGTCACGCTACTTTTACAGCGATACTTACGCCGGTTTGCAGGCATCAGGTCAGCCCCAAAGACAGCTGTCTAAAGAATTTGTGCGCAGATGGCTGATAGAGAATGGATTTCAGGGTCATGAAGGTGAAATTATACCTTTAATGACTCCAGGTAAAGTTCAGGAAATTTCAGAAAGATATATTGAACTTTATGAAAAGATAACCGGTACAGGGTTTATAAAAAATGAACAGGAAGCAATCTCTACCCGGGTAGAAAATAATATCCTCAGTTATTTGAGAAATAATTCGTAACCTTACCTGATGGTAGGCTAAATTTGTCCTGATTAGTATATAAGATTATGAAGTTCTCTATAGATAAGCATGAGAAGTATGTATTGTTAAAACTGAACGAAGGTAAACTGAATTCTCTCATTGCTCCGATCGTAAAATCAGAGTTTATATTAATAAATACTGAAGGAATCCGGAACATCGTCATTGATCTTTCGGATGTGAAATTTTGTGACTCTTCAGGTCTTAGCTGTCTGCTGGTTGCACATAGATTATGTAAAAGTTCAGGCGGTTTGTTTATTGTGACAGGGATTCAGCCTTCGGTTGAAAAACTCATCAAAATATCCCAGCTTGACAATGTATTTACCATGATCCAGAGTGTGGAAGAATCCATAGACCTGATCTTTATGGAAGAAATCGAAAAAGAATTAAAAAAGGATACTGGCGTATAGCGTATTTTGAAATTCGAAGTCACCATTCTCGGAAGCAGCTCAGCGACTCCCGTTTTCAACAGACATCCTACATCCCAATTACTGAATGTGCACGATACATTCATTCTGATAGACTGCGGTGAGGCTACTCAGATGCAACTTGTAAGGTATGGAATAAAGCCCTCCAAGATTCAGTATATCCTGATCAGCCATCTCCATGGAGATCATTACCTGGGCCTTATTGGGCTTCTTTCTTCACTGAACCTGAATGGCAGAAAGGAAGAGATCTTTCTCTATGGTCCGAAAGGGCTGGATGAACTTCTGAAACTTCATTTTCATCTTTCTCATACTGAACTTAAATATCCCTTGCATTTTCATGAAACTCACCATATCCAGGAGTGTATCATTGATGCAAAGTCATTCACTGTAGAGACGATACCCCTTCAGCACTCGGTTCAATGTACAGGCTTTAAGATCAGTGAAAAACACAGAGGGCTTAAGTTGCGGAAAGAAAAGATCACCGAATATGATATTCCGCTTGAAAAGCTGAATGGGATTAAAGAGGGTGCAGACTTTTTGCGGGCCGATGGGCTCAGCGTACCGAATGCAGAGCTTACAGAACTACCGGCGCCACTTCGTTCATATGCTTTTTTTTCAGACACGAAGTACCTTCCTGAAATTGCAGACAGTATCAGGGGTGTAAGTACCCTGTACCACGAAGCAACTTTTACTGCGGAGATGACGGAGAGGGCCTTATTTACATTTCATAGCACTGCTGGTCAGGCTGCTATGATGGCTGTAAATGCTGGCATCGAAAATCTTTTGCTCGGGCATTTTTCAGCCAGATACCGCGACCTTAATCCTATTCTTGAAGAAGCTCTGCAGATTTTCCCATCCAGCAGGCTTGCCCTGGAAGGCCTTACCTTCCAGATCTGATTTAGTAATTATTTCTTCGTGGTCGTATCGGCCGCTTTTTTACTCCTACCCCCAAAGACAGAAAAGCTTACATACCTCTTTGGGTTGGCTTTCAGGTCTATCATAAGCCTGTTGAGGTTCTCAGAAGAACTTGTCAGGTTGGTATAAAGCTGTTTGTCATTGATCAGTTCACCGAGTGAGCCTTTTCCTGAATTTATCTTTTGCATAACCCCGTTCAGCTGCTGCACTGAGGCATTCATATTGTTCAGGGTACTGGCAAAATCAGCCTTTGCTGCTTTATCTGAAAGCGTTCTGAAATTAGTGATCACAGCTGAGATATTGGCATTGTTGTTTTTAAGGTTATCAGTCATAGACTGCACATCTTTCAGAATTCCATCAATTTTAGGTGTCTGGCCATTTACATTTTTGGCAAAGGTTTCAAGCAGCTCCAGCGTATTTGCCACAGAGTTGATACTTCTATCTACATTCTTCTGGAAACGTGGATTCACTACCGCATTGACTGTTCCCAGCAGGGAATCGATTCTGGATAATAATTTTTCAGTTTTCACCTGCAGCGGAGCCACTGTTTCAGATAATGACTTTTCGGTGCTCGAAGCCAGGGTATCTCCGCTTTTAGCAACATCATGGCTGTTGCCCAATACAAAGACAATGGTCTTGTTTCCTAGAATATCACTGCTTTCCAGTTTAGCATTTGTATTGGCCGGCACAGTATAGTTCTGTTCTACATCAAACCTAACCATGATCTGTCCATTCTGCAAAAGTTTCATCTCTGATACCCTTCCGATCTGAAATCCATTCACCATGACAGGTTTGGAAACGGTCAGGCCATCTACCTTATCATAAATTGAATAGTACTGGTTTGTATGGGCAAAAAGGTCGGAGCCCCGGAGAAAGTTAAAGCCCAGGATAAGAACTGTAAGGGCAACCAGGGTTAACAGACCTACTTTTATTTCGTTGCTGTATTTCAAATTTTGTTTCTGTCTGGTAAATTAGAGTCAGGGATCAGTGTTTACTGATCCTTAATGCACGCAATTTAATTCAAAGTTTTAAAAGGAAGGAGGGTTTTTGAAATTACGCATCTTATTCTACTGCATTTTTGTACTTCTGAAACCCTGCAAAGATCTTTCCGGCGATCATCCGCTGACCTTCCATGCTGGCAAGTACCTCTTCTTCTCCCGGGTTTGTAATAAAACCTGTTTCAATTAATACTGAGGGCATCGTTGTTTTCCGCAGAACTAAAAACCCAGCTTGTTTCACCCCCCTGCTATTCATACTGCCCAGACTGGACTGTATGTTCTTTGCAAGTTTCAGGCTTCTGGCAATTACATGGCTTTGTACCATGGAGAAAACAATATAAGATTCGGGCCTTCGCGGATCAAAGCCCTGATAGCGGGCCTTATAATCATCTTCCATCAGAATCACAGAGTTTTCACGTTCTGCAACTTCCAGGTTAGACTTTGTGGAGTTCAGACCTATTGCATAGGTTTCAGTACCCCGCACAGCATTCTCAGCGCTTGCATTGCAATGAATACTGATGAACAGGTTGGCTTTATTCTGTATGGCAATCTGAGCCCTGCGGTCAAGTTCTACAAATTCATCCCTGTCACGGGTCATGATCAGGCGAATGGAAGGGTATTTTTTCCGGATCTCTGCATAAAGCATCCTGGCAATGGCAAGTGTCACATTTTTTTCCTTTGTCTTACTTCCCGATGCCCCGGGATCATAGCCGCCATGACCGGCATCTATGACAATTGTTCTGATATGAAAAGAACGGCGGTTACTGGCAAGGAGCAGATTCTCACCATCAGGGTCTGCAGACATGCTGCTGTCGGCAGCATGGGGCTGATTGTTCTTTAAAGCCGGAACTTCCGTATGCAGGGCCCCTGGGTTTGAAAACAGAAGAATGCTGCATAATACAGGGTATAAAAATGTAGACATTATTTAGCTACCTCAGTTTTATACTGCAAAAAAGCATCAAAGATTGACTTGGCAAGTGTTTGCTGCCCATCGTCAGAATTCAGATACTCCTCTTCTTCAGGGTTTGAAATATAGCCGGTTTCAATTAAAACACCTGGCATATGGGTATTGCGCAGAACCAGCAGGGGTTCCTGTTTTACGCCACGGTCTACACGGTTATTCTTGTAGAACTGCGCCTGAATGAAATTCGCTATCCTGAGGCTTTTATGAAGATTCCTTCCTTGCTGCATAGAAAATATAATATACGACTCCGGAGAATAGGGATCAAAGCCCCCATAGGTCTCTTTATAATTTGCCTCTTTCGTAATATCACTGTTCTCGCGGATAGCAGCTTCCAGATTTCTGCTCACATCGGTCAGTCCCAGTACATAGGTCTCGGCTCCGGGAGGGGAGGCCTGGTGTTTCCGTACTGCATTGCAATGAATGCATAAGAAGAGGTTTGCATGATTCTGATTGGCAATTTCAGCCCGTTCGTTCAGGCCTACTGATTCATCAGTGGTGCGGGTAAAAATTACCTTCACATCTGGGCAGTTCTGCTGGATAAGCTTGCCAAGACGAAGTGTAATAGCAAGGGTAATATTCTTCTCCAGACTGAATTTGCCATTTGCACCTGTGGCATTGCCCCCGTGACCTGCATCAAGCACCACTACGAATTGTTTCAGGGTTTTTTTATAGCTTGTCCCCGTATCTGGATTTAGGGCCTCTGGCGGAGACTGTGCATACATTATGAATGGAAAAATACAGAGTACAGCAAAAAAAGCAGTAAACCGAACTGAAATGAAAGCGAATCTGGAAAAAAAGTTCCGTAGTAAATAAATCATTAATAGAATTAAATAAAAACCTGCCGGCAATAAATAAAACAGGTGAGGGTTTAACGTAATTTGGCTCACAATTTTTTAATTATTTTTGCCCGTACACAACGGACAAAATTAGTATTCGTTTTCTAATTTGAAATTGAAAAACATATTTTTCATTCTGCATTTACTGGTTTTATTTCCATTTAGCTCCATGGCCCTGATAAAACCAGGCAAGCCAGGGTTTGCGGAAGGTCTGAAAGGGCGAACACCCTGGCCAATGATCCATTTATCTGATACGGGAACACTGCCCTTTAAAAAGGTGCAGGATAGCCTTCCGCTAAAAATGGGGCTTAAAAAAATAACTCCGGCACCCATTCTTAACGTAAAAAAAACCAGAAAAGATTCAATTAAGTCAAAAGACGGAGCATTAAATTCAGAAATTACCTATACGGCTAAAGATTCAACGAATTTTAATATTCCAGGCAAGAAAGTATATCTCTATACAAATGCTGTGGTAAAATATGATGATGTGGTGCTTAAAGCAGGCTTTGTCGTCATGGACCAGACTGACTTTACTATTTTTGCCAGCGGGTTCAGGGATAGTGCAGGCCATTTTGTGCAGAAAGCTGAAGTGACCCAGGGCCAGAATAAAATTACAGCTGACAGCCTGCGTTATAATTTCAAGACCCGCAAGACAATTGCCTGGGAGGGTGTAAGCGGGGAGAGCGGAGGTTTTATAAGGGGAGGAAAGATCAAGCTGAATGAGAACAAGGAAGGTTTTTTAAAGAACGGGATCTATACTACCTGTAACCTTGATCATCCTCATTATGGTATTAAAATTAGCAAGGCAAAGATCAATAAGAACACTATTGTCACAGGACCTGTATACTTGTTCATCGAAGATGTACCTATTCCCCTGGTGATCCCTTTTGGGTTTTTCCCTAAAACCGACCGCAGGGCAAATGGCATTCTTTTTCCAAGAATAGGTGAAGACCAGCAGCTCGGATTCTTTTTGCAGGATTTTGGTTATTACCAGGGTCTTGGTGAAAACCTCGATATGGAATTGCGGGGCTCAGTCTACTCTAAAGGAAGCTATGGTTTCAGAATAGACAGCCGTTATAATTTCATCTATAAGTCAACGGGTAATATCAGCTTTACCTTTAATGACCGAAAAACCGGTGATATCGGAACCTCCACCTTTGCCAAATCCAATGACTTTAACCTTACATGGTCACATTCGCAAAGTGAAAAAGCAAGTCCTGGCTCCACATTTTCGGCCTCTGTAAATGCTGCTTCCAGTTCCTATTTTAAAAACACTACCCTTTATTATAACATCAATTCAAGGGCCCAGAACTCCATAGGATCTTCTATCAATTATTCGCGCATCTGGGATGGTACCCCATTCAGCATGAACCTTGCAGCCACCCATTCGCAGAGTCTGGCAACTCATGATGTGAGCATTACCTTCCCTAATTTTAACTTTGCTGTCACCAGGCTGAATCCTTTTGACTCCAAAGACCGCGTAGGACCACAAAAATGGTTTCAGAAGATTGGTTTTACCTATACTGTGCAGGCCCAGAACTCGGTAACTACGAAAGACAGTCTCCTGTTCAAGAAAACAGTGTTCAAGAAATTTTCCAATGGAATACTCCATCAGCCAAGTATCAGCCTGGGTACTTATAATGTATTGAAATATCTGCTGGTAAGCCCAAGTGCAGCCTATACAGAACGCTGGTATTTTCAGACCTACCGCCAGCGGTATAATTTCTCTACCCGGAATCCCGACCGTGACACAGTTCAGGGATTCAGGTCGGAACGCGACTTCAGTTTCAATATTGGAACAGATACCCGCATCTATGGACTCATTCTGTTTAAAAAGGGAAGTATCATTCAGGGTATCAGGCATGTATTTGAACCGCAGATAAGTTTTCAGTATACGCCTGATTTCAGAAAGATCAGCCCCAGATATTTTGGTAAATACTATGATTTTGGCCTTCACCGTACCAATATATATTCTGTTTTTGATGGAGGTCTTTTCGGCGGCCCTCCAAGGCAGAAAAGTGAAAGTATGGCTGTAAGTCTGAATAATATCCTTGAAATGAAGGTGCGTTCAAAAAAAGATACGACCACCGGAACTATTAAGGTCCCCATTCTTGAACGTCTGAACATCTCCGGCTTTTATAATTTTGTAGCCGATTCAATGCGCCTGTCCAATATCAATGTAACTGGTGGTACCACACTTTTCAAAAAAGTAACAGTAAACTTTAATTTTTTACTGGATCCGTATGCAACGGATAAATATGGGAATGATACCCGTTTCTATCTCTTTCAGCGTACGCATCAGCTGGCGCGGCTCACCACCTTTAACTTTACGGCTAACGCCAGCCTGAACCCTTCAGCCGGCAAAAAGAAAAATGCCACAGCCCCTGAAGTGCAGCGCCGTCAGCAGTTATTTGAAGGCGGTTCAGACCCGGTTGATTTTGTGGATTTCAGTATTCCCTGGAATCTGAACCTCTCCTATAACTTTAATTACAGTATTTTTCCCGGCAGCCCGGGTACAGCCAGCCTGCGTAATTATAGCCGCACAGATATTGCTAATTTTACAGGCTCATTAACGGTCACCCCTAAATGGAATGTCACCTTTACTTCCGGAATTGATCTGGCAAGACAAACCATATCAGCAACCCAGCTTGGTTTTACACGCGACCTGCACTGCTGGCAGCTGACAATGAGCTGGATCCCCTTCGGAGCCTATAAGTACTATAGTGTGGAGATCAGAGTTAAATCTGGTTTTCTTCAGGACCTGAAACTTAACAAGCGAAAAGAGTATTACTACGATCAGACCAATTAACTATGAATGCTGAAATAATTACGATAGGTGACGAACTATTGATCGGTCAGGTAGTAGATACTAATTCTGCCTGGATCGGGAAAATATTAAATGCTGCAGGAATTACGATCAGACGTATTAATTCTGTATCAGATAAAGCTTCAGAAATTCTGGATGCACTTGAAAGCTCCATGCAAAGGGTAGAGCTTGTGCTGATCACAGGGGGCCTCGGACCTACCAGAGATGATATTACCAAAAATACCCTTGCAGATTTCTTTGGCAGCCCGCTGGTATTGAATCATGAAGCGCTGGAAAACCTGAAGGCCATATTTACGCGGTTGAACAGGCCTTTACATGAAATCAATCTCCGCCAGGCCGAAGTACCTGAAAGCTGCACGGTACTTCAGAACAGAAACGGAACAGCGCCTGGTATGTGGTTTGAAAAAAATGAAAAGATAATCGTTTCCATGCCTGGAGTGCCCTTTGAAATGAAAGCCATGGTTGAATTTCAGGTCATCCCGATGCTCAAAAGCAGGTTTGAATTGCCGGCACTTTTTCATTATACCCTGCTTACTGCAGGGATAGGTGAGTCTTTTCTGGCAGAACTGCTGAGCACCTTTGAAGACGAACTACCTGCCCATATTAAACTGGCCTATTTACCGGCCCTTGGGCTTGTTCGTTTAAGACTGAGTGCGCATGGTGCCAGGCAAGAGCTTCTCAGGCAAGAGGTCATGGCAGAAGCCGCAAAGATCAGGGCACTGGCGGGCAGGTACATAGTGATTGAAGAAGATATTCCGCTTCATGAGGCCATTTTAAGAAAACTTCAGAGTCGGGGGAAGACCCTTTCGCTTGCCGAAAGCTGTACCGGAGGCTATATCTCCCATCAGCTGACCACGGTTCCCGGCTCTTCTGCCACCCTGATGGCAGGTATTGTAGCCTATTCAAATACGGCCAAAATAAATTTTCTGGGTGTGAAGGCTGAAACCATAGCGCAGTTTGGAGCTGTCAGCCAGGAAGTAGCCCGTCAGATGGTCACTGGCCTGCTTGAACGCACGGGTACCGATTTTGGAATTTCTGTGACAGGCATAGCAGGGCCTGATGGGGGTACTGAAGACAAGCCTGTTGGCACTGTATGGATTGGTGTGGCGCATCAGTCACTGATCTATACGCGCAGGTTTCAGTTTGGCAACCAGCGGTTCCAGAACATTGAACGGAGTGCAAATCATGCGCTTACTTTGTTAAATAATCTGATCGAACATCCCGAAGATTTTAAACAATAGCAGGCTTTTACGCATTAATCTTATTTTTGACCCTATATAGACGATCTAATGGCACATATTGACCTGGTAATGCCTAAAATGGGCGAAAGTGTTGCGGAAGCAACTATAATACGCTGGTTAAAAAATGAAGGCGACAAGATTGATACAGATGAGTCTCTCCTGGAAATTGCTACAGATAAAGTTGACTCTGATGTACCCTCTCCTGTTGCCGGGATACTTATAAAAAAACTATTTGCAGAAGAAGATATAGTGAAGGTTGGAGCTGTGATTGCCATCATTGATACTGAGGTCGCAAGTTCTAAAGAGGCTCCTGCCCCTAAGGAAACACCTGTCACTGCTGAGTCCATTACCCAGGGAGTCATTCCTGGAATGGCTTTCCTGAATGAGATCTCCTCGGCAAGGCCACAGAATGGAACAGATGCAAAACCTGTGAATGGGCAGGGTAGCGAGCGCTTCTATTCGCCCCTTGTAAAAAGTATTGCCCAGAGCGAAGGTATCAGCCGTACGGAGCTGGATGGGATTCAGGGCAGTGGCAATGAAGGCCGCCTGACCAAGAATGATATGCTGACCTATCTTGGAACCAAGGGCAAGACAGAAGAGGCCGTGCTGGTTCCGGTTCAGGAGAAACCCTCAGCTGCTGTCAAAGCGCCTTTGCCTTTACCTATGCCTGAAAAAGCACCTCAGGCTCCACCTGTACAGGCAAAAAGCTCAGCTTCCTATAATTTCCAGGAAGGTGATGAGATCATCGAAATGGACCGCATGAGAAAGATCATCGCTGAACATATGATCTTCAGCAAGGACACTTCTGCCCATGTCACCTCATTTGTCGAGGCAGATGTCACCAATATGGTGCACTGGCGTGATAAGATCAAGGAAGGCTTTAAGAAGCGGGAAAATGAAAACATAACCTTTACTCCTATTTTCATTGAAGCAGTTGCCCGGGCTTTAAGAGAATTTCCAATGGTCAATGTATCTGTAAATGAAAAGCAGATCATCATTCACCGGCATATAAATATCGGTATGGCTGCAGCCCTGCCTTCAGGAAATCTTATCGTTCCGGTGATTAAAGATGCGGATCAGAAAAATCTTCTTGGCCTCACTAAAGCAGTGAACGACCTTGCAAATCGTGCCCGTACCAATAAACTCCAGGCCGACGAGGTGAGCGGTGGCACCTTTACCGTTACCAATGTAGGGAGCTTTGGAAATATAATGGGTACACCTATTATTAACCAGCCTCAGGTGGCCATTCTGGCCGTTGGCGCAATCAAGAAAAAACCAGCTGTCATTGAAACCGAATACGGAGATGTGATAGCCATCCGACATATGATGTTCCTTTCCCTATCCTATGACCATAGGGTGGTTGACGGAGCCATGGGTGGTAAATTTCTCAGAAAGATCGCAGATCACCTTGAGGCTTTTGACCTGAACAGAGAAGTCTGATCACTCTGACCTGAACCCTGCTGCAAGAAACGCTGGTATGTAGACCAGCGGCATTGCAGCAGCCGCACCTGTACAAATCAGTGAGAATCTCTTTTCATATACTCCCTTTTTAAGTTGAAGGGTATATGCAGCTTTCTTTTTAAGATCCTGGACAATGCCCGTTTCGCTGTCTTTCAAGTATAGATGCAGTGTGCCCGGTGGGTTTTCAAGTGTCTGCAGGCTTAATGTAATCGCTCCGTCCTGGATAATTCTAAGCCCCAGGGGTATAATCACTTTGGATGCAAGCGAAGTAACAGCTTTTATGGCAAGCCGGTCATTCCCTTCTGGCATCAGGTATAGACTGGGGATCTCCGTGGCCGTATTCATAAGCTTGACGGCGTCTAGCTTCTTGTTAAAAAATGGAACTGCAGTCTCATTTTCGTATACTACGGCCTGATCAGACCTGCTACCCTCAAAATTTGCGCTCAATCTTATCAGACCCTGCGCCACGGGATGAAAACTGGTGCCTTTATGAAACACCGGTGCCTGATTGGTTACTCTTATGGAATTGGTCATGCCCAACGTTCCGGTTACCGGATAGGTTCCGTTTGTTACATGTACAAAAAATCCCTGCATGGAGGCAATGATATTCCCGGCGATCCCATCACTGGAAACGCCGTTCACATAGGTACTGTAGCCCCCGGTATATTGGTTTGTACTTCCTGAATCAAAATAATAAACTGCATTGTCTACATTCGTCCGGGTCCAGCCGCTTACTGCATCCCAGTCGATCGGAGAAGGATAAGGATTGCCAACAAGGTTAAAGCCCAGGGTATATGGCTGGTTATGATTATACAGCATCAAAGAAAGATTTCCATTATTCAAGGCACCATTCAGACTGAATGTTTTTGAAGCTGTCGAGCTTCCGAAATTGGCTGCATAACCTGTCATTGGCGAAAGCACAGCAGAGGCCGCTGTATCAATGGTAAACCCATACCCTGAATAATTCTCTGTATAACTATAGAAAGCCGGGAAAGCGGCTTTCAGGTCAATAACTGTTCCAAGCTGAGTAACCGTTGCTGCCTGAAATGGCGAACTTATGTATTTATAGCCAAAGCCTGCAGTCAGGTAGCGCTGCATGGTCACCTTGCCTGTAAGAATTCCAACTGAAGCTGGGTCGATTAGCCCTGTTGACAGAGCGTTTGAGCCCAGGGTCAGAAAGCCTCCTGTTGAGAACACAGACCTGGTCATGGATAGCACCCCGTTGACAGAAAGAAGCCCAGCAAGGGTAACCCCAGCATAATTATTCAGAGTCAGGTTCTGCGTATTGTTATTCATGAAAAGTGTGGCGGCAAGGGTCTGGATCGCGTTACCCCGTAAAATGACGGTGCCTGAACTCTGGATCTTGGCAGCACTATCCCTGATATCGCCATACATGATCAGGGTTGAATTGTTTACCAGAGTTCCAGAGGTAAGTCTGAAGATCTTAGAGACGATAAGCGAATCACCTGCATTTATGGTAAGCAATAACTTTGGATTATCCAGAAAGAGGTTCTTGGTAATGGCCCCTACATTAATGTTGATCGTATCAGCATCTATAAGATCTACATTGTCGGTGATCTTTGGAACTCCAGGAGTATCCCAATTACCATCATCACCCCAGTTATGGGTACCTGCCTTGCCGCTCCAGGTCTTGGATACAGCCTGAACAACTGTTCCATTTACCGTGACGGCAGCCCCCAGAGCAAAGACCTTTCCGGTTGTAAATGCCCCTGGGTTCATGGTATTACTTGTAAAGGCGATGAGATTGCCTACAAATGCAGTACCCGCACCAAAGGTGGAAGAAGATCCGATCTGCCAGTAGACATTCTTGCCAACGCCTCCGCTGGTCATCATAACTGTTGAATTGGCAGTTGTAGTTAGCGTAGTACCCAGTTGAAAGATAAAAATAGCATTTGGGTTACCACCGTCGTTCAGCACAAGGGTTCCTGTAAGCTGCGCAGCAGCCCCAAAATGATAAACACCAGGGAGAAGGGTATCAGCACCCTTGGAAGTACCCAGCACAAGACCTGAAAGGTCATGTGACGGGGGATAGGGCTGGTTTACAAGATTATCATACGCAATATGTGCATCACGCTGGGCATTGACAGCCATAGGGTCTCCACCTGTATAGATGGCACCGTTCAGAATAACCCCAGGAGGGAAACCGGTCACCGCTGTACCAGGGCTTACCCCAATATTTCCAGAGATTGTATCAATGCCCGTTGCTGTAACCGTCGTAGCACCAAGAAGTGCAAAAGAGGCGGCTGATCCCATTGGAGGGAGTGTCTGTGCAAATAATGGACCTGAAAAAAATAATATGACTAAAGAAAGGTAGAATGATTTCATTCAGCACCAATTAGATTTGACGAATTTTAAATTATCGCAAATCTAATGTAACTTTCCTATTAGTTATGTTTATTTCCTTAAAGAATAAAATATTGATCTATAAAAATCGCATCTGATTCTGCATCTGGCTGATCTGTTCTTTCAGAATCCCCTGTTTATCAAGTTTCTTGGCTTCATTTATATAATGAATCGCCTGCTGCTTCTTCCGGCGTTGCATGGCTGCTGCTGCAAGGTTCAGGTGTGATACTGCTTTGTCTGTATCCATGCGCAGACCCAGTTTAAGGGCTTTTACAAAATAAGATTCTGCTTTGAGGGGTTCATGCTGGGAAATGATCAGGCCTCTGAGGTACGAATGATAGGCCTGCTGGCTTTTGATAAGTTTTTCAGGGAATTTTACGCGGTCAAGTGATTCTTTTGCTTTCTTCGTATCGTTCTTGCGCAGGTAATAAAAGGCAGTCAGGTTATGTTCATTCCTAAAGATGGTCAGAATAATAAAACCGACAACCAGCAGGAGCAAAATACTCAGCCAGATAAGTTTAAACGGATAAATGCATAGAATGGCCAGGATCACAAGAAGTGAAGACAGCCCGATTTTTATTTCTTTAGAATACATGACTACAATTTCATGCAAAGGAAGCAATTAAATAGGCTAATTCACAGCCTGGAGGTAGTTGTTGAACATTTATTGAGACAGGCTGTTTATTTGATATCAATTGGATAAATTTGCAGGATTATGAGAGAAAGTACTTTCGGAATTTTATTAGAGAACCCCACACTGGATAGCGGACTTAAAGCCATCGCGCTCAAAGTGTTAAGCGCAGAGCGAATTTCAGTGGATGAAGGCATTTATCTTTTTGAGAAAGCTGACCTTTCCTATCTGGGAGTTCTTGCTAATCATGTCAGGGAGCATAAAAATAAAGACCTTGTTTATTTTAACCGCAATTTTCATATCGAGCCTACCAACTTATGTGTATTTACCTGTAAGTTCTGTTCGTATTCAAGGTTATTAAAACAGGTTGATGAGGGCTGGGTACTTGATAAAGAACAAATGCTCGATATTGTACGCTCTTACCAGAATAAGCCGGTTACCGAAGTACATATTGTAGGGGGGGTACATCCAAAACTCACCCTTGATTTTTTCTGCGACCTTCTCCGTGAAATTAAAGCCATGCGCCCAGGGTTGCAGATCAAAGGTTTTACTGCAGTAGAATATGATTATATGTTCCGCAAGGCAAAACTCAGTTCCCGGGAAGGCCTGACCAGAATGATGGAAGCCGGTCTTGAATCCATACCCGGTGGAGGCGCAGAAATATTTGATGAAAAACTCAGGTCAGAGATCTGCGGGGATAAATGCAGTGCAGATGTATGGCTTGATATTCACCGCACTGCCCATGAACTTGGTCTGCCTTCAAATGCTACTATGCTTTATGGACATATTGAAACTTTTGCTCACCGCATCGATCATATGAACAGGCTACGCGACCTGCAGGATATCACAAAGGGGTTTAATACGTTTATTCCGCTGAAATTCAGAAATAAAGGAAATTCGATGTC
>JAYWCR010000079.1:0-3085 GCA_043780395.1 Sphingobacteriales bacterium
ACATTTACTTTTTCTGTACAGGCGAGCCCCGACCTGGTAAATCCTGATCCGGAACATGTACTGGTAGGCATTGTGAATCCTCTATCCAGATCTTTGAAAGAATATAGCTTTCAGTATGCGCATGGCCTTAATTATATTGACCGCCTGATCGCCCTGGATACTTGTTTAAAGAGCAATGCTGACAAAGAAAGCATCAGAGTGATCACTGCAGCCCTTAAAGATAAAAACTCAAAGATAAGAGCCCATGCTATCGAAGGTATTAAACCTGAAAACCCAGGATATGCCAGTATGTTACCATTGATCGTCTCCATGGCAGAAATGGATCCAGACAACCTCACCAGGGCTGCGGCCCTCGAATCACTGGCTAAAACTTCAGACAAAGGCTATGAAAGCCTTTTCCGCAAAGGCCTTACATCGCAGTCTCTTGCCATTGACGGCGCTTCACTGCAAGGTCTCATTGCCCTGAACCCTGTTGCAGCCCTTGCCGAGGCAGAAAAGCTCAGCCATGAAACCAGCCCTAAAGTACTCGAGCCGGTGAGCGCCCTGTTCAGCAAAGGCGGCCTGGACATATATGCACCCTACTTCGAAAAAGTATTTACCATGGGTCCTGAAAAGTTTAGTGTGGTTTTCATTAACTACCTGACCTTCTTGGTAGAATCTAAAAATACGACAGTGGTGAATAAGGGGATCCAGCTTATAAAAACAAGGATTCTTGCCTTGCATAACAAAGATTACAGCCATTCACTGCAGCAGGCCTTTTTGAATATTGCAAAAACTAAAAGTAATATGGCCGGGCAGTCCACTGTCGTGGCCGACAAAAATGCTTATGCATTACAATCTGCAAGTTTTACCACCGCTTCGGAAGAGCTTAAAGAAAAAGGACTTTAATATCATTTTTGCAGCCTGCTATGGATACGCTTTCTGACAGAATCTGTTCCTTTTTATTCAGCCTGCCTTCCACTATGGAATTGCCTGGTGAAGTAAAGCTTCTCAACCCGTATGCTGAGCCGGAAGTCAGGCGCGTAGTGAATGAATTTTATTCAGCCCATTATTCAGACCTGCATGAGCGCATCTTCATTCTGGGCATAAACCCTGGCAGGCATGGATCTGGAATTACAGGAATTGCCTTTACTGATCCGGTGAGGCTGGCTGGTGTATGCGGGATCCCCAATCTGTTTGCTTTAAAACCTGAACTGTCTTCTGCCTATATCTATGAAATTATAGAGGCCTTTGGCGGGGCAGCCAGGTTTTTCAGCAGGTTCTATATAAATTCTGTTTCCCCGCTGGGTTTTACCCTCAATGGGAAGAACATGAACTATTATGATGATAAAGCGCTCTATGAAGGGCTGAAGCCGTTTATTATAGAATCGATCCTTGCCCAGCTTGAGTTAGGGCTGTCGCGAAAAACAGCCATCTGCCTGGGTGAGGGCAAAAACTTTGATTTTCTGAACAGGCTGAATACTGAATATAAGTTCTTTGCAGAAATTAAAGCAGTTCCTCACCCCCGCTTTGTCATGCAATATAAAAGAAAAACGAAGCACCAGTATATTGGAGCCTTTGCAGACCTGCTTGAAAGCGCCTCAGCTTAATGTACGCTCCTGGTCTTGTAAAAATTATTCAGGAACTTAAAACGCCCATCATTAAGGTCAGTCTTAGTTTCAGTATGCACATCTATGTTCAGGTAATTCTCATGCCCTTCATGGCTCAGTTCTTTCCATTCCGGCAGGCCTTTCCCATTGGGGTTACCCGTCTTTATAAAGTTTGAAAAATAAGTTTCCATAAGGTCAGAAACCGCATAGTCTTCTTTATTCCAGTCAAAGACCGGATTAGTTTTCAGATTGCCCAGGGCATACTCGATCTCTGAGGAATGGGATGCTCCCGGTGCTGCAGGTTTCTTCCGGTCATCAGCCGTCTGGCGCACCCTCGAAAACAGGTACCTGTAAACAGGCATGCCTGATCTCTGCTGAAGATCAGCCCATTTCCAGGTACTGAATACAATAAAACGGTCAGCAGCAAGTTCCGTTGCCGAGCGGATCATTTCATCTTTGGTGTTTCCAGGGAAGCAGGTCAGGGCCTCTGTTGCCTTGTCACCGAAGATCTTTGTAAGTGCGTTGTTATAATTTGAAGTGGTCAGTGAATCTTTAATAATACTTCCATAATATCCTTCTGCCGAATTCCAGCCCACCAGCAGGGGAACTCTTGCCTGTTTGCCTTTCTGAAACAGGATAGCCGGATCTTCAGGAAAAAAATACCCGTCAATGACCGGCTGCACCTCTGATGCCGCAGAAGATGCCAGCTCAAGCAGTTTTTCAGCAGGCACACTGCGCAGTTCCGCAATAGAGGCATATCCTGTTTTTTTCATGAATATAAAACCCTCCTGCTCGGCCGTAGCCATGGAAACTGCAGGCAATGTAGGGTTAATCATCGCTCCGCTCTCGCCGATGGCGCCATTTATAAGACCTTCATTTAAAGGCGATGCCATTTGCGCAAAGACAGAGATTGAGCCTGCTGATTCCCCGCCAATAGTGATCTTATCAGGGTCGCCGCCAAAAGATGCTATATTATCCCGTACCCAGCGCAGAGCCGCATGCTGATCGAGCAGACCATAATTTCCTGAAGCCCTGTGCGTCGACTCGGCACTTAGCTCCGAATGCGCCAGAAACCCAAAGATTCCCAATCGGTAATTGACCGTGATGGTAATGATTCCTCTGGCAGCAAGACTGGCCCCATCATACCGGTATTCAGAACCATCCCCCCCTACAAAACCACCCCCATAAAAATAGACCAGTACAGGATAAGCATCTGTTGATTTTTTTGCCGGAGCCCATATGTTCAGGTACAGGCAGTCTTCACTCAGGCCATCAGCTCGGAAACGCATATCACTGAATAAGGGTTTCTGCATGGCCCGGGCCTTAAAATGATCGGCCATATGAATTCCTTTCCAGTCTTTCAGGGGCTGGGGCTCTCTCCAGCGCAGTTCACCCACCGGAGCCTGGGCAAAGGGAATTCCCTTAAACGTGTTAAGCCCGGCGTTATAGACACCTTCAAGAATTCCATTTCGCACGGTAACACGGGGGCCATCTAT
>JAYWCR010000080.1:0-7446 GCA_043780395.1 Sphingobacteriales bacterium
TTTAAAAAAATCTGCATCTTCCTGGTAATCCAGTGTAAACCTCAGAAGCTCTCCGTCTTCCTTTACTTTGTACGTAATTTCATGAATATCAGATTTTTCAAAGATCCGGCCCCAACCTGTTTCAAGTACTTTTATGTCTGAGAGCTTTTGCAGTCTTTCTGCCAGATAGGCGGTCGGATAGCCCATTACGTTCATTCCAAGTGGAAGACCTGATGATTTTACCATACCACCTCCATCAGAAAGATATCTAAAACAGTCTCGTAATGCCTCAGGCGCAATGAGAAGATCGTCTCCGTCAACGGAAATTATAGCTTTCAGTCCCAGCCCCTGAGCACATTCTACCTGCCTGCGCGGAACGTTCCCATCATCCCCATAATAAACATGAACAGGGAAGTCGAATGCTAGTTCTGAAAATTGCTTATTAATGGTTCTGTCCCCTGTTGCAATGATAATTTTACAGGTTCCCTTTTCAATCTCCTGTTTGAAGGTGTATCCAATCCGGTTCACCAGATGGCTGATAAAAGTTTTTTCGTCGTATTCAATAAGATGCTTGAAAGGCAACCTCTCTGATCCCAGACGGGCAACTATTAGAATTCCGATCATTCTGTAACAACGAATTTTTTCTCCCCATATGATTTTTCCACTGCATATAAAATATTCAGTATCCGGTAATCATTCTCAAGCGTATTTTCAAAAGTTCCATGATGTAAGGCTGCCCGCATAAAGCTGTCCATTTCATCAATATACATCTGCTCGGTAATGTTCTTATTATACCCGGCTTCTGAATCTAGGAGTTCAAACCGCGTTTCTTCATTTTGACCGGTCACCGGATTAAAGGTTCTGACCAATGGCTCATTCCAGTCCCAGGTAAGCTGTTTCAGACTTCCGTTAATGGTCAGTCTGCGGGTAGCTACCCTGGAAACAACATCTACGGTCAGCATGATCATAAAATCCTGATAATCCATAAGGGTATTACAGGTATCGTAAATAGCGGGTGCTCCCTCAATTTCAATGGTCTTCTTACAGATCCCGGCCACCATTGTTGGAAATCCAAACACTTGTGTCATCCAGCTAAGCTCAAAGGGAACAATCTCCCGGCAGCCTCCGGTCTCTGGATTTGAGACATAATAATCGCCAACAGATTCGTAGGTATGCCAGTCAGGAAGGTACTGACCAGAATGATAGAGCACGTTTGAGATCGCACCAATATCTCCGGATTGTAAAATCCTATGGATAGCTTTAATAGCAGGGTGAAAAAACAAAGTACAGGATGGAGCAAGCAGAACTTTCTGCCTAAAAGCGTCTTCTATGATCTGGCTCAGATCTGTATCTACCACACTGGCCTCTATAAAAGAAGGAATTCCAAGCTGAAGGGCGGCCTTCATATAAATATGATGCAGATCCGGCGGCACTGAAATAATAAAGACAGCAGGTTTAAAATCATCAAGAGCAAGCTGAAATACATCGAAGGCGGTAATTCCATATTTTTTTATGGATTCGGCCCGTCTGTCTTCACGGATATCAAAACCGGCAATATTTGTATAGCCCAGATGCTGAAGGTTCCTGATCCTTCTTTTACCCATGGAACCAAGTCCGATCACTAAAATTCTATCTTCCATCTTTAAAATTTTATATGTTTAATATCATCCTGTGCCTTTATAAAATCTTCATGCCTGCCTATATCCAGCCAGTAATCACGCATGGAATACGATACGACCTTTTTTCCCTGCTGGATTAAATTCTGCATTAGATCAGTGGCATCATAAAAGGAGTCTTTTGGAATCAAGCCCAGCAGGCTTGCTTTAATCAGATAGATACCCCCGTTAGAAAAATAGGTATAGGTAGGTTTTTCCTTAAAGTTCCTGATCCGGGTCCCTTCCAGTTCCAGCACGGCATATGGAACATTTACTTTATAGGGAATACTCACAATAGCAAGGTCTGCCTGCTGGTTCATGGCATCCAAAAAGAAGTCTTCGTAATCAATATTTGTCAGAATATCTGAGTTCATGATCAGTACATATTCATGGCTGAGCTGACTTACCCTTGATGCTGCCCCTATGGTACCCAGCGGAATATCTTCATTTACATAAGTCAGGGTCGCAAACTTTGGGTGTTCAGCAAAAAAGTCTTCAATCTGATGCCCCAGATACCGGATAGAAATACAGATCTGATCAACTCCATAATTAATCAGACGGTCAATATTATGCTCTATGATGGGCTTGCTGCCAATCATCAATAAAGGCTTGGGAACAGAATCAGTCATCGGACTCAGCCGTTGCCCTCTTCCGCCAGCCATGATAATGGCATCCATGGGAAGATAAGACCTGTTATACCTGAAATTTATAATATTGATGATCTTGAGCTCATCATCCAGAACGGGAAGGATCCGGTAATTCGTATTTCTGTACTCGATGACCTGTTCTATCGAATAGCTTGATTTGAGAATGTACTTGGGCTCGGTCTGAATGAACTCAGTAACCAGGTCATCTACGTTCTTACCTGAAAGCAGCCCGCGCCTGACGTCACCATCGGTCAGGGAACCGCATAGTTTCCCCTCTGTATCGATCACAAACAGAATGGCATCGGCACCCAGAATATTAAGCTGGTTAAGAGCAATTTTAAGCTTTTCAGTATCGGCGATCAGGTACTCTTTATAGTTACGCATGGTGCGACTTTAATTTTTCCAAAATTTGTCTGGCAGCACCTCCATTCCAATAGATATTTCCACCCGTATAGGCAGGAAGGCTTTCTATATGTCGGATCTTTTCAAGGATCTCAGTTCTATCGATTTCAGCATGGATAATGTTCTGCCCTGCAGCACGACCCTTTTGCCGGTCACCCAGATTCAATACATACTTATTAAAAGAGGCAGCTTCTATAATTCCGCTGGATGAATTCCCCATCACAAAACTGCATTTCTCAAGTGCTGTAAAATAGCCCTTCAGACCCAGACTCTCTACAAGAAAAAAGCCATCGATACCTGTAAATGCTTCTATCAATAGTTTTCTTACCAGATTTCCTGCGGTATCAGCATTGGGCATGGTGATCAGGAATTGGAATCCCTTAAGGGTCTGCATGGCATCAATGATCTCAACCATATAGGCCTCATTCATTTCAACCTTTATCGTTTCAGGATGAAATGTGAACAGAATAGTCGGAAGGTTCAGATCAATTTTCCACATTGAACTAAATTCAGCAACCGTATAAGGTTGGAAATCGCTGAGGCTGTCAAGGCTCAGGGCTCCGACATTAAATACGTCTGCTGGTTTGTCGGTCAGGGCTCTTACCCTCTCCAGAGCTAAGCCTGTAGAAGTAAAACATAAGACAGACGCATGGGTGATGCAATGCCGGTAGACATTATCAATGGCACCTGCTGTTTCTTCGCCTGCATGGAGATGCACGAACTTAATATTGAAGGGTACACCTGCAAGTACCGCAGCGAACATCTCGTACCGGTCACCCAGGCAGAGTACATAGTCATATGTTCCCTGAACCTGTTTCCAGAAATCTGAAAATTTGATCATCGTAAGGCCCGTGGACGTTGCAATCGCATCTGCACTGTCACCGTTCATCAGGGTATCAATACAGGCAAAGGCCGTAAAACCGGCCTGATTGATGTTCTTTATCGTGTGTCCATGAAAATATGATAAATGCGTACCAAATACCACAAGATCAGGCTCAATAGCCGAATCTTCCCTTAGAATATTCAGCAGGGGCAGGTAAATACTAAAATCAGCCCTCGAGCTTGTCAATACTGCAATTTTCATTCGAAGCTTTTCCAGGTGATCTTTGTGAATGGTTCCATATCTGCCAGAGCCCGCCGGCCCAGGATCTTATCCTGGTCAAAAGGCGAAATACCATCACCAGGCCGGAGCATGATCAGTTCTTTTTCTGTTAGAATCTGTCCTTTCAGAACCAGACTACGGGTATGTATACTTTTCCTCGCCACTTCTATATTTTTCTGTTCTGAGGGGCTTGGGTATTTCAGACCATTTCCGCTGGTTGCAAGTTCTATATTCCGGATAGCATCCACCATCTTTTTTAGGTCTGCAGGGTTGAGGGAGGCTTTATGATCGGGCCCCTCCATGGTACTATCTAACGTAAAATGTTTTTCGATGATCTCAGCACCCATGCTTACAGCTGCAATGGGTACTTCGATTCCCAGCGTATGGTCAGAATAGCCCACCCGCAGGCCAAAAGCTGCCTTTAAAGTATTCATCGCACGCAGGTTCACATCTTTCATCGGAGTCGGATACTCTGTATTGCAATGAAGAATAGCAATGTCTGCTTTTTGAATGCCTGTATGCAGAAAAACATTCAGTGCCCGTTCGATCTCTCCGAGAGTTGTCATTCCTGTGGAGATAATGACAGGCTTGCCTTTAGATGCGATATGTTTCAGGTACGGATAATTTGTTATTTCACCTGAAGGAATCTTGAAAAAATCCATTCCAAGCTCTTCCAGAAAATCTATGCTTTCATTATCAAAACCGGTAGACAAAAATTTAATACCTGCTTTTTCAGCATGTGCCTTCAAAAGATAATGATCTTCATGACTGAGTTCCAGTTTCTTCAGCATATCATATTGTGAAATATGGGTATCCTGAAGATTTAAAGTCTGGTAAGCTGCTTTTTCAGCATTTTTTGTAACGAGATTCTGCGCACGGAATGTTTGAAATTTAACATAATCAGCACCTGCCTCTTTTGCCGCGTCTATTAATTCAAGCGCTGTCTGCAGATTACCGTTATGATTTACCCCTGCTTCTGCTATGATAAGGGTTCTTTGTGTCAGGTTATCCAGATTCATGGCTTTATGTATAAAATTGCCGGATAGTACTTACTACGAACTCCAGCTCGATCTGTGAAATATTAGACGAACAGGGCAGGCTTATACAGTCTGAATAGATTGCATCTGAATGATCTGAGCTGTTGTAATAGAGACAGCCTGCAAATGCTGGCAGCTGGTTCATCGGCACCCAGAATCTTCGGGTCTGAATACCTCTTGCATTCAAAAAGGTGTGCAATTCGAATGCCCGCTCAAAGCCCGCAGTATATAACCAGCAGTTGGCATCTACTCCTTCAGTGATTTTCTGTGGCCTGAACCCTGGAATATCTTTTAACTCATGTGTATAGTACCTTGCAGTGGCCTGCTTGCTCAGTACAAAACCGGGTAACTGTTCGAACTGGGCTACTCCCATGGCTGCAAGCACATTCACAAGTCTGTAATTATACCCGACCTGGTCATGAAAATATTCAACAGCATGCGATTTAGCCTGGGTGGTCAGGTGTTTTGCCTTTTTGCCAGCCGTCAGATCGTTCGTCAAAATCATGCCCCCACCTCCGGTTGTCATGATCTTATTGCCGTTAAAGCTCAGGCAGCCCAGAAGCCCGAATGAACCAGCAGCTTTCCCTTTGTATGAAGAGCCTAATGATTCCGTTGCGTCTTCCACAGCAATGATATTAAACCGGGCGGCAAGGAGCAGCAGGGCATCCATATCAACCATATTTCCCAGTACATGTACAGGGATCACGGCTTTTACCCTCTTACCTGTTTGAATATGATAACAGGATCCATTCCTCATTTCACATTCTTCAGTAAGCATTTTTTCAGTAAGGCCTACATCCAGCTGCCAGGTATCGCGGTCGGCATCGACCAGCAAAGGCGATGCACCAAGATACATGATCGCATTACAGGGGGCCACAAATGTAATATTGGATATGATGACGAGGTCATTTGCCTCTACTCCGGCAAGGATCAGTGAAATATGAATGGCTGCAGTTCCATTGGAGGTTGCCACTGCCAGTTCTACCCCGGTATATTCAGCAAGCAGACGTTCAAATTTATCTACATAACTTCCGACTGACGATACCCAGTTTGTATCAAGGCAATCTTTAATGTAAAGCCATTCATTGCCTTCAAGATTGGGAACGGATAATGGTATCATACGTTATAAATATCAGATTTATATTTTTTCAGATTCTCAGATGACCTGAACCAGCTGATCGTTTCTTGAAGGCCTGTCCGCAGGTTGAAAGATGGGCGCCATGCAGTATTTTCCATGATCTTTTTGTTGGAGCCAAATAACCTGAAAACTTCAGATTTTGAGGGTCTGAGCCTGATTTCATCTGTCAGAATGGTTGCTGTCGGATTAATCTGGTTGATAATTTCCCTGGCAAGCTCTTCCATAGAAATTTCAGATTCTGTGGCAATATTACAATCATGACCAATCAATGCTTCTGATCTGGCTATCTCCAGAAAACCTTCTACGGTATCTTTGACATATAAAAGATCGCGGGTAGGCCGCAGGTCTCCGAGTTTGATCTCGGTAGCTCCGTTCAGAAGCTGTGAAATAATCGTTGGAATAATTGCCCTTGCAGATTGCCTGGGTCCGAAGGTATTGAAAGGTCTGACAATCGTTACAGGCAGGTCAAAACTTCTGTAAAAGGATTCAGCAAGGCTGTCAGCGCCAATTTTGGAAGCTGAATACGGTGACTGGGGCTGGCGGGGATGCGCTTCATCTATAGGCACATAAATTGCAGTTCCATAAACTTCAGAGGTTGATGTGACCAGCACCCGCTCAACCCTGAGGTCACGTGCTGCCTGAACGATGTTCAGAGTGCCTTTCACATTGGTGTCGATATAAGAATCAGGTGAATGATAACTGAAGGGTATAGCAATCAGAGCAGCAAGGTGAAAAACGATATCAATGCCCTCCATGGACCTGCGGACGCCATTTGGGTCACGGATATCACCGGCAATTACAGTGATCCTGGATAAGGTTTCTTCAGGAAATGTATCCAGCCAGCCCCATGAATTAAATGAATTATAACAGACAAAGGCTGTAACGAAACATCCTTCATGAATCAACCGTTCAACCAAATGGCTACCAATGAAGCCGTCTGCGCCTGTAACAAGTACTTTTTTATTCTTTAAAACCATAAGCTTGACTGTTTCTTTATGCTTCTATATTCCTATTTCTTCTACAATATTACTTTTAATTAAATACCTTACAATTTAAACACACGTTAAAGTACTTTAAACACACTTTAAAGTACTTTAAACACTACACTTTAACCTTATTAATGTACATTTTTAATGGTCTTCCTATTACCTGAAATTAACCTTTTGGAATTTTTATTTATTATTCCAGCAAGAGGCGGATCAAAATCTATTCTAAAAAAGAATGTTAAACCTTTAGATGGAAAACCATTGATCTCATACACTATAAACTTTGCACAGCAATTTGTGCAGAATGAGCAGATATGCGTTTCGAGTGATGATCCCGAAATTTTGGAAATTGCCAGCTCCATGGGATTAAATATACCATTTATCAGACCGTCAGAAATCTCAGGGGATCATACCGGTATGATGGAGGTTGTAAGACATGCCTGGTCTTATTATAAAAGCAAGAATATTTACAGGGGAATTGTTTTATTGCAACCTACGTC
>JAYWCR010000081.1:0-10435 GCA_043780395.1 Sphingobacteriales bacterium
CCGTATCGGTATGATGGGCTTCTCGGCAGGAGGGGAGGTGGTAGATCAGGTAGCATTTGTCCCTGGTACCGGCAATGCCAGCGCTGCCGATCCCATAGACAGGCTGAGTGCTAAACCGAATTTTATCGTGCAGGTATATCCTGGTCCCCTGGATGCGCCGGAAACGGTTTCCAAGGATGCTCCACCAGCCTTTCTGGTCGTAGCCAACGGGGATGATTGCTGTTCAGTTCCTACTGTGAAAATTTTAAATGCCTATAGAAAAGCAGGGGCCTCACTCGAAGCTCATATTTATTCAAAAGGGGCACACGCCTTTAACATGGGCTACCGCTCTAAGATCCAGTCATTGCATGTATGGAGTCAGCGCCTGACAGACTGGTTCGCAGATAATGACTTTTTTAAGGCCCAGACAGGAGTTACAGGAAAATAAGCCTACAGGCTATTACTTTTTGATGAATAATGGCTAAGCTGGATAAGGTTGGATGGAATGGAGTGTGAATTCCATTGAGAATGGATACTCAGGGCTGCTCCAAGAGCTGTAGCCTGGGCCATGGATGCTGCAAAGACCTCCAGCTCAGGGAATGCCCTGGCAAGAAGGTGCATAAAAATCTTGTTCTTTCCAAAACCTCCGTCTACGAAAATGCGCCTTACCCCAGTGTTCCCGATGACCTGCCGTGTTGAAAACGTCTGAATCTTCATGAGATCGATCATCAGCTGATAATAAGCGTCAAGGTCATTATTGAAGTCAGAAATCTCCCTCGTGCCAAAAGAAGATTTGCGTAAAAAACCTGTTTCCGGTAGCTCCGGATCTGGTCGCAGAGTCCCGGTCTTTAACCGCCGGCTTAGAATCTCTTCCTCATAATCCAGGTGCCTGTATTTTGCTGCATCCTGATCAAAGAACCGGGCTATGCGCTTCACCTGAATTTCGTATTCAGCACCCAGAAAAAGCCTTGATGATTTTACAGGTTTACCAGTGTAACTCATATAGCATAAACACTCCTGATCGAGTTCTTCAGCAGTAAGAGGCTCCTGGTTGAAGGGGTTCATGCTTACGCTCCAGGTACCTGTAGAGATCAGCATAAATGGTTCTGTAAAGCTTACCAGGTAGGGGATCAGGGCGGCTGAACTATCATGTAGGCCGATACCTACCTCAAAATTAAAATCAGGTAAAAAAGCCTTAAAGGTTATACTTGATTGAAAAAGAGGGGCAAGCTTAGGCTGAAGACCCTCTTCACGAATCCATTCATGAAAGTTATTGCGGCTGAAATCCCATAAAGAGGTATGACAGCCAATGCTGGTCAGGTCTGAGCAGGCTATGCCGGTAAGCAAAAAACTCAGGTACTGAGGCAGGTGGAGGCCAAATCTGACCTTGCTGAAAAGCTCAGGCTTTTCTTGCTGCAGCCGGTAGAGCTGAAGGCCTGAATTCAGACTTCCTGAGGCCGGTGATGCTGTTTCTATGCTAAACTGCCCCAGGCCGCCATATTTGCCATAAAGCTGGTCACTCAGTCTGGTAGGGTAGGGCTTCAGGTAATTATAAAGAGGGGTGAGAGGATGGCCGTCCTTGTCAATATAAACCAGACTAGCCCCATAGGCAGAAAAGTTGACTGCCAGGATCTTAAAGTCGGCAAGCCTGTTCACCTCATGCAGTGATTCAAAGACCGAGCTGCGCAGGCTTTCAATGTTTTCACAGGGGAAGCCATCTTCATCTGTAGTTTCATTGAAACGGGCAGTTTTTTCAAAGACGATATTATAGGCTGTATCAAATAAGAAAAGTTTCTTATTGGTTTTGCCTGCATCAATAATAGCAATGACTGGTATGGCGCTCATAGTTCCCTGCCTATAATCCCGTAGCCATTGATTTAAGCCCCCGTTCCCTGATGAGTTGCTTGCGCACTCCCAGCTTACGGTACATCTGCACAGGGTTCAGTGCACCGCCCCTGAGCAGACTGGCCTCAGAAACGAGCGGTCTGACATCCGTTCTATAGGCCTGCTGCAGTATTTCTTGACAGAGGGTAACATCATTATCTTGCTGAGCAATTACCAGAGCCTCCCTGTCGACCAGCAAGGCCTGGGCATACGCAATTTTGATGGCCTGAACTGATTGAAGCAGGTCTTCTATGGGGTCTTTTACATTATGTGATGCATCGATCATCCAGCCCAGACCCCGGGCATGATCGATGCCCTTATTGTCCATGCCTTCTATCAGTTCATTAAAGATCAGAAAAAGCTGGTAGGGGTTGATACTGCCGACAGTCAGGTCATCATCTCCATATTTGGAATCATTGAAATGGAAGCCTGCAAGTTTACCTTCCATAAGTAAAATGGAAACGATCTGTTCAATATTGGTTCCGTTCAGGTGATGGCCAAGGTCAACCAGGGTAGATGCCTTGGAACCAAGTTTAGTTGCCAGGAGCAGGGACTGACCCCAGTCACCAATGGTCGTGGAATAGAAATTAGGCTCATAAGGTTTATATTCTACCCAGATCTTCCATGTTTGGGGCAGGGCTGCATAGATCTCTTCCAGACTTTCATATGTATTCTGGAAAGCCTTGCGAAAATTAAGCTGGCCGGGAAAGTTGGATCCGTCTGAAAGCCAGACCGAAAGGGCCGTAGAACCCAGCTCAATACCATACTGGATGACCTGGATATTATGGTCAATGGCCTGCCTGCGCACTGCTTTATCAACATGATGCAGAGACCCGAATTTATAGGTATGTTCCTGGCCTGGCTGGTCCTGGAAGGTATTGGAATTCACCGCATCAAAGCGCAGGCCCAGACCTGAGGCCAGGGCTTTGATAGAAGAAGCCTCTGAGGGTATATCCCAGGGAATATGCAGGGATATGGAATCTGAAGACTGGTTCAAGGCATGGATGATACCCACATCCTTGATCTTTTCTTCCAGCGAACCGGGTTCACCACCCCCTGAAAACCGTCCGAACCTTGTACCTCCGGTCCCCAGGGCCCAGCTGGGTATAGTAATATTGAAAGCACTTATCTTTTTGAGCACTTCATGATACCCCTTGATCTCTGCTTTCAGAAATTCAAGCTTCCGGGTATGAGCATTCAGCTCCGGCTGGTCAAGCTCCTGAATTTTAGTACTGTCTAACTGCATATAAGCGAATTTTTCTATCTGGTAAAACCAGCGGCTACACCGCCATCTACATTTAATATATTTCCGGTCGACTTGGATAAGAGACCACCTGCAAAGGCAAAACAGGCATTGGCAATATCTTCAGGAAGAATGATCTCATTGAGCAGGGTACGGTTTGCATAATAGGCGGGAAGCTCTTCAATCTTCACTCCATAGGCTTTAGCCCTGCCTTCAGCCCAGCCCCCGGCCCAGATATTGCTGTCTGAGATCACCGCATCGGGGTTTACCACATTGACCCTGATCTTATCAGCACCCAGTTCAGCCGCATTCAGCCTGCTCAGGTGCAGTTGTGCTGCTTTTGCGCTGCCATAGCCCGCATTGTTGGGACCGCTGACCAGCGCATTTTTGCTGACAATGTTCAGAATATCGCCTCCGGTATCCTGCTTTTTCATAATGGCAACCGCTGCCTGGGTCACCAGAAACTGGCCTTTGACAAGCACATCATAGAGCAGGTCCCAGTCCTGTACCGTATGCTCGCCAATAGTCTTTGAAATGGATAGGCCAGCATTGTTGACGATCAGGTCTACGCCGCCAAAGGCAAATACAGCATCTTCAAAGGCTGTCTGGATCTCTGCCGTTTTCGTCACATCCAGCACCGTGGTTGTGAACATATCGGAACCGAACTCTTTTTTGAATTCCTGGGCTGCTCCTTCGAGCCGTTCTGTATTCATATCATTCAGGATCACCACGGCACCTTCCTGAGCAAACTTGCGGGCAATGGCTTTTCCAATACCACCGGCACTGCCGCTAATGAGGGCAATACGGCCTGAAAGAGCCTTAGGTTTAGGCATCCGCTGGAGCTTGGCCTCTTCGAGCAGCCAGTATTCAATATCAAAAGCTTCCTGCCGGGGCAGGGACGTATAGTCAGAAATAGCTTCTGCCCCTTTCATGACGTTAATGGCATTGGTGTAGAATTCGGCAGCAACCCTGGCCGTCTGTTTATCTTTGGCAAAGGTGAACATGCCAATACCAGGGTACAGGATCACGACCGGATTTGCATCACGCATCGCCGGGCTGTTCTCATGTTTGCAGGAGGTATAATATTCTTTATAAAGCTCCCTGTAGGTAGCAAAAGCAGGAGCAAGGGTCTCTTTCAGAACTGCTGCATTGCTAAGGTCTTCTGAAGAACTCAGGTTCAGCACCAGGGGGCTGATCTTGGTGCGCAGAAAATGGTCAGGGCAGCTGGTGCCCAGCGGAGCCAGCCGGTCAAGGTCTCTGGAATTTATGAATTCCAGCACCCGGGCATCATCGGTAAAATGGCCGATCATGCGTGTGGCTGACGAACAGAAGCCCCTTAATACGGGGGCTATCAGTATGGCTTGGTTCCTGCGGCCAGAGGCATCCAGCGAATGGATCTTTTCTCCTCCGAAAACAGGACCTTTCTTTCCATAATTTGCTTCCAGATAAGAGGCACATATTTCTACGACCTCCAGGGTATTTACATAGCTTTCATAAGCTGTATCACCCCAGGTGAACAGTCCATGTGAGCCCAGCATAATACCCCGGATGCCCGGGTTTGCATCCAGGCATTCCCGGAGTTTCAGCCCGAGGTCAAATCCGGGCCTCTGCCAGTCGACCCAGCCAATGCTTCCTCCAAAGAGTTCTTCTGTGATCTTCTTTCCGTCTTTTGCTGCTGCAATGGCGATGGCTGCATCGGGGTGTAAATGATCAATATGTTTGAAGGGCAGAAATCCGTGTAAAGGAGTATCTATGGAAGGGGCCTTGGAATTCAGGTCGAAAATGGAATGATTGAAAAGTTCTACCATCTCATCTTCATACTCAAGACCCCGGTATACATTTTTAAGGCTCCTGAGCCTGTCAACATAGAGTGCAGCAAGTCCTGAACGTTTAAGGGTGCCAATATCACCGCCGGAGCCCTTGATCCACATAACTTCAACCTCAAGCCCTGTTAAAGGATCTTTGGCGTGCACCTTGCAAGACGTATTTCCACCGCCGTAATTTGTAAGCCGGAGATCAGCTCCCAGCAGGTTTGAACGGTAGAGCAATAAAGCTACTTCATCACCGGCCAGTTCTGCCGCAGTATGTTCATTCCATAACCAGGAGACATATTTGAATTGACGGATCTCGATTGCCATTTTTTATGCGTTTAATCTTATTTAATTGAATTGCCATATCCGACAATCAGAACGGAAATGATGATGGTGAGTATACCGGCAAGGACCGTAGTAATTGCCTTTTTGCTTACGCCTTTCCATTCATGCAGCACAAGGCCCCAGACATTGGCAACCAGGATGATGAAGGCCATATGCAGGATCCAGGAGCTTGCTCCGTTCCCCATTTTACTTTCACCCATGCCATAGAAGAAAAACTGCAGAAACCAGGTAGTTCCGGCCAGGGCCGAAAAGAAGTAGTTACGGAGCAGAGGCTTGCTTTTATCGGTATAGTTGGAAAAAGTTTTATTCCGTGCATTCAGGAGCATACACCAGCTAAAATTGGTGGTAAGCCCGCCCCAGAGAATAATGACATAGGTGACATTATTTTGAAAAAGAAAATTACCCTGACCAGCATGTCCAAGTTTCCAGACTTCATTGGCTGTATCGGCCATGCTCTTTCCGGCTTCAATACCAAAATTAAAACAGGCACTTAAAATACCAGAAACAATGGCCACGGCGATTCCCAGGCCGAATTTATATTCTGTATTGCTGGCATCGATAAGTCTTGACTTTGACAGGTCTCTTTCTTTTAAAGTTCCTGCGCGGCCACAGATAATGATACCGATGACACAAATAAAGATCCCAAGCAAGACGAACTGCCCCCAATGGCTATGCATGAGCATACTGATGGTATCCTTACCGGCTTTAGGGTAAAATTCATAGTACACAGAGGGAATCAGGGAGCCGAATACTGCACATAAGCCCAGGATAATGGTGCTTCCCAGCGAAACTCCCAGGTAGCGTACACCCAGCCCGTAGGTTAGGCCGCCAATGCCCCATAAGAGGCCGAAGAAATAAGTTAAGAGCAGAATGCCTCCACTGGTCTGCCGGATGATCTCTGAAAAATGAGGAATTGTCAGCCAGGCAGCCAGGGGAGGAACAATGAACCAGGAGAAAATACCGCCCACGATCCAGAAACTTTCCCAGGCCCAGCCTTTCACTTTTTTATAGGGTATATAAAAACTTCCGGAAGCAAAGCCTCCGATAAAATGAAAAATAATCCCCAGAATTACCTGCATGTTTTTAAAACTGCTAAATGTTTACACAAGTATAAAACCTGCAATTTTCTTAACTGTCCTTCACTGTCATGGTGAGGCTTCTGCCTATCCATGATGAAGCGCTTTAGAATAATATCCTATTATTTTTTAAGATACCATTTTATAACTTGCTGTGTGAAACTTCCCTTATGAGTAAATTTTTTAAATTAGTTATACCCTGTTTTCTGCTGGTTTATTTTTCAGCCATACCGTATAGTTCCTATGCACGCGCCCTTCAATCACCGGTCAGCATTGAAAACCTCCAGGTCGAATACACATCCACCCCTCTGGGCATAGATGTGAAGGCACCGCGCTTCAGCTGGCAGATGGTGGCCCCTGTGGGGGAAAGAGATTTCAGGCAGCAGAAGTATGAGATCCTGGTGCTGGATGCTGCGGGCAAGGAAGTCTGGAAGGCAGGTGCCAGTGGGCAGAACTCTCTGGCAATTGTCTACGAAGGAAGCCCTCTTCAGCCTGTTACCCGCTATACCTGGGCTGTAAAAGTCTGGGATAACAGAGGGGAAATATCTATGGCCTCATCATGGTTTGAAACAGGCCTGATGAATCCCGATCCAAAGCTTTCTGCCTGGAGCGGAGCCACCTGGATCGGTGGATCAGCAAATAATAGGGTACTGTATTCCCATTACCTAGCCGTGTTCCAGCTGAGCTGTTCCTTAAAGATCCTTCCCGGAAGTACCCGTGCAAGCCTGATCATGGCAGCCAATGATTCCAGGCTTATGGATAAGAATAAGAATATCTTCCAGGTTCGGGACAAACGCAATGAAAGCTATTTTAAGCTGGAGATGGATATTTCGGGAATTTCCAGGAACGGTGGAAATGCATTACTGAAGCTTTACCGCGCCGGGTATACAGACACCGATACCGCCTCAAGACCCCTGAAGGTATTCAGCATTGCAAAAGAATATGTCAACCAGCTGAATAAGAACGCAGCGCATACTTTCTCTATAAAAGATGAATATGGAGAACTTAGTATTGAGCTTGATGGCAGCCATCAGGTGTATAACCTGAATCCAATGGGTACCGGCCATGATGTATTGCCTTTTGGAATGCTTTGTGACCTCGGCTTTTCAGTAGACCCGGGCCAGAATGCATCTTTTTCAGCACTTAAGGTGTCAAACACCCGTACTCCCCGCTCTGTACTGTTTAATGAAGACCTGAGCACACCTGCCTATAGTGGTATTTTTGCAGGCTTTATGAAAGAGAATCCAGGGTTCAGGGTACAGCAGGGAGCATACCAGCTCAGGGGCGGTACGAAGGGTCTCATGGCAATTGCTGACCCCAGCCATTTATCCATGCCTATGCTTCGCACCCGGTTTGTAACTCCTGAAAGAAAGGTCCTTTCAGCAAGGATCTATGTGACTGCCAGGGGGATCTATGAACTTTACCTGAATGGAGCAAGGGTGGGGGATGACTATTATAATCCTGGCCTGAGCCAGTATAATATCACTCAGTTCTATCAGACCTATGATGTAACAGAGAAGATCAGACCCGGAGCAAACGCCCTGGGAGCCATGCTGGGCGAAGGTTGGTGGAGCGGGCTTCTTAGTTTCGGCTCTATATGGAACCATTTTGGCGACAGGCAGTCGTTACTGGCAAAACTAGTCATCCGCTTTGAAGATGGAAGCCAGCAGGTGATCACTTCCAATGATCATGACTGGACCTATTCATCGGCAGGCCCTGTCATTTACAGCAGTTTGTATATGGGTGAGGTACAGGATGCCAGGAAGGAGGCTGGCATGGAGGGCTGGAGTCTTGCCTCTTATGATGACAGCCATTGGCAAAAGGCTGTATCTATTCCTCTTGAAGGCACTACCTATACAGGTGGGGATAAGGACTATAAAGGAGTAAGGGATACGTTCAATTTTGACAAGCTTGCTATTACAGGGCAGATCGGTGCAAATGCGGGTATCTATAAGACCCTGGATGCTGTTTCGATGAAGGAAGTACGCCCCGGAGTCTATGTTTATAACCTGGGTCAGAATATCGTAGGTGTTCCAAGGATCACCCTTCCAGATGGAAAAGAAGGGCAGAAAATGACGCTGAGGTTTGCTGAGATGCTTTACCCTGATCTGAAAGAATCGGGTAAAAATGTGGGGATGCTCATGACCGAAAACTATCGTGCCGCCCTGAGCCAGGATAAATACATATTGAAAGACGGGCCTCAGGTATTTCAACCGCATTTCACCTCTCATGGTTTTCAGTATGTGGAGATCACTGGCCTGGACCATTCGCTTCCGGTAAGTGCAGTGCAGGGCATATCGATGAGTTCAGTAAAAACGCTTACCGCCAGTTATGAAAGCTCGGATAAAAAGGTTAATAAGCTCTGGTCGAACCTTGTATGGTCGAATGTAGATAATTTTATGTCCATCCCAACAGATTGTCCGCAGCGGAATGAGCGCATGGGCTGGTCGGGTGATATCAGTGTTTTTTCCCGCACGGCAACCTATCTTTCCAATTCAGACCAGTTTCTGAACCGGCATATGCTGGCCATGCGTGATGTACAGAGTGCTGCCGGTAAATTTACCGATATAGCTCCGGTAGGCGGAGGTTTCGGCGGTTTACTCTGGGGTAGTGCCGGTATTACCGTACCCTGGGAAGCTTACCTTCAGTATAAAGATAAAGGGCTACTGGAAGAGCATTATGAGGCCATGTCACGGTATATGACCTTCATTCAGTCTACCATCAATGCAGAGACCGGCCTGAGCACCGAAAATACCCTGGGTGACTGGCTGGGCCAGCAGAATAACCAGCTGGGTACTGACTACCTGGTTACGGCCTATCATGTTTATGACCTTGGCATTATGGCCCGGGTTGCTGCCATTCTGAATAAAGAGGCAGATGCCCAGATGTATAGAAGGCACTATGAAGAGCGGAAAGCATTTTTCAACAAGACCTTTGTCAATGCAGATAAAAAGACAATGGGCCTCCTTGGAGGAAATGGATTCGGGCTGCCAAAAACGACAGAAAAAGCAGCATTGAAAATAGCCGATACCCAGACATCCTATGCCGTAGGTCTTGCTCTCGGGGTATTCAGTGCAGAGAATATCCCTTATATGGTGAAGAATTTAAACGCATCTGTCGGCAGGGAGAATAAAGACGATGCCGGCCTGGTAAGGCCCGTAAATTCTCTGATGACAGGTTTTATTGGTACCGCCTGGATCTCGAAAGCCCTTTCTGATCATGGAAGTACTGGTCTTGCCTATAAGCTTATTGAGAATGATAAATTCCCTTCCTGGCTCTATGCCGTAGATCAGGGCGCTACAACCATCTGGGAACGGCTGAACGGGTATACGGTAGAGAACGGTTTCGGAGGAAATAATGGCATGAATTCGTTCAATCATTATTCTTTCGGCGCCATAGGTCAATGGATGATCGCCTATTCAGCGGGCATTCAGCGTGATGAGCCGGGCTTTCAGAAATTTATTCTCCAGCCTCAACCTGATCCGACGGGTGGAATTACCTGGGCCCGGGGAACCTATGATTCACCTTATGGGAAAATTTCCAGCGGCTGGGAAGTCATTGGAGGCAAGTTGGCTTACCATGCTACTGTGCCTGCAAATACACAGGCTATAGTGTATCTTCCGTCTTCATCACCGAAAGGCATACTTGAAGGTGGCAAACCTGTAAAAGACTCAAAGGGTATAAGATTCCTGCGGTATGAACATGGGAATGCCGTCTATGAACTCAGATCCGGTAATTATTCTTTTTCCTCAATTCTTTAATTCCTATGCTTGCGCTTAAGTCCCTGATTTTATCAATAGTAGTTCTGTGCATAACAGGTGCTTTACATGCTCAGACCCTCCCGTCCAAACTTCTTTACGGTGTTGCCTATTACGATGAGTATATGCCTTATGAGCGTCTGGACAAGGATATTGTGATGATGAAAGAAGCGGGGATCAATGTAGTGCGTATTGCTGAATCTACCTGGAGTACCGTGGAGCCGCAGGAAGGGGTTTTTGATTTTACGCATATTGACAGGGTGCTCAATGCAATGTATAAGGCCCATATTCAGGTAATTCTGGGAACGCCGACCTATGCAGTTCCTGCCTGGCTGGCAA
>JAYWCR010000082.1:0-2847 GCA_043780395.1 Sphingobacteriales bacterium
AGTAAAAGTTTTAAAGAGATGTCAGGCAAAAAAACTCCTGGCATAAAGGCTATTGATACTGCAACCTTTGCCACGGGATGTTTCTGGTGTACAGAAGCAAAATTCCAGCAATTGAAGGGTGTAAAGAAAGTAATTTCAGGGTACGAGGGTGGTCATAAGGTAAATCCCAGTTATGAGGATGTATGCACAGGCACCACCGGACATGCAGAGGCCTGTAATATTATCTATAATCCCTCAGAGATCTCCTATGACGAGCTGCTGGCTGCTTTTTTTGTGGCCCATGACCCTACAGAACTGAACAGGCAGGGAAATGACGTAGGTACCCAGTACCGTTCTGCAATCTTCTACCATACAAAAGCGCAGAAAGAAACTGCCACCTATTATATAGGTCGCCTGACAGCTGAAAAAGCCTACAAAAGACCTATAGTGACCCAGCTTGCTGCTTATAGCACCTTTTACAAAGCTGAGAACTACCACCAGAATTTCAATAACCTGAACCCTAACCAGGGATACTGCAGGTATGTACTGCAACCAGAGCTTGAAGCATTTAAAAAAGTATTTAAAAATAAACTTGTGAGCCAGGCACCAAAAAAGTAAGCGGACATTTGTTACATAAGTGTATGGCTCAGGACTGAACAAGCAGGGTATCTTCATGTTTGTGTCACAAACAGAGCCACCTTATGCAAGAACAATATGACCTGGTTGCAGTGTTGCCGGTTGGCCCTGGTACCCGGATTGAATTCATCGAAGACACTATAAAAAGCATTTTTTATTACTGCCGGTGCAGGGTAAAGATCATCATTCCTGATGATTCCATGCAGGGGCTGGGAGCACTTGTGAAAAAGAGTTTTCCTGCAATAGATCTACTTGTAAATAAAAAGTGCAGGGGAATGAATGGCGGCCTGTATATCACCCTGGGTCTTGCTTTCAGCCATGCAGTAAAGCAGTATAGGTTTAAGACCCTGCTTAAGATAGATACAGATGCACTGGTCATCGGGCTGAACCCCCAGGCCGATGCTGAGCGCTATTTTCTGAACAATCCGCATATAGGCATTGCAGGATTATATAAGTCTGGGCTGGAAACTATCGACGCTGATAAGAACGTACTCCCCAACCGCTGGCCAAGGAATTATATGTTCGATATTACCTGCACCTGGAAAATTCTGAAGAGGCCGGTTGCTAATTTTACTATGCGCAAATATTTCAGAATGGCCTTTGCCAATGGCTATGATACCGGTGAGAATATCTTTGGTGGCTCTTGCTTTATGAGTGAGTCCATGCTTGTCAGCCTTGAAAAAGCTCATTTATTACCTGTGTTCGGCCTTCAAAATACGCGCATGGAAGAAGATCATCTCTGGGGCATGTTTGCCAGGGTGGTTGGCCTTGGTATGGGCGACCTTGCCAGTGGAAATCTCCTGTTCGGCATGGGCTGGAAACATCTGCCTGCCTCACCTGAGGTTCTGCTTGAGCGCAAAAAGAAGATCATCCATTCTACCAGGGCCTGGGGCACGATGGATGAAAATGCCATCCGCCACTTTTTCAGGGAGCTCAGGGTTCAAAAGTCAGTAATGGAAACCCGTCTCATTTAAAGTAAGATTATCTTCTACAAAAAAATCCCTTCCGGAAACTCGAAAGGGATTTTTTAAACAGTACCCGGAGCCGGGGTCGAACCGGCACGACCATTACAATCATTGGTGTTTGAGACCAACGCGTCTACCGATTCCGCCATCCGGGCTTGTCAGTATTGACCCCTCTAAAAAAAGATATCTGCGGTATTGTACCGCAGATACCAGTTAAATAGGCTAAAATCAATGGAATTTTAAAGGTATAAATAAAATACAGAAAGGCTGAAACAAAATGATAATTCTATCGCCTTTCTTAAAAATATTATTTTACAATCAGTTTAAAAATATCATTTCCGAACATAAAGATCATTAAACCCATAATAATGAAAAAACCTACCATCTGGGCTGTTTCAAGGAACTTCACACTTAAAGGCCTTCCTTTAATCATTTCGATGATCAGGAAAAAGGCATGACCGCCGTCAAGGGCAGGGATTGGCAGTATATTTATAAAGGCAAGGGCCATGGAGAGCATACCGGTAATGAGCCAGAAGCGAGCCCAGTCAAAATGGGTTCCATAGATCTTTGCAATTCCAATAGGACCTGAAAGTGCCTGAGGGCTCATTTCACGTTTTGCGACCTTTGAAAAAGCCTTTGCATTGTCAGATACTACAGAGAAGGCTCTGCCAGCCCCTACGTGCAAGGCCTGAAAAATAGAATAGTTCTCGTGCTGGACCTTAAATCTTGGGATCATGTTCACAAAGCCCAGACGCCCTGAGGTATCAGGTGTTCCATGCAGGCTTACCTGCTGATTGTTGCGCATGACCACCATGTTCACTTCTTTTCCTTTATTCTGCTTCAGCACTGCCTGAAACTCATCTATAAAGAGGGTCTTAATACCATTCACTGACTGAATCTGGTCAAATTTAACCAGACCTGCAGCTGCGGCACGGCCCTGTGGTACAATAGAATCAACAACAGCACGCATTCTTGGCATGAACAGGTCTTGTCTTGAGCCGGCCCTTGTCATTTTATCAACAAAATTTGGCGGAATAAATACATTGATCTCCTGATTCTGCCTTAACACACTCAGGTTAATATTTCCATAGAACAGGTCGCTTGTATACAGATCATTGTCTTTCTTCACCGTTTTGGATCCTATTTTCAAGATTTGATCCCCTGGCTTAAGACCTACTTCGGTAAGGGCCTGACCGGGTACAATTCCATAGGCATATTCTGACATAGGAATATATGGCTCACCATATTTCATTGTCAGAATCCAGAA
>JAYWCR010000083.1:0-8638 GCA_043780395.1 Sphingobacteriales bacterium
GTAAACAATCCTATGCTGCGCAAAGATGTGCTGAAGCCTGAAGAGCTCAGGAACTTTTCATTCTTAATGCGTGAGCCTGGCTCGGGAACGCTGGAAGTCATTGCCCATGCATTGAAACCTCACAAGATCAGCCTTTCAGATCTTACGATCGAAATGCAGCTGGGAGGTACAGAAAGTATTAAGTCTTATTTACTGCATAGCAACTGCCTGGCTTTTTTATCCGTGCATTCCATTTTGAAAGAACTTAAAAATAATGAATGCCAGATCATTGACATCAAAGGGCTGACCATTGAACGTCCTTTATATTTTATCCAGCCCCATGGGCAGCCAGGTTCACTTTCTGAGCTCTTTATGAGGTTTACGCGTAGCTACAGATCTGCGTACTAAAGGCCTGTATGAATATCATTCTTGCGGACATGTTTCTTAAAGGGGATCGCCAGAAGGTCCGTGAAACATGAATTGCCTTGAATATGCATATGGGTATCAATTCCATAGGTGGTTTTATCAGGTTCCAGTTCCCGGTAGGTTCTGAACAAACGGTCCCAGATACTCAGTACATCCCCGTAATTACAATCGGTATAGGGCTGCTGGTAATGGTGATGTACATGATGCAGATTGGGGGTGATAAAGACCCAGCCAATCACTTTTTCCAGCGGGCCATGCAGCCTGAACTTGGTATGCGCAGTAATATTGGCAATGCTTTGGATCGTTTGACGGATGATCAGCACGCCCGGAGAGGCACCACAGCTAAATACCCAGAGCAAGGTAAAGCAACCCCGTATAAAGGTTTCAACCGGATGTTCTCTTACCGTGGTAGAGACGTCCACATTTGAGTCGGTATGGTGAACAAGATGAAAGATCCAGAAAATCTTCATCTTATGCATGATCACATGGTAAAAATACTCACAGAGATCCAGCATCAGAATCAGTCCGATGGTAAACACCCATGGGTTCTTATGCCCTGGGATCAGATAAACCAGACCAAACTCATGGGTAGTTACATAGGTAGAGACTGAGATCAGAAAAGGGGTAAGAGAAAGCTGTATTAGCAGGGCTGAGATGATAAAAAGACCGTTTATCTTAAAGTGCTTCCATTTAAACGTTGCTTTGTCGGTAAACATCACAAGTTCTGCAATCCAGAAAAAAACCAGTACAAAGGCAAAAAGATACACCTGTACCGAAGAAGCATGCACTAGAAAGTCATCCATAATGCTGGATAGTTATTTATTATTTAAATTTCATTGCAAGGGTCAGTATGTCTGAATGCAAACCGGTTGACCTTTTGTAATGGCCGTATCTGAGTTCAAGAGAGCTGAAATGTTCCCAGCCAAAAACTCCTTTAGGCGGCGCCAGTCTAAAATTTGCCCCTATAAAACTACTTTGCAGGGTTGCCAGGTCATAGTCGCTGGTATAAAATTTTTCAGTTGGCTTATGTAAACCGTAGGGTGTAAAATACCGGGTGCCCACCTGGTTATTATATCTGTAAAAAGGGCTTATAGAAACAAAGGAGGTTAGTTTGATGGGTAATTCAATTTCTGCTGTATGCGCCCTGATCCCCCAGTTATCCAGATAATAACGATAAAAAGCCCTTATTATATAGTGATCTCCTAAAAAATAGTTCATGCGCAGTCCGATTGGTAGCTTATAGCGGCTGTCGGGAAGGTTTTCAACGCGTTCCGATCCATCTGTAAAATAATCGCGCTGGTATTTGGTAGCAAGCAATCCATGCTGGTAAGAAGGCTCAATGATCAGGGATGCCTGCAAACGGGTATTGATCACCTGTGAAAGGGAGAAGGATGCAGAAAATGAATTCCTGGGTTTATAGTCTACAGGTCGCTCATCATCATGAGATCCGGATCCATAACCTGCCGGCCTGAGTTCTATGGGCAAAATGACCATCCATGTATCCAGAAAGGCCTGAGCCCTGAAATCAAACTGGGTATTCTTATCTGGTGAAAGTCTGCTCAGGTTAAACCCTGCACCTACAGACTGGTAATCATACTCATGGGATAACGACCCTGAAAAGCCTATAGCATTACCGGTTTTAACATTGGAATTTGTCCAATTAAAAGAAGGGTAGATACGGGTATCTGATTTCGAGGCTGACGAGATACTATATGGGTCAATCTTATCGGAAGATGCTGATGTATAATGGTCAACACCCAGTTCAAAAAGATAGGTATTTTTGTTTCCGCCTTTTGTAAGGCGGGATAATTGAAGGTCAAAGGTATTGGCAATATCGTTCAGGTCTTCAGTTCCCCTTCCCCCGGTAACAGCAGAATTATTGCCGTTCTGATGATAATAGGCTGAAACGAAATTTATTTCATCCACATGCAGTTTGCGCACCTTATAGTCCGCACTGTCTTTTACTGAACGCTGGGGAAGGGGTCTGGAACTTTGTGCAAAGGATGATATGATTCCAAGATAAAGCGCCAGAACGCCCAGATACATTTTTTTCATTTTAAGGGGTTCTTTTATTAATTACAGCCGCACCCGCCGCCGCTCCTGCCTCCGTTTGCCCCTGAGCCTCCTTCACGATAAAGCTCGAAGCTTTGCTCGAATTTTTGAGAACGGCGGGCAGAAAGATCCATTTCTGAATCATTAAGCCTGTTCTTCTGATAGCCACGCACTGTTGTGCACGAAGAAAGGCTCAAAAAGACAAGGCTGGCAAGTAAAACACGAGAGATCATTTTTTTTGACATCAGTTTTTAAGATTTATATTTTCAGAAGAATGAAGCGTTCCGTTCTCATCGATTATGATGCAGGCAATATTACGGAGCTGGTTGATCAGGTTCAGCCCAACCGCAACCCCCATGACCATGACCGGAGTTGCCAGAGCATCTGCAAGTTCGGCCCCCGGGGCTATGATGCTGACACTTTTAATACCACTTACAGGCATGCCTGTAAGTGGATCTATAGTATGTGAATATTTTTTACCGTCCACAAGTATGAACTTTTCATAATTTCCGGAAGTAGCTATCGCCCTGTTGCTGATACGAAGGGTGGAAAATGGATGAGCCGCTTGTTCCGGATCTGCAATTCCAATTGTCCAGGGCTCCCCATCAGGGCCGGTTCCCCAGGTTGTCAGATCACCTGCCGCATTGACAATTCCACTTCTGACCCCCAATTCTTCAAGAATAAGCCTGGCCATATCTGCAGCATAGCCCTTCCCGATTCCACCAAATCCGATGCGCATTCCTTTTTCAGCCAGATACACTTTACAGCAGCCATGATCAAGCTGTACATTTTTATAATTGATCAGTTTAACCGATTCCAGTGCCAGCGTTTTTTCTGGAAGCTTTGTCATATGTACATTGAAGTTCCACAGACTCTTATCAATGGAACCGTAGGTAATATCGAATGCGCCCTGGGTAAGTTCAGAGATCTTCAATGACCGTTCAATCAGGTTAAATACCTCCCGGTCAACTTTGACAGCCCGGTGCCCGGCATTTCTATTGATCAGATTTGTCTGGCTTTTATGATCAAAGGTAGTCAGCAGCCTTTCGATGCGTTTGATTTCCGAAATTGCGGCCTCTATTCTGGGAAATGCCCAGCTTTCGGTCCCATGAACGCTCAGTTCAAATCTGTTTCCCATGAGTCTTACCACCTGCTTTATAAATGGAGTGGTCTCAGTTTGCATCCTTTATCTGTTTTATGGCCATAACAAATTTCTCAGGACCGATGCCGGGAAACCCATTCCATGACTTTAAGATCAATCCTTTTTCATCCAGTAAAAGGGTAAGGGGAAATTTACCTTCAGGGTTGTACGTCTCTGCCAGGTGCTCATTCAGACGGATCTGTTCGGGGCCGGGCTGATTTTTCTTCTGGCGGGGAAAGTCTGCCCTTACCAGTATCAGGTGTTCAGCCGCATATGTAATGAAGTCAGAAGATTCAAAGATCTCTTTCTTCATCCTTATGCAGGGTCCGCACCAGTCAGAGCCTGAAAAGCTGATAAGGATCCGTTTATGTGAAACTGTAGCTTGCTGCCTGGCCATATCTATATTATTCAGCCACTGTAAACCGGGGTTGAAAAGAACAATGAGAATAATGAGGGCAGTCTTCATAGAAATGAATACGGTTGGTTTTAAGAATAGATACGCAGGCTTGATCCAACGAGCTGGGTTTTATACTGAACCAGCGGACTATTTGCCGGCCCCCCGGTCACTGCTCCACTTTCATTAAAGGTCGCTCCATGATTATTGCAGATGAACTTATGCGTGGGGCCGTCATAATTAAGCGGGTAATTCTGATGGGTGCACGATTGCTGAACAGCAATATAAACCCCAGCCATGGTGCGGGCTATGAGAATAGAGTTTGATGCTATATAGCCCCCATTATTTAATAACGGGGCATTTGCACCAGCCTTTAGGTCGAGTGTGAAGTCAATACCTGTGGGGGCTGTAACACCTGCCTTGTCACCTTTCGAAGAACATCCTATACAATTAACAATGGCCAGGGCTGCTGTACTAATGCCCAGTGCTGCAAAAAACTCTTTACGATCCATAATTTGTCCGGCCCGTTTTTTAGTACAGGCTTTTATAGATCAAGAATAAAAGAAATTTCTGAAATTAAGATGAAATTCAGCCTTCTATCATTCCTTCAGGAAAGTTTAATTTGAACCGGCTTCCCTTACCTTCGATAGATTCGACAGAAATTTCAATACTGTGAAAGTCAGCAATGGTCTTTACAATAGGCAGTCCTAAACCAAAACTATCCTCTTTTGCAGACTTTTTATTTCTGAACCTGTTGAAAATAAGGTCAAGCCCCGATTTAGAAATTCCAATGCCGGTGTCTATAACCTCCATGCAGTAAATACCCCGGTTCTGAATTCCCTTTATGAGCACTTTTCCTTCGGGAATATTGTATTTAATGGCATTGTTTACAAGGTTAAAGATCATATTAAAGAAAAGCACCTTATTAATTCCAGTGAGCCTCCAGTTGGCAGGAACCTGCATCTCGACTGCAATGTTCTGCTCTTCAAGCCGGATGGAAATTTCTTCGTAGACCTCGCCGATCAGGGCCCTTAATGATACTGTATCGTTCTTTTCAAACTGCTCATTTTCAATCTGAGAGATAAAAAGGAGGGTTTTGATCGTAATTTTTAAGCGGGTCACTATTTTCTGCATTCCCTGCAAACTGATCCTTGTATTATGGTCAGTTTGCTCCTGGTCAAAAAGATTTTCAATTTTTGACTGAAGAATAGAAATTGGGGTAAGCAGTTCATGCGAGGTAGTGGAGATCAGCTGGCGTTCTTCGAGAAACTTTTTTTCAATGGTCTCTATCATGGTCTGGATACTGGCATCCAGATACAGGAAGTCAGATGTACTGGTAGATACTTTTTCAGCAGGGCCCTGCCTTGGAAATGAGCTGTTGATCAGTTTGGTGCTGATGATAAGGTTCAATGGCCTGAGTATAAAATTAGAATAGACCAGGTCTGCAAAAACAGTTATCGACAAAATCCCCAATAAGACCAGCAGTCCTATGTTCTGAAGGGGGCTGGTTATTTCACCGATACTGCTTACACTCTTACCGATTTCAAGCAGGTAATTTTTATTCTTTACCAGAAAGGTCTGACTTAGAATACGGTACTCGATCGTATCCTTCTCAATGATCCTGCGGTCGTTTTTGATCTGCTTTGAATATTGTTTGGCAGGCGCTTCATCAAGGCTGATATATTCCTCTTTCAGGGGCGTATAACTTCCGTACGATTCTCCCTTTTGAATATAGTTCTGGATGCCTGATGTATGAATAATGTCAAGGATCTTATTTTTCTGTTTATTCAGCTTGCTATCTGTATACCTGAGCGTGACCTGATTTATAAGGGAAGGCAGAAGGATAATGAAAATGAGTACCACCCCGAGTTTAGAAAGGGTATTAAAAAGAATAAGTTTAGTATGGAGCTTCACACTATAGTTTTTATACGAATGCGGTAACCCAGGCCCCGGATCGTTTCGAGCCAGTCAACCGGGGCAAAGACGGTCAGTTTTCTACGGATATTCTTGATATGCGCATCAATGTAATTGGAATCATAATCATCATTAATTATACTTCCCCAGATATGTTCACCCAGCTGGGCACGTGTAAGGGTCTTATTCTTATAAAGTAAAAGGTAGGAGAGCAGGTCAAACTCCTTTTTAGTAATGGTATCGATGATCCTGCCTTCAAACTGAACTGAACGCTCTGTAAGGTTGATGTTGAAATCTCCAAGGCCGATCTCCTGGTTCCGGATCCCATACTTACGTCTTGTAATGGCCTGCATTCTGCTCTGAAGTTCCAGTAAAGAGAAAGGCTTGGACAGGTAATCATCGGCCCCCAGATCCAGCCCTTTTATGCGGTCATCCACCTCTGCCCTGGCTGTAAGAATGATACAGGCTGCCTCTGGATTATAGACCTTTGCTTCTTTCAGCAGGTCCAGGCCCTGGTAATCAGGTAATCCCAGGTCAATCAGAATAAAATCATACAGGTTCACCTCAATTTTCTCGGAGGCTGAAAGCCCGTCAAAACTTAGTTCAGCAGCATAATTATTGTTCCTGAGAAATAGTGCAATTTCTTCAGCAAGGTTTATTTCATCTTCAATGATCAGTACATTCATTTGCTTAGTAAAAAAGATAAAAGAACCGCAGGTAAAAGAAAGATTCACGTCTGTTCAGCATGGAGCCTGCTACATTTACCGGAACAGAATATTTATACGTTGCTTCCAGTGTATAATGAGGTCTGTTATAGGCTACAGGTAATCTGAAACTATAATTCAGGGGGTTGAACTCCCTGTTTCTTTTTAATTCTCCAGGATCTTCTCCCTTCTCATCCTTATCATCCCGTGCATTATCTCGTGAATATTGTTCGATAAAATTCTGCGTACCCATTATCATATTCAGAGCCGGTGTAAAGCTTAAATAATCCTTACTGTCAAAGATGCTCCAGCGGGTTTCAATATACCTGGAAGCACTTATCGTCATAAACAGATCTGTCGTTTTTCCAAACAGGTAATCTGCTGCAAGGCTTGTTTTAAGGATTCTGAAGTCATAAGAGTTCTTTAAATTCAGGTCATTGGCTGATTGTGATTTAATAATACGGGCCTTGCTGTCAATAAAGAAATGTGTGTAGCTGAAAGAGCCTTCCAGTTTTGGTGATACCTTATAAATGTAGCCCAGGCCTGCATCAAACTCATCGGCATAAGGAACATCGTTTAACACATGCCAGGCCATTCCATAGGCGAAAAGACCTGTCTTTGAATTCAGTACGAGGTCAGTAGAAATATAAGGATACCTGACCGGGCTGGTGCGGCCGAAAAATAAAATATCACTTCCATAATTTTGACCTGCAACAATAGAGTTCATCTTTTTACCGGGTATAGGGGGTAAAGAATCAACGACCGGCAGGGCTCGAAGGGATTGCCGCTCTTTCCCGTAACACCTGCCATTCTGCATGCATACCATGCTGAGGATCACTGGAACTGCCAGTACGTAAAGTGCCGGGAGGGGCCACCTGGATCCCCGGATATATTTAATTGCCATTGGCTCGCGGAATTTCTGGTGGACGGTCCAGGCCCGAAGGCCTTCTTATTCTGGAAGGTCTGATATGGATAATGGAATCTTTATTTGCCAGGTTGAGGGTGATCTTTTCGGGCTTGGGCTGATGCCTGGCCCGGGCAATCTCTTTGATACGGAACGTTCGGATGCCCTGGGATTTTAGGGGTCTGGCTGTATCCTGTACTTCCATGTATAAGACAACCGCCTTCAATGAATCAGGTATTCTGGCTTTGAGAGCTGAAATTGTGAATTTTGAATCACCTGACATGAAATGGATAAGGCTAAGAAAAAGTAGAATTTTTAGCATTCACCCTTAATTTAATCTGAACAGGTACTTCTACTCAAATATATTAGATTGAGATGAAATTCGCATGAAATAGGTGATTCATTCAATTCAGGCCCCCGGGGTGTACAAAGAATTCAATTTCTACGGCTGGCCATTGCCGGATATGGCTTTTGAAACCGCTTCTGAAATCAATTGCTGAATGATTATGCGTACCTGCCATAATTATTTCGGGACCTGATTCTTCAAGGTCCGTAAGAGAACGATTTTCAGGCATTACCAACGCTACATGCCCGGGTTTTGCTCCATTTGAGTTCTTATAGATAGCCACTACAAGGTAACCCTTGTTTGCCAGTTCCTGTGCATGCACATATAGTTCAGCCTCGTCGTGAAGCATCTTCCAGCCCTCTTTCCTTGCCACCTGGCTATGGAGCCATTCATCCTGGGCATTGGCAAGCAATACCTGTCCATGCTGCGGAGGGCTTAATATATAGACGCCATTCTTTTTACAGGCCGAGGCTACAAAAGCACTGCAATGGGTTTTGATTCCCTGGGTTAGAGCCGGATTGTCGGCAACCCCTGTTTCCCAGTTTACATGATGGCCCGCAAGCCAGAGATTTTCCACATTCATGGACAGATAGCAGTCTTTTAATTTTACGCCTGCATCCTGCATTTGCAAACACTCCTGAGCAAACACTCCTGAGCTAAGAAGTGTGAAAAGGAGTAGAGTACGGATTTTCAGAAGACTGACCCTTTGGAATATTGCAGTTAAATTAAATACTATGAAAATATTATTATTTAAAATCATTTTCTGTAAATTAAAGTT
>JAYWCR010000084.1:0-6814 GCA_043780395.1 Sphingobacteriales bacterium
AAATTAATAAAAAAGTCTGCGGAATCAGAATATTTAAAGGCGGTGACAAGAAATTTGGGCTGATATAGAGGGTCTGTATCAGCATTGATAATTAAGCAATATCTTTGCCCTATGATTGAGGAAGACGAATGGGCAACCAGCGATGCGGAAGAAAGTGAATTATACGAGCATTTCAGGATCGTTGTTGATAAAGGCCAGTCCCTGTTGCGGATTGATAAATTTCTGATTAACAGGCTTGAAAACACTTCCAGGAACCGGATCCAGCATGCAGCTACAGCAGGTACGATCCTTGTAAATGAAAAGGCTGTCAAGCCAAGCTACAAGGTAAAACCAGGCGATATCATTTCCATTGTGCTGGCCCATCCTCCGCGTGATACAGAGGTTTACCCCGAAAATATACCCATCAATATTGTTTATGAAGATCAGGATGTACTGGTGGTAAATAAAGAGGCCGGGATGGTTGTACACCCTGGTTTTAATAATTATACAGGAACACTTGTAAATGCCCTGGCTTTTCATTTCGAGGGCCTTCCAAGCCTTCCTGGTAATGAATCCAGGCCTGGGCTTGTACACCGCATTGATAAAGATACTACAGGCCTGCTGCTGATCAGCAAGCATGATACAGCACTGACCTGGCTGGCAAAGCAATTCTATGATCATACCGTGCAGAGGCAGTATTATGCCCTGGTATGGGGTGATCTGGAAACAGACGGTACCATAAGCGGTTACATCGGACGCAGTGTCCGTGACCGCAAGATCATGGATATGTTCACTGATCCGGAAAAAGGAAAATGGTCGGTCACTCATTATAAGGTACTGCGCCGCTTTCACTATGTGACCCTTATTGCCTGTACTCTGGAAACCGGGCGTACGCATCAGATCAGAGCTCATATGAAATCAGCAGGGCATCCCTTATTCGGGGATCCATCTTATGGGGGAGATAAAATAATTAAAGGTCCCATTTATAGTAAATACAGAAGTTTTATAGATAATTGCTTCCGCCTGATGCCGGCACAGGCATTGCATGCCCGAACACTGGGTTTCGTTCATCCCCGTACCAGGGAACTACTGGTCATTGAAAGTGAGCTACCCGAAAATTTTAAACAATTGCTTGATAAATGGGATACCTATATCAGGGCCCAGCATGACGATCCAGGAGACCCGCGGAATGAAGCGCCTGCCGATTCACAGAGCGGGCAATAAAAAGATGTTGATTTGGAAAAGAGAATTATAAACGTGAATGGCATCATGCAGGATGCCTCTTTGCCCGTTTTTTATGTAAATAACCGCGGATTCAGGTACGGTGATGGCGTATTTGAAACCATGCGCCTGCACAAAGGAAGAATATTGTTTGCAGATCTTCATTTTAGCCGCCTGCTTGCAGGCATGGAGATCCTGAAGTTTGACATTCCTCTGAGTTTCAGCCAGGAATGGATGAGCGAGGAGGTGCTGAAACTTTCGCGCAGTGCGAAGATCTTCAAAAGTGCAAGGATCCGCTTTTCTGTATACCGTTCAGATGGGGGCCTGTATACGCCGCTAACCAACAGGTTCTCCTTTATTGTGGAACTTGACAAGCTCGAGACTGAAAACTTTGAACTTAACCATAAAGGCTATCTGGCAGACCTGTTCACGGGAGTAGTCTTGCCACGCAATGCATTGTCAAAGCATAAAACTTCCAATGGTCTTCCCTATGTGCTTGCAGCCGTCTCAAAGGCCGAAAACGGGCTTGATGAATCTTTTATTCTGAATGATGAGGGTGGACTGGTAGAAGGCTCGGCCACCAATATTTTTATTGTCAAGAATAATAAGGTTTTCACTCCCGGCCTCATGGAAGGTTGCACAGAAGGGATCATGCGCCAGGTGGTGCTTGAACTCTTGAAAGAGAACCATATCCAGACCACCGAACTGCATATCCCCGCCCTTTCACTTCAGGATGCGGATGAAGTGTTCCTGACCAATGCCATACAGGGCATTCGCTGGGTGGCAGGTTACCGGCAGAAACGCTATTACAATCAACTGGCAAAAAAGCTGGTGACATTACTCAATGAGCGCATTCAGCTGCCTGAAGCTGAATAGGCGCCTCAGGCCATGAGGTTAAATCCCATCAGAAAGATTTCAACAGGCATTCGTTTTTTGTTTTCCAGTTGAATGTCTTTCAGGAATAGGTATCCATCTGCAGCCCTGAAACAAAGGAAGGCTTTTCCATCGGAAATCAGCTCCCCTGGCTCAGGGCTTGCCGGAAATGTAAAGGTGGGGTAGACTTCAGCCGCCTGGGCCGCTGTCATGGCTATGGCCTTGAATATCTTGAGCTGCAGGCCTTTCAGGCTGGTAAAGGCCGCAGGATAAGGGCTTAGCCCTCTGATCTTGTTAAAGATCTCGCTGGTCTTCTGGTTCCAGTCTAGTTCTGCATCGGCCTTAAATAATTTGGGTGCGGGTTTAAATTCACCAGCTCCATCCTGATCCAGGCCTTTTGCTGTTCCCGATTCAATTGATTTTACTGTCTTAAGTACGAGCCTTGCTCCAAGTTCCATCATGCGGTCATGCAATTCACCTGCAGTTTCTCCGGCGCCAATTTCAAGGCTTGAAGTATAGAGGATTGCCCCCTTATCGATCTCCTTATTTAATAAAAAAGTGGTCACTCCAGTTTCTGTTTCTCCGTTCATGATAGCCCAGTTAATTGGGGCAGCACCCCTGTACTGGGGCAACAGGGAACCATGAAGGTTGATGGTTCCGGCCTCAGGAAGAGAAAATACAAGTTCTGGGAGCATTCTGAAGGCAACAACGACCTGAAGATCGGGTTTCAATGCTTTTAGTTCAGCCAGAAAGTCTGGATCTTTAAGGTTCAGGGGTTGCAGCACAGGTAGCCCGTGCTCGAGGGCATACTGTTTTACTGCAGATTGCTGGATGCTCCGGCCTCTTCCGGCGGGCTTGTCGGCTGCTGTAATGACGCCAGCGATCTCATACCCTTCGCGCCTCAGAATATCCAGAGAAGCTACTGCAAACTGGGGTGTACCCATGAACACTATACGCATAGAAATTTTTAGCTAAGGTAAGGAATTATGGCCTTTGAATGAGCGCTGGAGCTTCAGTCAGGATAAAGAAGGTATTTTCTTCGGATCTTTCTGAAGGCATCAAGCCCTGGCTTCCAGCTTTCCCTGATCTGCTGTTCATTGAGGCCGGCAATGACCTGGCTGCGCAGCAGGAGCGTTCCTGCAATCTTTTCAAAATAAGCATTAAAAAACTTATCCTTTTGCGGAAAGGCTGCATAGAGCTTTAAGAGCGGCCCCAGATTGAGCCTTCCCCTGTTTTCCGGCGCATTCGGATCATAGCTTCGCAGGTCAAGCCCGTAGCAGGTCTGGTCTTCATAGGGCGGATGGCTGCTCTTTCCCGGTATAGAACGGGGGGTAAAGCTGAAACTGAACTGCCTTAATGCCGGATGACCTGCAACCTGGAACGGGAAGTCAGTACCCCTGCCAAGGCTGATCACTGTACCCTCAAAGAAGCAAAGACCCGGATAGAGCTGTATGGAAAGATCGTTTGGAAGGTTTGGAGAGGGGGGCAGGGGCAGGGGATATGAACTTGCATGGGTATAGCCTCCAATGGGCTGAACATTAAGGCTGCAATGATTGCCCCCTCCCAGCCATCCTTCCCCATTGATCATGGCCGCATATTCTCCGATGGTCATTCCATAAACGACCGGTACAGGATGCATGCCTACAAATGAGCGGCAGTGAAGTGTATCAAGCACAGGGCCATCAATATAGGATCCGTTTGGATTTGGCCGGTCGAGTACAAGCAGGGGTATATGCTGTTCTGCACAGGCCAGCATCACCTCATGGAGCGTTGACAGATAGGTATAAAAACGGGCACCTACATCCTGCAGGTCAAACACCACGAGGTCAATATCCTTAAGATCTGCTGCGTCAGGCTTTATATGTTTCCCATAGAGTGAAATAACGCTGATTCCGGTTGCTGCGTCAATAGTATTTCCCAAAGCCTGGCCGGCGTCTGCCGTACCCCTGAACCCATGTTCAGGCGCAAGGATTTTGCTGACAAGGAAGCCGGCCCTGACCAGACTGTCGGCCAGGTGAGTGGTGCCAATTCGGGAGGCCTGGTTAACCACCAGGGCCATTCTCTTTTTTACAAGCAGGGGAAAGTAGGCCTTTGTCAGGGCCGCTCCGGGTACCACAGGCCCCTTCACTAAAGGCTTTGGTACTACAAGCCCTGGCATTAAGCGCCCTGATACTACAAGCCCCGGCATTAAAGGCCGCAGCTCCCGGGCATGCACCCGGGCAATCAGGGCTATCACTGTAAAAAACGAGATAATCAGGGTACGTTTCATGCCTGTACAATCATAATCCAACAAGGTATGATCTTTTCCCTTAATTTAGCCCTGCCATACAAGCGCGCTTTCTGCATGAATTTTTTTGAATTATTTATTGCCCGCAGATTTACTTTTCAGGCAAAAAGACCTTTTTCACGTCTCATCGTCAATATAGCCATCACAGGTATAGCACTGGGAATGGCGGTCATGATCTGCTCGGTGGCCATCATGGCCGGCTTTAAGGGAACGATCAGAGATAAGGTCCGTGGCTTTTCTGGTGATCTGCAGATGAGCCGCCTGAACCAGAACGGAAGCTATGAGAACGCACCATTTAAATGGGATCGTTTTCTCAAATCAAGGGCCGCCTCGGTTAAAGGGGTGAGATCTATGACTCCCTTTGCTTCCATTGCAGGCATCCTGTCTATGAACGGTGAAATAGAAGGGGTACTCCTGAAGGGCCTGAGTCCCGGCTATAACAGTTCATTCTTCAATGAAAAACTTCTCTCAGGCAGGGGTCTGAGCTTTTCGGCAGACAGCCTCTCCTCAGATATTCTGGTTCCCAGAATCATTGCCTCCAGGCTCAAGCTGAAGCTTAACGACCGACTAACCATGTACTTTATTCAGAATCCTGTGCGAACCCGCAAACTCAGGGTGGCAGGGATCTATGACCTGGGTATGGATGAACTCGACAAGAACTTTATACTTGGCGATATCAGGCTGGTCAGGAAACTCAAGAACTGGGATGCAGACCTTTGTGCAGGGGTACAGATCGACCTGAATGATTTTGACAGCCTGGAAGCCGTTCAGAAGCAGATAAACAGGCGCATGCCTGTGAATATGAAGGTATATAATGTACGTCAGTTATATGTACAGCTTTTTGACTGGCTCTCCCTGACAGATGTAAATGTGCAGGTGATACTGGTGCTGATGCTACTGGTGGCAGGTATCAATATGGTATCGGCCCTGCTCATCATGATCCTCGAGCGCACCTCTACCATTGGTATTCTGAAGGCCCTGGGAAGTTCTGATGGCGCTATCAGATATATTTTTCTGGCCGTAGCCACCTATCTTATCGGACTGGGGATGTTGCTGGGCAATGCGATCGGGCTGGGCTTCTGTATTCTTCAGTCAAGGTTCCATCTGGTTAGTCTGAATGAAGCTACTTATTATATGGCCTATGTACCCATCCGCATTTCATGGCTGGCAGTGCTGGAAATAAATGCTGGTACGCTGGTGGTATGCCTGCTGATGCTGTTGCTGCCCTCATACCTGATCACGCGCATTAATCCGATAAGGGCCATCAGGTTTAAATAGATCCTGATTTTATCTGCCCGCAAGGGCAGGTAAAAGGAATGCCTGAAAAGAGCTCAGCGAATCAAAGATGCCATCATTGGGAAATTCTTCAAGCTGCTGGCGGGTATGGGTTCCATTGGCAAGACCAATACTCATCAGAGCGCCTGCACGTTTTCCTGATTCCAGGTCTGAAGGGGTATCTCCCAGATTCAGAACCTGATCGGGTTGGGTAATATTTAATTCTTTCATGGCCCGAAAGATCATATCCGGAGCCGGGCGGCCCTGTTCAACTTCATCACTGCTAACCGAATAAGTGATCAGCGATGAAGCATTTCCCCTGTGCTCAGCATCCAGGTCTGATGCCCACCCAAGACGGCCAAGGATCAGGTCGCTTACCTTGCGGTAAAAGCCGGTGGTAAGGGCCACCATAATCTGTTTTTCTTTCAGTACATGGAGAAGCTCCAGGCAACCTTCTGTAGGGCTTACCAGAGGCGTATGGAGATAGTGGTTCTCCAGAATGGTACGGAATACATGATATGAATTGATGGCTTCCATGGCTGCCTTTTCTGGAGAAAGTGGAAGCTGACGTTTCCAGAAGCTTGAAAATACAAATGATTTGGACCAGCCCTGTACGGCGGTGATCTCTTCTGCAGTCATCTGCAGCCCTGTTTGCCTGGCGGCCTGATCAAAACACGATTCTACCTCTTTCAGGTCCCTGACCGTGGTGCCAGCCATATCAAAAACGATGAGCCTGATATCTTTCAGGTTTTCCGGGACAGAAAGGGTATGCATGGTGTTTATTATTTAGATGTTTACTATTTGGCAACAAAAGTATTTTTTTATTTTTGATTTTCTCAAGAATTAATTTCACAGATACAAATACTCAGGAAAATGAAAGGTGACCGGCTCAGTCTGATTGGATCAAGGATTAAAGAGATCCGGAATGAAAAAAAAATGACGCTCAGGGAACTGGCAAAGAACAGTGGTCTGTCTCCGGGGCTGATTTCCAAGATTGAGAATTTTCGTACCATGCCCTCTATTGCTGTACTGATTGATATTGCTGATTCCCTGGAGGTCGATGTGGCAGACCTGGTTAGAAATATAAATGGTGAAGATGAACTGCCCTTCATCCTGGTACGCAAGGCCGACAGCCAGACCCAGTTCCGCACTGATTCTCCGGAACTCATATATGAGTTT
>JAYWCR010000085.1:0-12015 GCA_043780395.1 Sphingobacteriales bacterium
GTACACCCGAAGGCAGGGCCCTTGCCTGGAAAAACCTGGTAGCAAATCAGGTAGATGCCCTTGTCACCATTGGTGGCGATGGAACATTTACAGGAGCGACCCTGTTTTCTAAAGAATATGGAATTCCGGTCATGTGCATTCCGGGTACTATTGATAACGATATATGCGGAACTGATTATACGATCGGATTCGATACAGCCAACAATACAGCCATAGATGCCATTGATAAGATCCGTGATACCGCTGATTCACATTGCAGGCTCTTCTTTATAGAAGTGATGGGCAGGCATGCAGGCTCAATTGCCCTTTGGGCAGGGATTGCCGGTGGATCCGAAGCTGTCATGATCCCCGAAAAAGAATGCACCCTTGAAGACCTGATCCTTCAGCTTGAAACAGGTGCCAGAAACAAAAAAACCTCCAGTATCGTTATAGTAGCCGAAGGTGCCTTTGAAGGTGGTGCTACCCGGCTTGCAGAGCTTGTAGAAGAGAAGTTTTCTCATTACGATGCGAAGGTAAGTGTGCTGGGTCACCTTCAAAGAGGTGGGTCACCCTCATGTTTTGACCGGGTACTTGCCAGCAGACTGGGACATGCTGCCGTAAAAGCCCTCGTAGAGGGTGATTCCGGAAAAATGGTGGGTCTGGTTGGCAACGAGATTAAATTTACTGATCTTGCGGAAGTAATTGGCAAAAAGTTCAGGCTTGATGAAAGCCTGATTGAGATCGTACATATATTATCAAATTAACATCTATACTATAAATAAATTTAAGATTATGAAGGTTGCAATTAATGGCTTTGGCCGTATAGGGCGTATTTCATTACGTGCCTTGTTGACAAAACAGGATATTGAAGTCGTTGCCATCAATGACCTTACCGATACGGCTACGCTGGCTCACCTGCTGAAATATGATTCCATTCATGGAAATTTCAAAGGTGAGGTTTCCCATGATGCTGAAAACCTGATCATCAATAACAAGAAAATTCCCGTTTACGCAATTAAAAACCCGGCAGAACTGCCATGGGGAACACTTGGTGTAGACGTAGTATTAGAATCAACCGGATTCTTTACAGACAGGGTAAAGGCTGAAGCACATATTCAGGCCGGAGCCAAGAAGGTAATTATTTCTGCTCCTGCAACAGGTGATCTGAAGACCATCGTACTTGGAGTAAATGACAATATCCTTGACGGAACTGAAACCATCATTTCCAATGCCAGCTGCACCACCAATTGCCTTGCCCCTATGGTAAAGGTTCTTGAAGACAATTTCGGTATTGAGTCAGGTTTCATGCAGACCATTCATGCATATACCGCTGATCAGCGCCTGCAGGATTCTCCTCACAGTGATCTTCGCCGTGCAAGAGCAGCAGCTCTTTCAATCATTCCAACAAGCACCGGAGCTGCCAAGGCCCTGGGTCTTGTGATTCCAAGTGTAAAAGGAAAACTGAACGGTGCTTCATTGCGCGTTCCGATCGCTGCAGGTTCTATCACCGACTTTACAGGAGTTCTGAGCAAGCCAGCTACCAAAGAAGAGATCAATGCAGCCTTTAAGAAAGCAGCCTCTGAAGGATCATTAAAAGGTTTCCTTCAGTACACTGAAGATCCTATTGTCTCTGCAGACATTGTTGGAAATACCCATTCATGTATCTTCGACAGCGAACTGACCCTTGTACTGGGAAATACAGTAAAGATCATGGGCTGGTATGACAATGAAAGTGGTTATTCAAACCGCATTGCCGACCTGATGGTTCTTGTTGGTAATATGAAAGCAACAGCTTAATATATTTAATGCGTCCCTGACGTTCTTTTAAAATGGCCGCCGGTTCTTATAGACCGGCGGTTTTTTTATGGGTCGGATCAGGGGGGACCCGAACCCCCCTGGGGAGGGCGGCGGAAGAGGGCGGGGCCGGAACAACGGAAGAGGGCGGGGCCGGAACAACGGCAGAAGGCCGGGCCGGAACTGCGGCAGAACCAGCTCAAAATAAAAGCCGCCTGAACTGAATCAGACGGCTGTAAAAATGATACACTGGACAGCTAAACCATTACAGGGACTTTCAAAGGCTCTGGCCTTCCAAGCTTATAAAGATGCACCAGGTGCGAGGTCAATGCCTTCAGCACTGTCGGATATTCAATATAGGTCACTCCGAATTCAAGACAGGTTTCACGGACCATCTTATTGATCTTCGAATAATGAACATGCGAGATCTTTGGAAAAAGGTGATGTTCTACCTGAAAGTTCAACCCTCCAAGTAACCAGGAGATCACAACATTTCCAGTTGCAAAATCAGCTGTCGTTTCAACCTGGTGGATAGCCCATTCCTGCTCGATACGGTTAGCCTCGCTTGGCTGTGGAAAATGGGTACCCTCAACGATATGCGCCAGCTGGAAAACAACTGCAATAATATATCCGCAGGTCATTCCCATAACCAGAAAGCCGACAAGGGTTGTAGCCCAGCCCAGCATCATGACCGGAATAACGATGTAAATAACTACATAGAAAGCCTTGGACACCCAGAAGATGATCTCTTCCTGCCTGCCGAGTACTTTTTTCTCAGCAAGAGGATTCACACGACCTGAAAAATATTTTAGAAAATCTTCATAAAAAATCCACACCATATAGGAAAGGCCATACAAAAGGAACCAGTAGAGATGCTGGTATTTATGGAACCAGAGATGCTCCTGGTTATCATGCACCCTCAGCAGTTTTGTCTCAATATCATAATCCATCCCTTCAATATTTGTATAGGTATGGTGATTTACGACATGCTTGAGTTTCCAGAAATGCTGGTTTCCACCCATTACATTCAACGAATGTGCAGAAAGAGTATTCAGCCATTTTGATTTTGAAAAGCTGGCATGCACCCCCTCATGCATGATATTAAATCCAATAGAGGCCAGGTTCAGCCCCATCAGGGCGCAAAGAGGAAGTGCGATATACCATACCGGGGTGTAAAATACCAATATGACATAGGAAGCGATGAGCGTAAAGGTCAGGATCAGACTCTTTGCATGAAGCCTCCGGTTTCCGGACTTTTCAATATGCTTTTCCGAAAAATACTTGTCGACCTTGACTTTCAGGGCTTTGAAAAAAGGATCGGGATGATTATTGAATGAGAGTTTAGCCATAAATTGTAGTCTGGGCCTTTTCCAAAGCCTTAATTCTTTAAATCTTTAACGCGCTAAACTTTTGATTGCAATCCTTTATAAACGTAAAAACGAACCCTTTGGTTCGCCTTCTGTAAAAAGAATGTTTCTATCGCATTAATTACTTTTTATTCCTTATAGTTATTATTTAGTAAATTTATTTCCTGAAAGATAAGGATTTTTAATTCTTTTCGCTTATTTACAGACCAAAAAAAACGCTGCTCCGGTAAAGGAACAGCGCCGGCAAAATTATGTATAGAGTTATTTGATCCGCGCATTTCCCGTACCATCTGTCTGATAGGCACCCATATCTTTCCCCGGAAGGAAATTCATGTTTGTACCAAGACCTACTGTATAGGCAGCATTTATATTCCCCTTGCCGATGGCTGGAGAATTACTCATAAGATGTGGATCATTGCTGTCTACGGGAGAGGTTGTAAAGCCCGCAGCATCCAGTATATTCAGGGTAAAAGATCTGAGCATCGGATCAAGATCACCTCCGGTTTTGGAATATATATCTGTTGACTGTGGCTTGCCCCATTCTGCTGACCCAAAGTCAAAGGATGCATTGGAAAGTGAACGGGCGTAGATATAATTGTATCCGAACTTTCCTTTATTGTACAGGGTGTCAGAGGCAGCAGTAATTCTCAGACCTTCACGGCAATCGTATACAAGATTATTGTAAACCGTTGCCTGGGCATTGGCATCGATCAGAATCCCTGCAGATGCCTCTCCTACTTTTCTCCATCCGCCATTGATGACCGTATTGTTATATACATTAACCCGGGTCTTAATAGCCAGATTTTTTAAGGAAGCATTGACCTTAATAGAGTTATTGGCACCACTCCAGCAATAGTTATAAGCTACATCGCCTGATACGCCGCCCTTGATATTAATCCCGTCACCATCATTGGAGCCTTCCTTCTTAAATACATTCCCCTTGATGCTTACCTGGGTATTGCCTTCAATACGGGTGCAATCATCCACACCATACTGGAACGAAGAGTTCTCAATGATCACTGTTCCCTTGCTTGAAGCCTTGCCTCCCATGTAAAAAGCATACTGGTTGGTGGCAATGGAATCAGATCCGCCGGTATAGCTGATATCTGTCCACTGAAGGTTTACAGATGTAGTGGTAGAATCACAGTTGATACCACCCCAGTAGCCATTCGGCCATAAAGGATTAGCAGTTGCCGTGGTCAGGATCACATGGCTGGAGGCTGTTCCCTGTGAAATGACTTTTGCTCCGCCGGTGACATAGATAGAAAAGATAAGGCTGTCAGAACCTGCAGCCTTGGTAACAGCAGCAGCAGAAAGCTGGTTATGAGCCGCATTTTTAAGGGCAATATTTTTCCGGATTTCATCCATATTAATATGAAGGTCATGATGCGTCGGATGATAGCCCAGATGAATGATCTGTGGGCGGCCACCAAACAATACTTTCGCACCTGCCTGAAAAGTAAGCGTTCCGCCTTCTACAATAATATTTGCCTTGGAAATTGTGTAGGTATGTCCAGACACAAACGTTCCTCCTCCTTTTAAAATTCCACCGGTAAAATTATCAGCGATCGCATCCACTGGAGGAAGCGCCACAGCAAGAGAACCTGCAAGCTTTGCATTCGTTGTGCAGGATGAAACGCCAAGGGCCAGCACAGCCAGCGTCAGCAGGTTCAGAATTGAGTTCTTTTTCATGTAGAGATTTGTTAGCAGGTGTAATTAGGTATAAATTAATTTGAATGATGATCCTCAATATTCCTCTACAGCAGCTTCAGCCGAAGCCCCAGCATATAGTCCTGGCCAAAGCGATCCTTGCGAACGAAGAAGCCGTTCTGGGTTCTGATCTCGTAAGGGGCATTGTTCAGGTTATTGAGCTTTACAAAAAAGCTCAGACGTTTGCCGATCGTCTTATCGGCAGAAAAGCTAAGCACCGTATAGTTCAGCTGGTAATCATTCATGTTCAGGTATTCATTGACCGCATCCATCCGGCGGCCCTGGAAAAGAATATTGAAAGAAGCATTGATCTTTGCCCTTGAATTGCGGTAGATCAGTGATAAATTGGCTACATGGGCCGACTGACCCTGCATCTGACCCTTTTCTACAGGATTTGTATTTCCGATACCATCATAAGACTTGTCAGCATTATAGAGGATAGAATAAAAGATCTTTCTCCTGATCTCGGAGGAATGCGTAAAAGTATAGTTTCCTGAAATGCCGAAATTGCCCGCATACTTGATCAGGTTCAGTTCGAGACCGAAATTCGTAGCCGGGCTTCCGTTCAGGGGTGTATAATTGGTAGAACTGGCATTGGCAGTCACCGCACGCTCAATAGGATTCAAAATCTGTTTATAGAAAACACCCAGCATCAGGGCATCATCCTGATTGGGAAAAAAATCGTAGCGCAGATCAAGGTTATTGGCTGATGAATGTTTAAGGTTTGGATTTCCTTTTTCATAACCGTCAGAAGTAGGGATCTGGGTATCGACAAGCTCAAAATAATTAGGCCGGCTGATCGACTTATAATAGGAAAGGCGTAGGTCCTGGGTCTCAGTCAATGCATACTGCAGGTTTACAGAAGGAAGCAGGTCGTTATACCTGAAATAATGATAGATCTGATTGAAGGGAATATTGGGATTTACATTCTGATTTGACTGCATGGTATACTCATCACGCAGGCCGAAAACAGCTTTCAACCTGCCCAGAGCCAGCCTGCCCATCAGATAGGCCGAACTCAGATCTTCATCAGCATCGTAATTGGCTGGATTATGCTGGGGTTGACCCTGTGGGTTGACCACCGTAAAAGATGCAGAGGAGAAATCAGGGCTATAATAGGCTGCAGTTCCTCCGCGGGTGTCAACAGCATTGAGTTTATAACTATTGTTATAGTTGACACGGTCACGATGGCGGTAAAGACCGCCACCTTTCAGTTCGAACATTCTGCCAAGAAGACTGGTTCTCAGGTCGAAATTCAGGTAGGCCTGGTAATTCTTATCAGAATTCTGCTGCCATGAATGGGTGGTTGAAAAAGGAGAAAAGATATAACCTGTGGATGAAGGCAGGGTATTGTACATGGGCATGCTGGCATTATCGGGAAAAGAGGCATTGGAACGGCCGTAGTTTACCGTATAATCCATTTTCAGGCTGTCTGAAAGCTGGTTAATGCCTTTCACAGAAAGGCTCGCCAGGTTCTGCACCATATACCGGGCCTCTACCAGGCTGTCAACCAGCCCTGTTCCATGCCCGTTCCTGCCGGCACCCTGTAAGAGGGTATCAGTCGAGAACCTGCTTTGCTGATCCGTTGTGCGCAGGTAGATACCGATCAGACTTATTTTATTGCGCTCATTGAAGGCATAATCAATCTTAGTGTTCAGACCCAGGTGGGTCGTATAATAAGAGGTAGTTCCGGCAAGTTCCTTATAGGCCTGGGGCTGATTGTATTTATTTTCAATATTGTTAAGCACATTGCTGGTCTTTGTAGAGTAACTGCCCTGGTTGGAAGCTGAAACCAGAATGCCCAGTTTATTCTTTAAGAACCGTTTTCCGAATGTGAGGCCTTCGAGGGTATTGGGAACAAATTTCTTTATCTGGAATTTAAGGATGCCGGCAGGGAAATCGGAGGAACCTGCATGATAAGTATACCCGTTTCTGACAGCAGGATCTTTTGAACTGACCAGGTTTTTATCAAATGTATAGAACTTGCTTTTCAGCAGGGTCTGATTTACGCCTCCTGCGAGGTTAATATCGAGCAGGTCTTCATTGGGTGCATCTTTCATCTGTACATCTACCGTACCTCCAATCGCATCCCCTTCCATATCAGGGGTGAGGGTCTTGGAGATAACAAGGTTGGAAACCAGGTCAGAAGGAATGATATCAAGGGGAATAGAACGGCTCTTATCATCAGGGCTTGGAATGGAAATACCATTGATCAGCGTATTGTTATACCGGGCATTAAGGCCCCTGATGATCACGAACTCATCCTTGCTGTTGCTGCCCCTGTCAAGGGTAACCCCCGACACCCGCTGCACCACATCGGCCACATTCAGGTCAGGTGATTTGCGGATAGCCTCAGCCGAAACCACATTGATCAGCCCGCTGGCATTCTTTTCCTTTCTGCGTGCATTGCGGTCGCTCTCCGTACTGCGGTGCACCCTTACCTTAACTTCTTTCAGATTCAGGCTGGATTCAGAAAGGGAAACATTCTCTTTCTCCGTTTCACGGGCATTCAGGTGAAGGTTCTTTTCACGTGAATCAAAGCCAATACCGTGAATACTCAGAATGAATTCACCAACCGGCAGGTTCCTGAATTCATAATAACCTGATGAATTGGTGGCTGTACCCAGGCCAAGGCTTTTTATTTCAACCGTAATACCAGCCAGATTTTCGTGGGTCTGATTATCAGTGACTACCCCTTTCAGGCTCTGCTGAGCTTTTGCAAGGTTGCAGTTCAGAAGCAGAATGGTCAGGAAACAGGAAGTGATCAGGTATAAAAGTTTATTCATTTTAAAGAATTAATAAATTCCTTAAAATGAATAAACAGAGTTTAGCTGATGGTATACCGGAGTGTTACAGAATTATGAAATGTAGATTAGAAATTTTTAATTCCTTTACATTGAAGGAACTCAGTTCAATACCTGATTCCCTGTACCATCACGTTGAAATGCACCCATATCCTTACCAGGTAACCATTTTAGGCTGTTATCAATATTGAACAGAACGGCCAGGGGTATGGTTGTACCTGCACCTGCAGCAGGAGATGCCGCCTGCAGATGGGGATCATTTTTATCTGTCAGCACCATGCCGCTTGCAGACCCTCCTGTAGCCCCGGAACCTGATACATCCAGTGACCCGTCAAAAGCCACAAAGAGCGGATTCTTATCACCAGTTGTTTTTGAAAGAATATCATGGGGCTGTGGCCTCCCCCAGTCATAGGCCGGATAGATGTTCTTCACTGTACTGTCAACAGCCATAAAAATATAGTTATAATCATATTTGCCTTTCGCATATACAGTATCCAGGGTTTTGACCAGCCTGAGTCCGTTGCGGCAGTTGGCGATGATATTATTAAAAACGGAGATCTTTGTATAGTCACCGAATTTCATGCCGGCAGATTCTTCACCCTGTTTTCGCCAGCCTCCGCTGATAATGGTATTGTTATAGATATTTAGCTGGGTATACTGGGTCGCATCGGTCGTATACTCATCCGATTTTATAGAATTATTGGCCCCGCTCCAGATATAATTATAACAGATATCTCCCTTTACGCCTCTTTTTGCGCTGATCCCGTCGCCATCAGGGCCGCCTTCTTTTCTGAATACATTTCCCCGAATCTCAACCTGTATGGGCCCTTCCATTCTGATCACGTCGTCATATCCGTAGGAAAAAGTACAGTTCTCTATGATCACCTTTGTGGTACTCATGAATTTAGAACTTCCTCCTGCTCCCTTTCCCTGAATGGAAAGCCCGTACTGATTTCCAAACAGGGTATCTGCAGCCCCGGTAAAGCTGATATTCGTCCATTGGAGGTTCAGGTAGGTAGAGAGTGAATCCATGGTAATCCCGCCCCAGTATCCGTTTGGCCATTGTGGGTTGGGGGCTGAGGTAGTAATGACACAGGGCTTGTCTTTCGTACCCTGGGTGATCAGGTTACCCGAGCAATACAGGGAGTAGGAAGAGCCACCCTTTCCGGAATTTCCTGTTCCGAAGAATAATAATTTTGACCCGGCCTGCATGAGCAGGGTATCGCCCTTATTTACATAGATATTGTTTTTTGCATAATAGGTTTTGCCTGTCAGCAGGGTTCCTTTTACAGTACCGCTGATCGTATCTCTGCTTATTCCATTGGACACAGGTACTTTTGGAATTACAGTATTTATAGGTTTTCTGCATGCCAGAAGAGAAAGCATACTCAGAAGAATTGAGGGTAGGTACCGGAATATTTTCATTGCTATCAGTTTTAACTGCTACAGAGATGAGTTTTAATAAAGTTTTATTTTCAGGCCCAGTAAATAATCCTGTCCGAACGTATCTCTCTGCACAGGAGATCCTGACTTTGTAGAGAGCAGAAAGGGGGCATTATTGATGTTGCCGATCTTTGCAAAAAGATTGATGCGTTTACTCAGGCTCTTATCACCCGAAAAAGAAAGGGAGTAGAAGTTTTGCTGGTAGATGTCCTTGCCAAAGTCAGGGCTGGTCTGATCAATGCGTTTTCCCTGAAACAGGAACGATAGATCGAGGTTGAATTTATGCTCAGGGTCGCGGTAGAGGAAGGTTGCATTGGCGACATGGGCAGACTGCCCCTGGAGAGGGCGGTTTTCTGTAATCCCTTCATTCTTTAAGACAAAAGTGCCATCAGTCTGCTTTACATAAAAATAGCGTTTCTTGATCTCCGAGATATTGGAATGCGTAAAGGTATAGTTGGCTGAGAGGCCGAAATGGCCGAAATATTTGATCAGGTTCAGTTCAAGCCCGTAGTTTGTTGCAGGGCGTGAATTGATATTCTTAAAAAACGGGTCTATTCCTGCATTGGTGCCTATCAATGACCGCTCGATGGGATTTGCCAGGTATTTATAGAATATACCGGCCATCACAGCATCTTCTGAATTCGGAAAATATTCATACCGCAGATCCAGGTTATCGGCATGGACCCTGTCGAGCTGGGGGTTACCAATTTCGCGATAGCCATTGACAAGGATATTATAGGGTACCAGCTCAAAATAATTTGGCCTGGCGATCGACTTAAAATAGGCGAATCTCAGTGCATTGGTATTATCAAAAGGATACTTCAGGTTCACTGATGGAAGCACATCTACATAGTTCACGGTATGGTACACAGAATAGGACTGGTTCTGAACGATCTGCAGGTAATGATTGATAGAAGAAGTGACTTCGCCCCTGACCCCTATCGTGGCCTCAAGTTTTCCAAGGCGAAATTCAGACATGCCATATAGATCGGTGACCTGTTCATCGGCCTGGTAGTTCTCAGGATTGTATTTACCAAGGCCAAAAGCTGATTGCAGCCTTACATTGGCGGCCTCCAGTCCTTTAAACGGAGCCTGGGGGATGTCTGCATCGTCGAAGGTGTAGATGTTATTATAATTATCTCTTTTCTTTTTCCGGAACAATGCTCCAGTCTTGAACAGTGCATTCTGATGAAAAAGCTTCCCGGTATAGCTCAGATCAAGTCTGGCAGAATAATCTTTATCCTTATTTTTTTGCCAGGTATGGGTCAGGCCACCGGTATTAAAAAAGACTCCTCCATCCTGAAAATGCCCACCTGGAAGCAGGGTACCGTACACTGAAAACTCTACCATATCAGGCGTAGCTGACTGAGCCAGGGCATAGTTTACATTCCAGTTCAGGGCAATGTGCCGGGCAAGTAAATTACTGCCCTGTAAAGAAAGTGAGAGCAGATCCTGAATATTATTGCGAACCCGGGTATCGCTGTCAATTTTGCCGGTACCTGGCCCCAGCCTTGCTCCTCCCCCGCCTCTGAGCGTTGTATCTGTGACGATCCTTACCTGGGCATCGGTGGTATGCAGGTAAATTCCGATCAGGCTGATCTTATTGTGCTGGTTAAAGATATAGTCAAGTTTGGTGTTCAGCCCTGCATGGTTGGTCTGGCTAGAATATTTACGCACCGCAAAATGGTTTACCTGATCGGTATTATCCGTAAGGGTGGTATAGGTAGAATAGGTAGATTCTGAACCGGTATAAAAGTTCTGGTCTGTAGTCGAAACAAGCAGACCCAGCCTGTTCTTCAGAAATCTCTTTCCAAACGTCAGGCCACCGATCAGGCTGGGAGCAAAATAAAGCGGGTGAAGGCGCAGAATTCTGGCTGAATTAAAATCAGATGGCTGGGCAGGGTACCCGTAATAATGTGTCTGGTTGGGATCCTTGCGGCTCTGAGCGCTGGTATTAAAGCCTTTGAAAGTATTGCGGATGAGGGTCTGGTTATACCCTCCACTGAAATTCACTTCCAGCAGATCCTCAGAAGGGGCATCTCGCATCTGCACATCTACCGTACCACCAGTCGCATCGCCTTCCATATCAGGGGTCAGCGTTTTTGAAACTACCAGATTGCTTACCAGTTCAGAGGGAATTACTTCCAGCGGAACTGAACGGTTCAGCGGGTCGGTGCTGGGTACTTTAATGCCGTTGAGCAGGGTATTGTTATACCGCTGTTCCATACCGCGGATAATAACAAATTCTGACTTGCTGTCTGTACTCCGGTCAAGGGTAATCCCTGATACCCGCTGGGAAATATCAGCCACATTCAGGTCGGGCGAATGTTCAATGGTCTGGGCTGAAACTACATTGACCAGATTGGGGCTTTTCTTTTCTTTGCGCCGTGCACTCAGGTCTGTACCCTGGTCAGCGCGTGCCTTTACGGTTACCTCACTTAGGCGGGTACTGGCTTCATGGAGTTTGAAATTTTCTTTTCCCTGCTCATTTTTTTTGATCTCCACAGACTCTTCACTGAGCAGATAACCTAGAAAATGAACATCGACCAGGTATGTGCCTGGAGCAAGGCTTGGAAATTCATAATAACCTGAGGCTGAACTCAGGGCCTGGAACTTTGTATTTTTAAGTGTGATCGCAGCACCAGGCAGGGGTTCATGCGTTGATGCGTCGGTCACAATGCCTGTAAGGCTTTGGGCAGATGACCACCTTGCGCCCAGGATCAATAAGAAAAGAAATATATTCCTGAGAGAGGGTATTATTTTCTTCATAGTTATATAATTTGAATCAGTCAAATTATATAACCGGTATAAATTAATTTACAAGCCCCTGTTAACGAATAGTTAAGGTTAGGTTAGAGTGTATTAATGCCTGCAGGACGTTCGTAATATTCCTCAACCAGCAATGGGCCCCATTTCTT
>JAYWCR010000086.1:0-4894 GCA_043780395.1 Sphingobacteriales bacterium
CCTGTTCCAAGATGGTCCCAGTGCGCCGAATAGATGATGTATTCATCGGCATGGGAAGTTCCCTGCAAAAGACCGACTACATTATGAGAAGTGGAATAATGGATCTTATTCTGTAAAGAGACTGAAGCTTTTACTCCAAGATCTACAGCTTTAAAGTCTTTCTTTTTGGCAAGGGCCAGCAGGTCTTCGGGATGGCCTGAAAGACTGAAGAGCTTTTTAGCCGCATCGGTCGTGATCCAGCCCTCAATGGCCGTACGCCCAAGGCCATGGTCAGCAGATTTCAGGTAGAGCTTGGCACCCGCAAAGCTGCTTCTGACCACCGTCCATGGATAACTTGCCGGAGCCGTATCATGAATGATCAGCAGACCTGTTGCTCCCTGGCGTGCAGCTTCCTCATATTTATAGGTCCAGCGCCCGTAATAGGTCATGGTCTTTCCTTTAAACAAGGTTGAATCATAGAAGCCGGGGTCGTTGACCATCACAACAACTGTTTTTCCTTTTACATTCAGGCCCTTATAATCATTCCAGTGGTATTCCGGTGCTACGATACCGAAACCTGCAAAGACCATTTCTGAAGCTTTAATGACGATAGAAGGCTGCTCACGGCGGGTAACGCCTACAAAATCTTCGAGATACTTCAGTTCAAGATCTCCTTTTGCACCTTTAATCTGCAAATTTCCTGGTTTGGAAACAACCTCTACCATAGGTACATCCTGAAAATAACTGGCTCCATTACCGGGTTTCAGATTCAGGTTCTGGAACTGATTACGGATATAATTAATGGCCAGGGTTTCACCTTTTGTAAATGGTTTTCTGCCCATAAAAGAGTCTGAGGCCAGCACACCAATATGGTGTGTGAATCCTTCCTTGTTAATTGCCTTTAGCGCAGTCGAGTCAGCTACGGAAGCCTGAGCGGCATTCCTGGGCGCCTGCTGGCAGGCAGTGATCAGTGCAATGCCAGAGAGCATCGCATAGAGCGGTATGTTTTTCATCATATAGTAAGTGTAAAAGGTTATTTCATAAGATCAACGGTATAGGAACTGTATATTATTCCTGGTCTTTGACTCCATCAGAAGCTCATGACCTGTCAGAAAGCTATAAGCCTTCTGAATATCTTTCTGGTAGTTTCTCACGGTCAGAAGGGTAAGGCCGGTATTGTATTTTAATGTATAATACCGGGCAAGTTCTTCCAGTAAGGTTTTGTTCTTTGCCACATTTCTGTCAGCATCCACAATGGCTGAAAAACTCAGCGCAGAATTCTCCATCATATTAATATGTACTCTGCAATCTGAAAAGATCCGGAAAAGCTGGCTCAGATGATCTTCAAGAATAAAGGAGAAATCGGGCGTCTGAAGGCTGATCAGCAGCTGGTCTTTCTTGAAGATATAAGAAGGAACAGCTGGTATTCCGGCTTTCAGGCTCACCCGGGTACCTGGCAGGTCCGGATCAATGAATGACCGTACAAACAGTGGAATGTTCTTTCCCTGCAGAGGCTTCATTGTTTTGGGATGGATCACGGTAGCCCCGTAAAAAGCGAGTTCTGTAGCCTCGGCATAAGAGAGTTCCGGCAAAACCTGGGCTGTAGCAAATACAGCAGGGTCGGCATTCATGATACCCGGTACGTCTTTCCAGACAGTCAGAGAGGCTGCATCCAGAAAATCAGCAAAAAGTGCCGCTGAATAATCAGAACCTTCCCGGCCCAGTGTACTGCTGTAGTTCTCCGTTGTACCGCCCACAAAACCCTGGGTAACGATCCACGAACTGTTTAAAAGGGGCAGCAGCATATTGCTGATATTCTCTGAGCTGGCAGCAAGGTCTACCTGCGCTTCACGGTATGAATTGTCAGTGATGATAAAATCGCGTGCATCTGCCCAGGTCGATACCAGGCCTTCCTGTTTCAGCCATGCATGAAGCATCTTGCTGGAAAGGATCTCGCCGGTTGAAACAATCTGGTCATAGATAAAGTCATAGTCAGTATGAGGCTCATCTTCCAAAATCCATTCAATTTCTGTATAGCTATTGGAGAGTTCATCATACACCGCATGGCCAGCAGGAAAGAGTTCATTCAGGATAGCTGTATGTACTGCTTTCACCTGCCCGAAGGCCTTATTGACAAGGGTATCATCGCCTGTGAAAAATGCCTGGGTAAGCTTTTCCAGGGCATTGGTCGTTTTTCCCAAGGCTGAAACTACCAGCAGCAACCGGGAGGGGGCTGAATTTTTTAAAAGTTTACTGACATTTCTGAATCCGGCTGCATCTTTCAGCGATGCACCACCGAACTTATATACTTCAATAGGGGTTAAGGTCATCAAAACTAGGTATGGATGTTTTAAAGGTGAATCGTTTAGCTCAGGCGCATAATACCCCTGAAATAGCCTGCAGATTCTGTAATACCAGGCAGGGGGTCAAGCATATCCTTCTCATATTCCAGGCTGCAGATACCCTTATAGCCTGTTTCTTTAAGAACTTTCACCAGTGCCGCTATGGGCACAACGCCCCGGCCCAGTTCAATAGCCTTTGCCTCTTTAAAGGCCCCTGTTACATCTTTTATATGCAGGTCAAATAACCGGCTTTTATATTCGGCAGCCGCCTGAGCCGGGTTTGCACCAGCACGCATTGCATGACCGATATCCATACACAGGCCAAGGCCTGCATTTCGGTCTTTAATATGCGTCCATACGTCCAGGGGGCTCGGATAGCGTTTATCTTCAGGTCCATGGTTATGGATGGCAAGCCTGATACCAGAAGAGATGATCTTATTCTCTACATAAGGGATCAGGCCATACTCGGGTACGCCGATAATTAGTTTTACCCCTACCTTTGAGGCATAATCAAAGGCCCGGTCCACTTCGGCCTCTGTGGTCAGGTAAATAACTCCCACCGCATAGATTTTAATGCCAGCAAGGCTGAACTTATCTACTACGGTTTTGATCTGCTCAGGGGTACTTGTAAGCGGAAGGTGTTTGTCTTTTAAAGAAAGGTTTGTAATGCCCGCCCGCTGCATCATGGCAATGGAATGGTCAATATCAAAATTAGTAAAAGTATAGCCTGCCATGCCCATCGGCATTGCTGGGCTACTGGCATCAGCTGCATTTAGTACAGCTGCTTTTAAAGAGTTTATACGGCCTGAAAATCCTGTTCCCAGCAGGGTTAAAGCCGCGGCTTTTTTAAAAAACGTTTTCCTGTTTTCCATTTTTATATAGTTTGGCATTGTAGATGAATCATTCTTTCTTAAAGCACCATCCCCTGCACCTGTGCCTTTGTCAATGCACAGGTAAGCCATTCCTCATCAAATGAAGCTTTATATTTTTTATAGAAATTAATTGCCGGCTCGTTCCATTCAAGTACCTGCCAGACCATGCCTGCATATCCGCGGCGTTCTGTTTCCCGGATACATTCATCAAAAAGCATAGAGCCAATACCTTTGCTGCGCTCAGATTCAGTGACAAGAATATCTTCAAGGTATAAACGGCGTCCTTTCCAGGTAGAATAACGCACATAACAAAGGGCAAAGCCAACAATATGAGCTCCTCTTGCAGCCACAAAGGCCGTATAGACAGGGCTCGGCCCAAAGCCGGCATCTTCAAATTCTTCCATACTTACCGTCACCTCATCAGGTGCTTTTTCAAAAACAGCAAGCTCCTTTATCAGGGTCAGTAATTGGGGGCAGTCGGTTCTCTGGGCCGGCCGTATTTCAAGATCTTCAGTTTTCATTCACAATTTTTTTACGCTTACCAAAAATGCCGGAGCCAACACGTACCATGGTACTGCCAGCCTCGAGAGCTACCTGATAATCGTTACTCATTCCCATAGATATTTCATTAAAATACGCTTTATCTGCAAAGAAACTTGATTTAATACCATTAAAAAACACGTGCAATTCTTCGAATTCGTCTTTCAGCTGTTTCTGATGTTCTGTATTGGTTGCAATGCCCATCAGGCCTGTAATACGTACATTGGTCAGCAGTTTAAATTCTTCAGAACGCAGCAGGTTCACCAGTTCTTCAAAGTCAAGCCCAAACTTTGTTTCCTCATCTGCAATATAAACCTGAAGCAGGCAGTCGATCGTTCTTTTGTTTTTAAGAGCCTGCTTGTTTATTTCCTGTAATAATTTAAGGCTGTCAACTGATTCAATAAGATTTATATAAGGTGCTATATACTTCACCTTATTTGTCTGAAGATGACCGATGAGATGCCAGTTGATGTCTTTAGGAAGCAGGTTGTACTTTTCATCAAGCTCCTGAACCTGATTCTCACCAAAGAAACGCTGACCTGTAGCATATGCTTCCAGTATTATTTCCGGTGTTTGTGTTTTAGATACGACTACCAGTTTAGCGCCTTTCGCGTCCACATCGGTTTTGATCTTTTTAATATTTTCCGCTATGCTCATGAATGCCTAATTTTGGATTTTAACAAATATATTGTTCAGTGTCCATTTTTACACAATTCAAGCCAATTAAGAGTCGTAAGGCTCATTTTTTACTTATTTTTAGTATGCTTTGCCTTTTTTCATGCAGGCATCAGGGAGCTGATATTCCTGAAAGTATCATTCCACCTGATAAAATGGGGAAAGTACTCTCTGATATGCACCTGGCAGATGCAATAGCCAACCAGAACTTTCCTTCAAAAGGGGGTAATGATACCATCGCCTGGAAAACCAAGAGCTTCAGCACCCTGATCTTTAAAAAGTACGGGATTGATTCTTCCTCCTTTAGAAAAAGCTTCAGGTACTATGTACAGCGCCCTGAACTGATGGATTCGATCTATTCAAAGATGATCACCGACCTTACCAGAATGCAGTCAAAAATGCAGCATGAGGGCTCTAAGAGTACTCCGGCTGTGAATATGCCTGCACCAGCACCTCAGAAAAAAGGAGCTGTGGTCCCTTCACCAG
>JAYWCR010000087.1:0-4070 GCA_043780395.1 Sphingobacteriales bacterium
TATGTTCAATGCGGTAAATTAATAGATGGAAATTCAGGTGCTGTTCGTCAGCAGGTCACGCTTGTGATCGAGGGAACAAAGATCAGTTCAATTCAGAACGGCTATGTCTCAGGGTCAGCCGCAGATGCCCTGATCGATCTGAAGAATAAAACGGTTTTACCAGGTCTGATCGACTCCCATGTGCATCTTGAAAGTCAGTTCAGCAAAACATCCATGATGGACGGGTTCAGAGAATCTGATGCCGATATTGCCTTAAAATCAACCATCTATGCCAGAGTGACCCTGATGGCAGGCTTTACTACGGTACGTGACTGTGGCGGTACGGGAGTGAATATAGCGATCCGCAATGCGATCAATAGGGGCTATATCGTTGGCCCGTCGGTATTAACTGCAGGAATTGCCATTTCTGCCTCAGGTGGTCATATGGATAAATCAGTCGGTCTGCGTGAAGAGATCTTCCATACCCCGGGTGCTAACGAAGGTGTTGCAGATGGAAAGGATGAACTGATCAAGGCAGTACGTCTTGAATTCAAAAAAGGTGCAGACCTTATCAAAATTGCCTCCACAGGTGGTGTGCTTGACCTGAGTAAGGATGGATCAGGCGCCCAGTACAGCATCGAAGAAATTAAAACCGTTGTTGAAACGGCGAAAGACTATGGAATGAAGGTTGCCTGCCATGCACATGGTGCTGAGGGTATCCGCCGTGCTATTTTAGGAGGCGTTACTTCTATTGAGCATGGAACCTATATGAATGATGAAGACATTACCCTGATGAAAAAATACGGTACCTATTATGTGCCTACCATCATTGCAGGAAAATCAGTGGCCGATTCTGCAAAGATCCCTGGGTTCTTTCCTAAAGTAATTTCTGATAAAGCTTCTGCTGTAGGCCCGCTGATCCAGAAAACCTTTGCCAAAGCCTATAAGGCTGGGGTGAAGATCGCCTTTGGAACAGATGCCGGTGTGTATGCACATGGCAAGAATGCCCTGGAATTCCAGTACATGGTAGAAGCAGGAATGCCTGCAATGGAAGCAATTAAATCAGCAACCGTAAATGCTGCAGATCTGCTTGGTATTTCAAAAGAGAAAGGATCGGTAGAGGCTGGAAAATCAGCTGATATCATTGCTGTGGATGGAGATCCGCTGCAAGACATTTCTGTGCTTATGCATGTGAACTTTGTTATGAAAGAAGGCAAGGTCTACAAGCAATAATTTTTTTTGCTCCGCACTATTTTAATAAATTCAAAAAAATTCTCCTTAATGAAAATATCCCCTAAAATACATATCCTAAGTTTACTGTTCCTGCTTATAACAGGCGCCGCATTCGCCCAGAATGATTCTGTAAAAGTAATTAAGGCCGGCCGCATGATCGATGTCGTTTCAGGCAAAGTGCTGTTGAACCAGCTGATCCTGATCGATCATGATACGATCCGTGCTGTAGGCAGTTCCATTGCCATTCCTGCAGGAGTAAAAGTGATTGACCTTTCCAGTTCTACTGTATTACCTGGTCTTACCGATTGCCATACCCACCTGACCTCACAGCATGGCGATAATTATTATGAGGATATTTTCCGTAAATCACCTATTGATTATGCTATTGTAGCTCATATCTATGCCCGGCGTACCCTGATGGCCGGTTTTACCACCTGCCGCGATCTGGGTTCTGAAGCTTTTATGGATGTAGCGCTTAAAAATGCGATCGACAGGGGTGATATCCCTGGCCCCCGTATAGTGCCGGCCACTTTCTTTATCGGAAGTACGGGCAGTCATGGTGACCTGAATGGATTCTCTCCATATATCCAGTGGGCAAACCAGCAGCAACGCTCTGGCGTTGCCAATGGTGCCGATGGCGTGCGTGCCCAGGTTCGTTATAATGTTAAATATGGGGCTGAGGTCATTAAGTTCGGTGCCAGTGCCGGAGTTTTAAGTGAAGAAGAAAGTGTAGGCGCCCCGCAGTTCAGCCAGACTGAAATGAATGCCATTGTTGAAGAAGCCCATCTCTGGGGTAAAAAAGTTGCTGCCCATGCGCATGGAACCGAGGCAATAAAAATGGCTGTAAAAGCAGGAGTTTCATCTATTGAACATGGAAGCTTTCTGGATGATGAGTCAATTGCCATGATGAAGGCACATGGTACTTACCTGGTTTCAGATATTTATGATGATGATTATATTCTCAGTGACTATGCCAAGCATGGTACTCCGGCAAAGATCATTAATAAAGAAAAACTGGTAGGTAAGATCCAGCGCCTCAGCTTTCAGAAAGCCGTTAAAGCAGGCGTGAAGATCGCTTATGGAACGGATGCGGGTGTATATCCCCACGGAGGCAATGGCAAGCAGTTTAAATATATGGTCATGTACGGGCTTACTCCTATGCAGGCTATTCAGTCGGCTACGATCAGTGCTGCTGACCTGCTTGGAAGAACTAAAAAATCAGGCTCAATTGAGGTAGGAAAGTATGCCGATCTGATTGCTGTAACAAATGACCCCTTAAAAGATATCACCACCCTTGAGCATATCCCTTTTATTATGAAAGGTGGCGAGGTCTATAAAAATGAAATTAAATAAGACTCAGGAGTTCATGGCATAGATAACAATATTGACAGCAAACTTCGTATTGTCTTCTGCCAGAAAACGCTTGTTCCTGAAATCGTAGTCCCATTCGCAGCCATAATCTTTATTGCTGTACAGTACTGCGATACGGCCGTTGATCTCAATGGCTTTCAGGTAATCATGCACAAGGTCATCACCCCAGCCATTTAACTCAAAAGAAGTGGTTGGGGGGCCTTTTTCAAAGGTGAAAAAAGAGTGATAGAGGGCATGGGTATTTGGTATTTTTTTGAGTGCTCCCATCCCGAACAGCCTTGTCATCTCTGTTTCAAATGATTTGGCAAAGAGACCATCTATGTCATGGTTGCAGTCATCAGCAAAGACAAAGCCTCCGTTAAGGATGTACTTTTTAAAATTTTCGGCTTCTTTACGATCAAACTGAACAAGTTTATGGCCACTCAGGTAGCAGAATGGAGAATCAAAAAGTTCATCACTGTCAAGGTTAATGGTCCGTTCTTTTGTGTTTACAGCAACCGTGGTATATTCAAGTAATGAATTAAATAAATTGGAGGGCATGCGCTGGTCAGTATCCCAGTCACCGGAATGATATTTTAAACGGGTAAACGTAAATCCTTTTTTTTTTAACATAAGAAGCAGGGGCCTGGTAACAGACCTGCAGTATAGGAATTAAAATCTAAAATCAATTCATTGGATTCAACAGCGGTCAGAGTAAATGAGGTTCTTGCTAAAATTCCTCTTTTAAAAAAGGAGATCCAGAAAGTGATCATCGGCCAGGAGCAGGTGATCGATGAGATCATTATTGCTTTTCTGGCAGGTGGGCATTGCCTGCTTGAAGGTGTACCCGGCCTGGCAAAGACCCTGCTGGTAAAAACGATCGCCAAAGCCCTGGAGCTCTCTTTCAGCCGAATCCAGTTTACGCCTGATCTGATGCCTACCGATATTATTGGCACGGAGATCCTTGAAGAAGATCATGTGACCGGCAAGCGTTTTTTCCAGTTCAATAAAGGGCCCTTGTTTGCCAATATTGTACTTGCCGATGAAATAAACCGTACTCCGCCTAAAACACAGGCGGCCCTGCTTGAGGCCATGCAGGAATTTGCTGTTACCTATGCGGGTAAGACCTATCCGCTGGAAGCACCGTTCTTCATTCTGGCAACCCAGAACCCTATCGAGCAGGCTGGTACTTATCCTCTGCCAGAAGCACAGCTCGACCGTTTTTTGCTTTATATCCGCATTGGTTATCCGACTGTTGAAGAAGAGTTCAGGGTACTTGCAGATACGACAGGGATCCGTAAACCAGAACCCCTGCCTGTGATCGATGGCAAGGATATCGTGTATCTGCAGAGCCTCGTGCGTGAAGTATTTATAAGTGATGCCATGATCAGTTATGTGAACGACCTGATAAGGGCAACGCGGCCCGATGAAAGCAGCCTTGAGTATGTAAAAGAATATGTGCGCTGGGGGGCAGGTCCCCGTGCAGGTCAGGCTTTGATTTTGACTGC
>JAYWCR010000088.1:0-6578 GCA_043780395.1 Sphingobacteriales bacterium
CAGGCAAGAATGGAAGAAATCATTGAGCATGTATATTATGAAATAAAAAGCTCAGGCTATGAAAAAAGACTTATCGCCGGTATCGTACTGACAGGCGGAGGCGCCCAGCTGAAACACCTGAAGCAGCTCGTTGAATTTGTAACAGGTATGGATTCGCGCATCGGGTATCCAAATGAGCATTTGAGTAAAAGCAATGTAAAGGACGTAGCCAGCCCAATGTATGCCACAGCCATAGGTCTTGTTATAAAAGGGCTGAATGACCTTGATAGTAAAGCAGGCAAGCAGGTCACTGAAGTACAGGTCAGAGAGAAACATGAGCGCGAAACCTGGTTAAAGACCTTATTTACCAGAACAGTGAAATTTTTTGACGGAGATTTGCATCAGGATGAGAAAGAATTCAAGGAATTCGATCGGTAATTTTAAACAATGCCTGATTTTATGCACATTTATTAATTTGTAACTAAACATTTACTCTTCAAATGGTGATCTTAGAGGCCCAGCGAAGACAATCTAAGGATATAAAATATACGGTTATGCAATTTGACATGTTAAAAGGTGATGCATCCATCATCAAGGTAATTGGAGTAGGCGGAGGAGGTGGTAATGCAGTAAATCATATGTACAAACAGGGAATCAAAGGTGTTGATTTCATTATTTGTAATACAGATGCTCAGGCCCTTGAACTCAGTCCGATTCCTAATAAAGTGCAATTGGGAACTACGCTTACTGAAGGCAGGGGTGCCGGTTCTATTCCGGAGGTTGGACGACATTCTGCTATAGAGAATCTTGAGCAGCTGAAGTCAATGATTGCCAATTGCAAGATGGTATTTATTACTGCAGGTATGGGAGGTGGAACCGGTACCGGTGCAAGCCCGATCATTGCCAATGCAGCAAAAGAGATGGGTATTCTGACAGTTGGAATAGTGACAACTCCCTTTGCTTTTGAAGGCAAGAGACGCCGGAGTCAGGCCGACGAAGGTCTTGAAGAGCTGAAAAGAAGTGTCGATACCCTGCTTGTGATCTCAAATGACAAGCTCAGAACCATGTTTGGAAATCTTACCCTTTCAAATGCATTTGGTGAAGCCGACGATATTCTCACCACTGCGGCCAAAGGAATTGCTGAGATCATCACTGTTCCCGGATATATAAACGTGGATTTTGAAGATGTGCGCACGGTCATGAAAGACAGTGGCGCTGCCATCATGGGTTCATGCACAGCTAAAGGTGAAGACAGGGCTAAGAAAGCCGTTGTAGGTGCCCTTAGTTCGCCTTTGTTAAATGATAATGAGATCGAAGGTGCGCGCTATATTCTGCTGAACATCTCTTCAGGTAAAAATGAAGTGCTGATGGACGAGGTGACCATTATTACTGATTATATTCAGGAGGAAGCAGGTCTTACTGCAGACATTATCTGGGGAAACTGTAATGATGAAACCCTTGAAGATGAGCTTTGTGTCACCATCATTGCTACAGGCTTCCAGACCAGGAAGGAAAAAGAAAAGATTGGCCGTGAAAAGGCTCCTGAAAAGATCGTTACAGTCTTGCATGATGAATATCAGCGGAAAGAAAATCCGGTGATACGTCATGAGCTTGGAAATGATAGTTCATCAGGTATAGTAAATGAAAAACGTAAAGACACTATCCGCGCGGAAGAGGAACTTGCCTCCAGAAAGCTTTTTGAGGAAGCAGATGAACGCCAGAAGCCTTCTTATGAACCATTTCTGAGAAAATCTGAGCCGTTTCAGCGAGATCCCTTTTTAAAGGAGAATGCCATGGAAGCTGAAGCTCAGAAGGCGAAGGTTCTGCAGGTAAGTATTTTCGACCAGCAGAAAGAAAAAATAAGGGAAGTAAGCCCTGAGGTACAGCAAACTGAACATATATCTGAAAACAGGCATAACACGATCAAACCAGAACAGCATACTCCCGTTTCAGCAAATGCACAGGAAGCCCTTGATGAAGACCCTATGCGCAAAACAAAGGAACGGATCCTCAGGCTTAAGGAACTGAGTATGAAGCTCAGAACAACAAAGGGGCTTGAAGATCTTGAAAATGAGCCTGCCTATATCCGCAAGAATATGAAGCTTGAAAGCCTGCCCTCGTCAGCATCTAATGAAGAGATTTCAAGATATACAACAGATGAACGGGGAGAGATCAGGCCCAATAATACCTTTTTACATGATAATGTAGATTAATTATTCTGCCTTCAGGTTATGTTTAATAGCCTGAAGGCGCTTATTGGTCGATGAATCATGTTCATTCATCGAGCATCTGAGTCTGATCAGATCTCGTATATGAGAATGCGGCATTTAAAATGGTATTTTTACGCGCAGACCAGATGTTTGCCGACTGCTTTCTCTAAATCTACACCAATTGGATATTTTCGATAAAATTAAAAAAAACATGGGGCCTATCGGTCAGCACTCTGCCTGGGCCCATGGGTATTTTGCATTTCCAAAACTGGATGGTGAAATTTCATCGCGTATGTTTTTCAGGGGCAAGGAAAAGCTGGTCTGGAGTCTGAACAATTATCTGGGTCTTGCAAACCATCCTGAAGTCAGACAGGCCGACAGTGAAGGGGCCGCAGCCTATGGGCTGGCAGCTCCTATGGGAGCCCGCATGCTTTCTGGCAATACGACAATTCATGAGTCGCTTGAGCAGCGGCTCGCAGCCTTTGTATCCAAGGAAGATGGTTTCTTACTTAATTATGGATATCAGGGTATGGTATCTATCATTGATACCCTGGTTGACCGCCATGATGTGATCGTTTATGATGCCGAGGCACATGCCTGTATCATTGACGGGGTAAGGCTTCATCAGGGGAAGCGCTTTGTCTACGTACACAATGATATGCAGAGTTTTGAGAAACAACTTGAAAGGGCAACCAAGCTTGTTGAAGGTACTCCTGGTGCTATTCTTGTAATTTCAGAAGGAGTTTTCGGAATGTCAGGCGCCCAGGGAAATCTTAAAGGTATCGTTGCTTTAAAAAAGAAATATAATTTCCGTCTGCTTGTAGATGATGCCCATGGGTTTGGAACTATGGGATCTACGGGTGCGGGTACAGGACAGGAGCAGGGAGTAGAAGAAGATATTGATGTTTATTTTGGAACATTTGCCAAATCAATGGCAGGAATTGGCGCCTTTGTAGCAAGTACTAAAACAGTAACTGATTTTCTGCGCTATAATATGCGTTCCCAGACCTTTGCCAAATCATTGCCTCTGCCCATGGTAGTGGGTCTTCATAAAAGACTGGATCTGCTGATTGCCCATCCTGAATTCCGTGATAAACTATGGGTCATTGTAAATGCGCTTCAGAAAGGTCTTCGTGAAAGAGGATTTAATATAGGAAATACAAACAGCCCGGTCACTCCGGTATATTTACATGGAACGCTGACTGAGTCTACCAACCTGACAATGGATCTTCGTGAGAACCATGGAATTTTCTGTTCTATTGTGACCTATCCGGTAATTCCTAAAGGTCTGCTGATTCTGCGTTTAATTCCCTCTGCAGTGCATACGATTGAAGATGTTGAACAGACTTTAATTGCCTTCAGTACGATTGCTGAAAAACTTAAGGCAGGAGATTACCAGGTTGAACGTGAGCTTTTTGAAACCAGCAATATAGCAGGTAATTAACTACATATAAATGACGGCACGCAGAGCTTTTCTAAAACAAAGCAGCATGCTGGGCATGGGGATTCTGGTTTCATCAAGAAACCAGAATCCCCTTTTTCGTAAAAGGGAGCGAATGCTTCCCTCACTACGCATTCCTTTTTCGGCACGCAGGTTCTACAGCCCGGCAGTAGAAAAAAGACTTAAAGAATGTCAGAAAAAAATTTCGGGATCCCGCTGGTTCCAGCTTCTGGACTATTGCTTTCCGCAGACGCTGGATGAACGGGTTTCTTTCACAATGAAAGGCAGGAAGCCTGATACGATCATTTTATCAGAAAATTCAATGGGTCTTGAAGATTCCACCCTGCAGGCCTGGAACTATGTGCCTTTGTGCAAGGCTGATAAAAAACTAAATCTTCTGATTGAAGGCCTGCTCAGGCGGCAGTGGCAAATGATCGATGAATCTTTGCCTTATAGTGCCTTCAGGCCTGCATCAGGGCAGAACCCTGGAACACTCTGCTTTCCGCTACTTCTTGCACACCGGTACTGGAAGGAAGGAGCAGACCGGCAGTTCTTTGATACTGCATGGAAAAACTCCCTCCGCCAAACCCTGGCAGCACTCTCAGCATACCGTTTTAATGCAGGGAACCAGCAGCAGTTCATGAATTTTAACGGGCTTATCATCAATGGTCATATGCCAGTGCAGGAGGCAAGCAGGAACAGCATGAGTTCCGTTCATTTTAATATTGCCACCAATCTTCTTATTGCCGGAGCCCTTGAAATGATAGGTGACATGCTGGCAGATGTTTCAGCAGATGCGGCTACCAGGTTCCAGTGCCATGCCATGGCAACAGGGATCCGAAAATCCATTTCCCTGACCTCTACGCTTTCAATACCTGGTTTTGGAACGATCTATGCGAGTGAATCAGCGCTTTCAGGTCATCTTGTTTGCATGGAAAGGCCAGATATAAGGGGTGTTATTTCACTTCCTGTGATAAATGACATGTTCCGCAATGATATGGTTTATCAGAATACCCGCTTGTATGCCTTAAGCATGAATAATCCCCTGTCATGCCGTAATCCGCAGGTCAACAGACTTAATCCAGCTTATTTACTGAAATATCTATTAAAAGGACTTACTTCCTGCAATCAGACCGACCTGAATGAAGCGCTGGAAATGCTGCGCCATAATTCAGATCAAACAGGTATGAAGGCGATTCAGAAAGGCTATCTGCATTCATTAAGTGCTGGATTGATCATGTATTGTGATCATCGATACCCCGGATTGTTAGGTCAGCAGAGTTAATTTAATCTTACACAACCTTTAATCGCATTTTTTAAGTTCTTTATATTGGTTATTCAAAAAAATCATTTTACTTTAGTATCGAGAATTAATAGAATTTTACATAAAAGGAGTCTCGCAACATGGAAAAATTTAATCAGATAAAAGCTTTGATCGCCGAATTAGAGGCAGATGCAGACAAATTCTACAACAAAGGGAACAGCGCTGCTGGTACACGGGTAAGAAAAGGCCTGCAGGATCTGAAGAATTTAGCTCAGGAAGTTCGTCTTGAGGTTCAGGATAAGAAAAATGAGGAAACCAATTAATATATAAAGTTATTGCACAACAGGGGATCATCCAGCTGGCTGGACTGATCCCCTGTTCCTTATTTTACAGGCTATCTTTTAGTCTGAATGACTTTATAATTTTATAGGGACGGCCTGTTTAATATACTTTTTTTTCAGGAACCATCCCTTTCTGCAAAACTGCAAGTTGATTGTAGAGTTCGTCACTCACCTGACACAGGGGCAGTCTCAGTTCATTTTCACATAATCCGAGCTGGTGCATCATTGCCTTTACTCCTCCTGGATTCCCTTCTGCAAATAATAGTGGAATTATCTCTGAAATCTGATGATGGACCAACTGTGCCTGAGCATAATTCCCATTCGCCGCATGTCTTATAAGGGAAGAAATTTCATGTGGTAATGCATTTGCTGCAACCGAGATTAGTCCATCACCCCCAAGGGCCATAATTGGCAGGGCAATGGCGTCATCTCCGGAAATGAATAGAAAATCTTCAGGTCTTTCACGGAGTATCTGGTCAAACTGGCTGAAATTTGCGGATGCTTCCTTAATCCCGATAATGTTCTTTACTTCATGGGCAAGGCGCAGTACGGTGTCTGCAGAGATATTTGATCCTGTACGCCCAGGTACATTGTAAAGTAGCACCGGCAGTGGTGAAGCTTCTGCTACTGCCTGATAATGCCTGAAAATACCTTCCTGACTGGGTTTGTTATAATAAGGGCTTGCTGACAAAATCGCCGTAAATCCAAAAGGCTCGAAATCCCGGAGCTCGGTAAGTAAGGCGGCGGTATTATTTCCGCCAAGGCCGGCAACGACAGGTACCCGTCCATTATTTACTTCGAGTATAAAGTCGAAGATCAGTTTCTTTTCTTCTGAATTAAGTGCAGGGGGCTCACCGGTTGTACCAAGGGCAACGATATAATTAATTCCCCCGTTTATCACATGCTCAATGATCTTCTTCAGAGCATCAAAATCAATATCTCCTGAATGTGTAAAAGGAGTGACCAGGGCCACTCCACTTCCCTGTAACTGGTGCTGCTTCATTTTAAAGGCTTAAAAGGTATTGTTTAATCTGTTCTGTAAAATTATAAATATCTGGTTTTTGCCAGGTATCCAGCATGAAATGATAAATTCCATGAATATTTCTATCATAGCGGCCTACTTTAATCCTTGCTTTGGCAACAGCAAGGATATAAATGAGTGGCTGATAGTCTTCCTGACTCAGGTCTATAAGAATATCGAACTTATTTTCAAGGTAATTGTCAATTCTGTAGCCTGTAGGAATATTTTTCCAGTTAAACTCATCTTCTTTTAACTGTATGAAATTCATATTGGTAAACTTGGACTTTGGCACCGGAAATCCGCTTGTGCCTCCAAGAATAAA
>JAYWCR010000089.1:0-11512 GCA_043780395.1 Sphingobacteriales bacterium
TTGACCAGCATGGTCGGAGGATCGGAACTCATGCAGGAAGTATTGTTTAAAATAGAGAAGATAGCAGCCACAGATGCTAATGTATTGATTTTGGGCGAGAACGGAACAGGCAAAGATATGGTTGCCAGACTTATCCATGAGCGGTCGGCACGGGCCGGGAAGGCTTTTATCTCTGTAGATCTGGGTTCTCTTACTGAAAGCCTGTTTGAGAGCGAGCTCTTCGGCCATAAAAAGGGAGCTTTTACAGATGCACGCGAAGACCGTACCGGACGTATGGAGGAGGCCGCCGGAGGTACCCTGTTTCTGGATGAGATCGGTAATATCTCCATGTACCAGCAGGCAAAACTACTTTCTGTGCTACAGAATAAACAGGTCATCAGACTGGGTACCAACCAGGTGATAAACCTCGACTTCAGGCTGCTGACAGCAACAAATCTGCCCATCTATGAAATGGCCGGCCTTGACCGCTTCCGTAAAGATCTTATTTACAGGATTAATACCGTAGAAATACGCCTCCCCCCCCTGAGGAAGCGGGGTTCCGACATCATGCTGCTTGCAGACCATTACCTGAATATGTATGCCAGGCAGTATAAAAAATCAGTGTCTGGCTTTCAGGAAGCAGCAGCCGCTAAACTGAAGGCCTATCCATGGCCAGGCAATGTACGCGAGCTTCAGCATACTATTGAGCGTGCATTAATTATGACTGACCATGATTCGATAGGCCTTAAAGACCTTGACTTTACCCAACTTTCAGTGCCCCCCTCTTCTCCCGACTCCATGCAGTTGAAGGAGATTGAAAAGGATACAATCACAAGGGTCATTGAAAAGCATAAGGGAAACATTACCCAGGCGGCAAAAGAGCTGGGCATTACCAGAACAGCTTTATACAGGCGGCTGAATAAATATGAACTTTAGATCGTTCAGGGCCACCATTATGGCAAGGGTCGTCTTACTTGCATGTACTATTGCCGGGGCCGTGCTGACCGCCCTGGAATGGCATACACCCCTGTGGGCGCTGCTTTTTTCAGGCATGAGCATGGCCGAGGCCTTGGAACTTATCAGGTATATCAGCCGCCTTGACCTTGAGATCAGGCAATTTACCCAGGCTGTTCATTACCGTGATTTTACCCAGTATTATAATCTTAAGAATAGCCCTGTACTGCTCAGGGAACTCCGGCGGGCTTTTAATGAAGTAAATACCACCTTCCAGCAGCTCAATGTCCAGAAAGAGATCCAGTACCAGCATTTAAAGACCATTATAGAAATGATCGATACCGGAATTCTTTCTTATGATGACCACGACCAGGTAAACTGGATGAATGAATCATTCCGCAAAATGTTTGCCTTGCCTGAACTCCGGCATCTTAGCGGGCTTATGACGCGGAATCCTGAGCTCCGCAAACTCATTGAAAACCCTGATTCCGGCCCGGGGCGCCTTATACAGCTCCAGACAGGAAGAAGTTTTACCCGGGTACTGACCTCAGTGTCCCGCTTTAAGGTGAACGGAAAGATCAATTACCTCCTTGCTGTAAAGAACATCAATGAGGCAGTCGAAGAAACGGAAACCCTTGCCTGGCAGAAATTATTACGGGTGCTTACTCATGAGATCATGAATTCAGTAGCACCCATCACCTCGCTTGCCGAAACGCTCACTCACCGGATAGGCCAACTTGTCAAGGCCCCTGATGCAGAATTTATGGAAGACATGAACCTGAGTATTGAGGTGATCAGAAGCCGGAGCGAGGGCCTTATGAAGTTTGCAGAAACCTATAGAAGCCTGAGCAAGATCATCGAACCTTCCTTATCTGCAATCTATGTAATTGAACTTTTCCAGCAGATCGAGCGCCTGATGCAAAATGAACTGCAGAAACAGGAGATAGAATTCAGCTGGAAGATCCGTGACCCCGGCCTGACCCTGCAGGTTGATGTATCCCTGATCGAACAGGTATTGCTGAACCTGATTTTGAATGCGATCGATGCATTAAAGCAGGGATCTGATAAAAAGATAAGCCTGCAAGCCTATCTGAACGAACAGGAAAGGGTGGTCATCCAGCTGAGTGATAATGGACAGGGCATACCCGATGAGCTCAGGGAAAGCATTTTTGTTCCTTTCTTTACTACCAAGAAAGAAGGTTCCGGAATCGGACTCAGCCTGAGCAAACAGATCATGCAGATCCATAAAGGAACGATCCAGGTAGACTCTGAACCGGGGAAAGGAAGTATTTTCAGGCTTATTTTCTAATTTCATGCGCCTGATTAAAAACATGGTTGTTCTGGCAGGGTTCGTGCACGAATGACAGGCAGAAATAATCCGGCATGTTTTCTGATATTCGCAGATGCGACTGTTTAAAACGCCGGGATGGCTTATGAAACTTTTTCCTGAGATACGCTGGCGTTTCGCTTGTTCAGAAAAAGTAATTTACCTGAGCTTTGATGACGGGCCTGTGCCTGAAGCTACCCCTTATGTACTGGAGCAGCTGGAGCTGTATCATGCAAAGGCAACTTTTTTTTGCGTAGGTGAAAATGCGGTAAAGAATCCGGCATTGCTTGAAAGCATTCTGAAAGCTGGTCATTCATCAGGAAATCATACCTATAACCATTTGAACGGCTGGAAAACGGATCCTGGCACCTACCTTGAAAACATTGAAAAATGTAAAGCTGTTGTGCCTTCAGCATTGTTTCGCCCTCCTTATGGCAAAATGACCCAGGCACAGTATAAAGAGATCCGCAAGACATACAAAATTGTACTATGGGATGTGGTCAGCTACGATTTCGACCCTGATCTGCCGCCAGAAGCCTGCCTTGATGCAGTAAAGAAGCATGTAAAGCCAGGTTCGGTCGTGGTTTTTCATGACAGCCTAAAAGCTTTGGAAAATTTACGCATTGCTTTGCCAGGTACCCTGGCCTATTTCAGCAGCCTGGGCTATACATTCAAGCCGATCAGTGAAAATTAATTTAGCTGATCTGCTTAAAATCAATCTAAATACTGTAACTATATCGGCTGTGTTACAGGATTTGATATTTTTGTACTCTGAACTCAATTACTAAACGTTTACATATATATGGCATTTGATATTGAAATGATCCGCAGGGTTTATAAGAATTTACCCGAACGTATTCAAAAAAGCCGCGAACTTTTAAAACGTCCGCTCAGCCTAACTGAAAAGATCTTATACTCACATTTATTCGACAGCCATTCTCAGGAGATCTTTGAACGTGGAGCTTCCTATGTGGACTTTTCCCCTGACAGGGTTGCCATGCAGGATGCAACGGCCCAGATGGCATTGCTCCAGTTCATGCAGGCTGGAAAACAGGCTGTAGCAGTGCCTTCAACAGTGCACTGTGATCACCTTATCACGGCAAAAGCAGGTGCAGCTGAAGACCTTAACACAGCCAATAAGACCAATAAAGAAGTGTACGACTTCCTTTCTACGGTTTCGGATAAATACGGAATCGGTTTTTGGAAACCAGGAGCTGGAATTATTCACCAGGTGGTACTGGAGAACTATGCATTCCCTGGTGGAATGATGATTGGTACTGACTCTCATACAGTAAATGCAGGTGGTCTGGGAATGATCGCCATAGGTGTAGGTGGTGCAGATGCCGTCGATGTAATGGCTGGTATGGCCTGGGAATTAAAGTTCCCAAAACTGATAGGCGTAAAGCTTACAGGAAAACTCAGCGGCTGGGCATCGGCAAAAGATGTAATCCTTAAGGTTGCCGGAATTCTGACAGTGAAAGGTGGTACTGGTGCCATCATCGAATATTTTGGTGAAGGTGCTGAAAACATCTCCTGTACGGGCAAAGGTACCATCTGCAATATGGGCGCGGAAGTGGGTGCAACAACCTCTGTATTTGGATATGATGCCAAAATGGCAGCTTATCTGCGCAGCACTGAGAGGGCAGAAATTGCTGAACTCGCTGATGGTATTGCAGCGCACCTGAATGGAGATGCAGAAGTATATGCAAATCCTGCAGCCTATTTTGATCAGGTGATCGAAATAAATCTTTCTGAACTTGAGCCGTATGTGAACGGTCCTTTCAGCCCGGATCTCGCCTGGCCGCTTTCGAAATTTGCGGAAGCAGTGAAAGAACATAATTATCCTGACCAGCTTGAAGTTGGTCTTATCGGTTCATGTACAAATTCTTCTTATGAAGATATCAGCCGTGCAGCCTCCGTTGCCCGGCAGGCCATTGATAAGAACCTGAAAGCAAAAGCAGAATTTACGATCACTCCTGGTTCTGAACTGGTGCGCTATACTGTAGAAAGAGATGGGTTTCTGGATATTTTCGGAAAAATGGGTGGCGTAGTACTTGCCAATGCCTGTGGACCCTGCATCGGTCAGTGGTCAAGACATACAGATGACCCGATGCGTCGCAATTCGATCATCACTTCATTCAACCGCAACTTTGCCAAAAGAAATGATGGCAACCCAAATACCCATTCATTCGTTGCCTCACCAGAGATTGTGACAGCATTTGCCATAGCCGGAAGTCTGAGCTTTAATCCGCTGACAGATGAGCTGCTGAATGAAAAGGGTGTAATGGTACGCCTTGATGAGCCTGCTGGAATAGAATTACCACCCCTGGGCTTTGATGTACTTGACGCTGGCTACCAGGCACCCTCTGAAGATGGAAGCAAAGTGGTGCTCAAGGTAGATGCAGCCTCTGACAGGCTGCAGCTGCTTGAACCTTTCAGTCCCTGGGAAGGAACAGACCTTAAAGGTCTTAAACTGCTTATAAAAGCAAAAGGCAAATGTACAACTGATCATATTTCCATGGCTGGTCCCTGGTTAAAATACCGCGGTCATCTTGACAACATTTCCAATAATATGCTTATTGGCGCTACCAATGCATTCAATGAAAAAGCTGATCTTGTCAAAAATCAGCTTACAGGTACATATGGAGCAGTTCCGGCTACCCAGCGGATGTATAAATCAGAAGGAATCGGATCTATCGTTGTAGGTGATGAAAACTATGGAGAAGGATCATCCAGGGAACATGCGGCCATGGAGCCCCGTTTTCTGGGAGTTCGTGCCATTCTTGTGAAGTCGTTTGCCCGAATTCATGAAACTAATTTAAAGAAACAGGGAATGCTTGCCCTTACCTTCGTTCAGCCTGCTGATTATGACAGAATCCAGGAAGATGATAATTTCGACATTCTCGGCCTGACTACCATGAGCCCGGGCATAAATCTGCAGGTATGCCTGCATCATAGTAATGGAAACCAGGAGCTTATTGAGGTCAAGCATAGCTACAATGCTGCACAGATTGAATGGTTCAAAGCTGGTTCCGCATTAAATCAGCTTAAACTTAAAGCAGTATAAAAAGTATAACAGTCCCTGCATGGTGCAGGGGCTGTTTTTTATAGTGCATCAGCAATATTAGCAGAAAGCGGAAGATAAAAGCCCTGCTTTTTTTAAATTTGAACTCAGCCTGAATGCTGAAAGTACAATGAAAGAGAACTATGGATCAGGAGACTGAGATTAAGCCAGCTATATCAGGTGCATGGTTGCATAAATTTGCTTACGGAGTCTCAAATTTCGGGAACCCTTTTATTCTGCTGTTCGTACTGGTATCCTATGCCAGTTTCCATTTTATGGAATTCCATGAAGCGCTCAAGATCAGCATGATCATTATTCTTTGCTCTTTTGTCCCTACCGCATTGTTCATTCTGATCAATGTAAAGCGGGGAAAGTTCTCAAACTATGATGTGTCTACCAAGGCCCAGCGACCGTCGCTCTATATATTCAGTACGACAATGATCGGCCTTGTGACCCTCACGCTATTTTTCTTACCCGGAGTTCATATGTTTTTACAATGGGGTTGTCTTGCCGCCTTCACCCTTTTATTAAGCTCATTTTTAATTAATTTCTGGCTTAAATGCTCGCTCCATACCTGCTTTTCTGTCTATGTGGCCATTGCTTTTTTTGCCATGAAGACACCTGTTCTTGGCATACTGCTGACAATATTTGCGGTGATCATGGGATGGTCAAGGGTCATGCTCAGCCGGCATACCAGGGGTGAGGTATTTACAGGCGCTATACTGGGTTCTATAGTAGGGGCAATATTTTACTGGATAGTTTCGTGAAGGTAAAACTCATACAGGTTGGCAAGACTGATGACGGATGGTTGCGTGAAGGGATCCAGACCTATGAAAAACGGATCGGGCATTATGTTCCCTTTTTAACGCTTACCCTGCCCTCTCCTAAATACCAGAAACAACAGGATAACATAATTTTAAAGAAGAAAGAAGCAGAGCTTATTCTGAACCAGATCCAGGTAAGGGATCATGTCATTCTTCTGGATGAAAAAGGCAGGGAGTACAGGTCTGTTACCTTTGCAAAAAAACTACAGGACTTCATGAATGATGCAGGCATCCAGGATCTTGTTTTTATAATCGGAGGCCCTTATGGCTTTGATGAACAGGTTTACCAGCGGGCAAATGCACTTATGAGTCTTTCCCAGATGACATTTTCACACCAGATGGTACGTCTTTTTTTTACAGAACAACTGTACAGAGCTCTGTCGATCCTAAAAGCAGAACCTTACCACCATGAATGAGTAATACAGGTTCAGAAGAAATCTGCATGATCATAGACCCCATGGGAGCCCTCATACATACTTTCTTTTACGCCCTGAAACTCACGCAGTAAAATAAAGATTGACAGGGCAAGAATTCCTGCAATCATATAACCAACATCCTTTCTATGTATCTTCATTTTGTATAATGCAAAAACAAGTATAATTTAAATACAGCTTTCAAATGCTGCTAAAAAGAATAATATACTGAATAGTTATAGGTAAAGTTCGTAGAAGATGCAGACGCTCCAAATCCGGGGATCAGGATCGGATAATTATCTTTCTTAGTCAGGTCATTCAAACTTGATGCCAACCTCAATGTCCATCCTATGGCTATATGCTGACTCAAATTGACCTTTATACCGGCCAGCAGTTCAAGCCAGAACAGCCTTGCTGATGCTGCAGGAGAGGCTGCTGAAGAATTTCCAAAATATGGATCCGGCACCTGGATGCCTGTGGCTTTAAATCCGACATTCGCCCCGGCAAGCCTGACCCCGACGTAGACAATATTCGCATCATTCCTTTTTTCAATTCTGAATATACTGTAGTCAAAGCCCGCGCGCAGGTATTCACCCGTTGACCTGTATTGATAGAGGCCGGGTCTTCTGATTGTTGCAAGCTGCAGGCCCGCCTCGGCGGCCAGATAAAGCCGGCTTCTGAAATGGTAGTCGGCAGAAAATTCCGCTTCCTGAATTCCTTTCTTAAAGAACGAACCTATGGGCTTGGAAAGATCAATGCCTATGCGCAGATTTTTTCTGAAAGGAACGGTATCAGGATCATTTTTCCTACGGATAGAATCAGCAATGACCTTTTTAATGCGCCTGAAAGAATCTACACTCTGGCGGGCTTCAAGCCGGTACAGCTTCTCCTTGATGCGGGTTGAATCCTTGAATGCCCGGGTTATTTTCTGGGCCTGACATGAAAAGGTGGCCAGCACAACCAGCCCACTAATTATTAATAAGTATCCTGAAATTTTCTGGAACATTAGGTGCAATTAATGGACTTGAGATTGGAGTTTTAATCACTGAAAAAAAATGAGAAGTAATTGATTCCCTGCTCAGGCTATAGCTATAGCCATATCCACAGCCCTGGGAAATAAATACAAGGCGTTTTGAATAATTGATTCTCAGGGTATCATGGGTAAAATGATTTCCGATGCCTCCGGGATTTGAATTCACTACGATCACATACGCACTCGTGCTGTCTTTATGTGAGACAGGTAAAGTCAGACCTGCCCTGTGAATGGTATCCTGGATAGAATCCTGCGGGATCAGGGAACTGTCCTTTCGAAGGGCATTCAGGGCATAGACACTTGAAACCCGTACACTGATGGGTGAATCAACGAAAGGTCTTATATAGCGCTTATGACCGTAAAAACTAAGCTTCAGCGAAGGCTGGGCTGTAGGGTCACACACTGAATTATCCTGGCAGGAGGAAAATACACCTCCTGCCAGAAATAAAAGAACAACCAGTTGAATGGCTCTAGGAATCACTCTTCTTCTCGTCATTTTCTGCTGGTGCAGCCCCAGTGGATGTATCTGATGAAGGAGCCTGAGCCGGGTGCTTTGGATCGTCTTCGGTAAATAAAGGCAATACTTCAAGCAGCTTGTACCAGCTCATGATCTTCTTGATATCTGAGGCGTAAACCCGCTGCTGGTCATGTTCAGGAACAATATTTGTAAAATAAGTTCTGAGAATGCCTGCATCGGCCCTGGGATCAGGAACAGCAAGATCGCTCTGCTGCATGCTTATCAGAATCTGACGCAGGGTAAGGTCTTCATCTCTTCCATAAACAGTTGTCTCATCGAGTGCTGCAAGCCGGGCATTTGCATTTACAATTACCCTTCCGGAAGGATCTTCCAGACTTTGTAAAATAAAGCCTGCTTTACTTTGTCCGATTATTTTATAGAGTCCAGATTTGCCGGATACGGCTACCAATCCGCTTAAATTCATAGGTCTGTATTAAAAACGTTGTGTATACTAATTTAAGCTTCCTGCGCTTCAAGGATTTCCACAGCAAGGATTTTGTCTCCCTGACGGATGCTGTCAATGACGTCAATATTTTCAATGACCTTACCAAAACAGGTATGCTTGCGGTCAAGATGCTGAGTATTTTGTCTGCCAAGACAGATAAAGAACTGCGATCCGCCTGTATTCTTTCCGGCATGAGCCATTGAAAGAACTCCTCTATCATGATACTGCAGATTGCCGTCAAGCTCACAGTCAATGGTATATCCCGGGCCACCAGCGCCGGTACCTGTTGGATCTCCTCCCTGCAATACAAATTCAGGGATCACCCGGTGAAAAGTAACTCCATTATAAAAACCTGATTTTGCAAGTTTTACAAAGTTAGCTACCGCTTTTGGTGCATCTGAATCATAAAATTCAACCGTCAGGTCACCTTTTTCTGTTTTTATTATTCCCTTAGTCATATTGATTTGGATTGTTTTATTTTGTTCTCAATCTATTGAAGCAATCTTAAGATAAATTCTTCTGTTTTTATAACCTGCTTCTTATTATGCTTGTTCAATGGCAAAAATAAGAAAATGAGTAACAAATCTGCTTCCTTATCGTTTCGTATTTATTATTCCTTTCAGTGATCAAAAAAACACTTATTTATCTGCTGCTGACCTGCTGCCTGGCAGGTAAGATCTATGGGAACTCCATACTGATCCCTATGGATGAAAGTCAGAAGAACCATCTGAAGGCTTATGGAATTACTTACTGGACCCTGACCAGAAATATTGAAGTTGAATGGCTGCTCAATTATCGTGGTGGTAGTTTTATGATCCCTGATATTTCTGAAATAGAAAATGAATGCAAGATCAGGGGTATTTCATTTGAAATTATAGATCCCGGGCAGGCTGCACAGATCAGAGAGCAGGTAAGCGGCTCAGGAACAAATACAGATGTTGTTAAACTTCAGAAGCCGCCTAAAATAGCCGTTTATACCCCCAAGAGTAAATTACCCTGGGATGATGCGGTAACCCTTGTACTTACCTATGCAGAGATCCCTTATGATAAGATCTACGACCAGGATGTACTTGAAGGCAAGCTTCCCGGATATGACTGGCTTCACCTGCACCATGAAGATTTTACCGGCCAGTACAGCCGGTTCTACAGCGTTTTCAGAACAGCTTCATGGTACCTGGATGATGTGCAGCAAAATGAGGCAATGGCCCGCAAAGAAGGCTTTACAAAAGTGTCTGAAATGAAAAAGGCGGTGGCACAGAGGATCAGGGATTTCACAGCAGGCGGAGGTTTTCTTTTTGCCATGTGCTGCGGGGCAGACACCTATGACATTGCCCTGGCGGCAAGGGGTACTGATATCTGCGAATCTATGTTTGATGGCGACCCTGCTGACCCCAATGCACAGCAGAAACTTAATTTCAATGATTGCCTGGCCTTTCAGAATTTTCAGGTTGAAAGAAACCCATACAGCCCTGAGTTCTCAGACATCAACAATTCCCAGTTCACCCGCATCGTTGAACAAAAAAATGATGTATTTACGCTATTCCGGTTCTCAGCCAAGTATGACCCGGTACCCAGTATGCTTACGCAGAACCATCAGCAGGTCATTAAAGGATTTCTGGGAAAGACCACAGCCTTTCGCAAATCCACCATCAAACCCGGTGTACTTATCATGGGTGAGAATAAGGCCTTAAATGAAGCAAGATACATTCATGGTGATTTCGGTAAAGGAACATGGACGTTTTATAGCGGCCATGATCCTGAAGATTACCAGCATATAGTCGGTGACCCGAATACAGACCTCAACCTGCATCCAAATTCCCCAGGATACCGCCTGATTTTGAACAATGTGCTGTTTCCTGCAGCAAAAAAGAAGAAACAGAAAACCTGAAATTTCAGGGCTTTGTCAGGGTGATTGTTTTTGTCAGCGTTCCGATTGTAATTGTGAAGGTAAGATCGCAGCTTCCGTTCCCGTAATCAATAAGCCTGTGCTTTTTTGAAGAAGACGAGCTATGGTCAATGCTTCCGCTTACAGGAAACCGGCCGGCAGTGATAGCACAGGCTCTGGCAAAGACGAGGGGTATTTTGATTAGCGAGGTATCAGAAGTACCGGTTGATCCATTATGACTGTTGCTGCTACCCGACTCTGAATAAGTATAGGAAGCCGGAGTTACCGTGCCTGCTGTTCCTGAATTAAAATCATTGATCCTGACATTGCTTGAATTAAAGGCATTTGCGGGTGCTCCGTTCAGAGAAGTAGTAATTCTGACAATCCTTGAAAAAGAATTACTGCTGAGACGGGTAAGCATAATTGAACCACTGATAAGGTTCCCATTGATAGTAAACTTATCAAAAGTGATCGAATCAGTAAAACCTGTCTGGTAATACTTATGATGAACATAGCTGATGATAGCTCCGGCACGGGTAACACCATCTTTAAGAATTCCCATTTTAAAATCAGAACGAAAGATCCCCGGGCTATGCAAGCTCTCTGGTGTATAGGTAACGCTGTCACCAAATTTACCGTTATAATGCATTGGTTTACCATCGTTTGCTCCAGATGGCTGACTTGTCGCTGAATGATTATTCGGACCGGCGCTTTGAATCAGGGGGCTTCCGCTATCGGAGAGACCGGCTTCAGAGGTACCTGACACATCTATTGCGGTCTGATTGGCAGCCATACTGGTTTTTGCAGCAATGGTTGATGTATCAGCTACAGAGACATTGGTATACGGACTTGATTTATTGCATGAACTCATTGAAACGCCAAGAAATAGTGCGGGAAAGAGAAGATAAATTGAATTACTTTTCATAATCTGGGTATAAGGGCGGTTAGCAGCAATATGCTACAAAAGGTGTACGACTCCCTTTTACAAATGGTTACAAAAAAGGCTCCTGAAATTCAGGAGCCTGTAATGCCGGATGAACGTTCTCAGAGATGGGTATCTGCCAGATCAGC
>JAYWCR010000090.1:0-3947 GCA_043780395.1 Sphingobacteriales bacterium
CGATCCTGATATTCTTGAAGTTACTTCAATGATTCTCGAAGCACGGGGGTATGAGGTGAGCACTTCCCCTGATGGAAAAATTATTGAAGAGATAATGCCTGATCTGCTATTGCTTGATATCTGGATGGCAGGCAGGTATGGGAGTGATATTTGCGTGGAACTTAAATCAAGGGAAAAAACAAAGGGGATTAAGGTCATTCTTATTTCTGCAAACCGTGATATTTCTGAGATCGCTGCCGGATGCGGGGCCGATGGCTTTATTTCCAAACCTTTCAGAATGAAAGATATTGTAGACCAGGTCGAAAAAAGCCTGAGTGCTGCCCAGGCGTAGCATCTGCTAAAGATGTCTGTATTCGGGTCTGAAAGCCTCAACCTCTGTTCTGAACGGTGCAGAGGAAGCACCGCCGGGCCTGGTTAATGAGATAGAGGCAGCCCTGACTGCAAATCCTACGGCATCATACATTTTTTTGCCTTCGCTCAACCCTACAGCCAGCGCCCCGTTGAAGATTCCCAGGGCAGCAGTTGTGTCAGTCACCTTTACGTCAAGGGCATTGAAATGAGTAGGCTGCCCTTCTTCAAGCATGAAAACACCCTCTCTGCCAAGGGTAATCAGTACAGTCTTTACCCCCGAGCGGCTCAGTATACCTGCCGCGACCTCAGCGTCATCAAGGCTTATGATTTGCATGCCTGTCATGAGTTCTGCATCGCGGCGGGCGGGGGTAAGAATGGATACGGATGCAAGGAGCGCCGAATCTGAACGCAACACCTGGGAAGGGCTCAGAATAACCAGTGCATGTTTTTTAAATGCGATGTCTGCAATATATTCAAGAGTTTCCAGCGGGGTTTCCAGCTGTAATAGAAGCAGGCTTGAGCTTTCAATAGCCTCTACGGCAAAGGAAAGGTCAGATGGCCTTAAGGCTGCATTGGCACCTGAGGCAACCACAATACAATTATTTCCGTTTCTGTCTACTGTGATCAGGGCAACACCAGATGGCTGTGCCGCATCTGTAAAAATAAAACTTGTATTGATACCTTCTTCTTCAAACAGGGCCAGAGATGCCTTGCCGAACAGATCGGTGCCGATCTTGGAGATCAGAGTTACCCGGCCTCCCAGTCTTGCTGCGGCAATGGCCTGATTGGCTCCTTTGCCCCCGGGACTCATCGAAAATTTTCCGCCAAGAATGGTTTCACCGAGTACCGGAAGATGATCGGCCTTAATGACCATATCTGTATTAGAACTGCCCAGCACAAAAATCCTTGGCTTCATATGATTTGGATTGAATAATTGCCAATGTATTTTTATTTCCCTGAACTGCCTGTCTATCATGGCCGTTTCCACTTAATAGTTACATAGCTATGATTTTAAGCGATTTATTCCCCAGTTTTTGATGAAATCGAACTTCATGGTGCAAGAACCTTTTCTTCCAAAAAAATATGATGTACTTTTGTACAAAAAAGAAGAGAATTTATAAATGCCAGTAAAAGATCAATATGATCGGGAGTTCAGGACTCTGCGACTGAGTTTAACAGATGTATGTAACCTGGCCTGTGTTTATTGTGTGCCGGCAGAGGCATTAAAAGCGAAATCACCTGCAGCAAACAGTCCCAGAAACCTTCAGAATACTCAGCTTATTCAGCTTGTAAGCAGGCTTCACAGATTGCTGGATCTTAAAGTGATCAGGCTTACAGGTGGAGAACCCCTTCTTTACAGGGAATTGGTACCCCTGGTAGCAGCACTCTCAGAGCTTGGAATACCCTCAGTCAAGATGACAACAAATGGGTTCCTGCTTGAAGAAAAAGCCGTAGCCCTTAAAAACGCAGGCCTGAGTTCAATAAATATATCATTAGATGCCCTGGATGCAGAAACATTCAGGCAAATTTCAAGACGTACCAACCTTGATAAGATTCTGCGGGGAATTGACCTTGCTATAGAACTGGGGATGGAGGTGAAACTGAATTCCGTAATCATCAGGGGAATGAATGAGGGTGAGATACTTCCACTTTTTGAATTTGCAAGGGAGCGTAAAATTCAGCTTCGTTTTCTTGAGATCATGAAAATGGGACATCTTTTTTCAGGCAAGGCCGGCCCCGTCTTTACAGAAGCTGATATGCTGAAGGTAATCGAAAGCCGGTATAAGCTGACTGCACTGCCACGTAAACCATCCTCTACGGCAAACCACTGGATTACTGATGAAGGTTATGTTTTTGGGATCATTGCCAATGAAAGCAGTCCTTTCTGCACAGATTGTGATAGGTTGAGAATTGATAATTCAGGTAATATGTATGGTTGTCTGAGTAGTAATATCCCCATCAAGCTTGATGCCGATGAATCTGATGCCCTGTGGGACGAGAAATTTGCACTTGCCCTCTCACATAAACAGACGCTTCGCTTCAAAGGAAGTGAGCTCTCCATGATTGAAATAGGTGGTTAACTAAATTATATGCAGAAGATCCGTGTATTTGCAGCTTTTAAAGAATATTTTGATGAGGAGTTCGAACTTCCGCTTGCTGCAGGCTCAGTTCAGGAAATAAAGCTGGCCCTGGCTGCCTTAAACCCTCAGTGTACAAATTTGCTGGAATCGGCAAGATTTGCGATTAATCATGAATTCATAGGCGAGGACCGCCAAATACTACAAAATGAGTCAATCTATATTATTCCCCCAAGCGGTGGTGGATGATCTTACGCTTATAAGTGCTGAACCCATAAGTGAATCTGCAATGATGGCCGCAGCCCGTGATGAAAGGGCAGGGGCTATGGTTGTTTTTACCGGCATGGTACGTTCAGGGAGCCAGGGAAAGGAAGTATCGGGCTTGTTTTATGAAGCCTATACCGAGATGGCCGTCGTGCAGCTGCAAAGAATTCTTCTTGAGGCAATTGAAAAGTATTCATTGACAGGTGCCTGGTGCCGTCACCGGATCGGAAAGCTGGGTCTGGGTGAAACGGCAGTTGTTGTCATCACGACATCGGCACACCGCAAAGATGCCTATGATTCAAATCAGTATATCATCGACCGGGTGAAATTTGAACTTCCTATCTGGAAGAAAGAGAATTTCAATGATGGAAGCAGTGAATGGAGACATAACTGCCATTAATTACCGGTAACAGATTCCCTATGAAAAATATTACGCATAAGCAGATAACCCTTAGAAAAGCAACGGCCATGGCCCTGCTTCTCTGCCAGGAAGAAACTATAGAGCTTCTCAGACAAGACCTGCTTCCAAAAGGGAATGCGGTCGAATTTGCCAGGGCTGCAGGTTTTCTGGGCGCTAAAAATACACAGCATCTTTTGCCCCATTGTCATCCTGTAAGTATTGAGGCCATGGATATGACTTTTGATATTCTGGACCAGCGCTCATTCCGTGACCTGCTTGATGAGGCATACTGGCATAGGTCAGGAATTCTGGTACGCGCAGAGGCCAGTTCCATTGGCCGTACAGGAATAGAGATGGAAGTGCTTACAGGCGTAAGTGTTTCCGCACTTGAACTCTATGATTTTCTGAAGCCCCATGATAAAAAACTTGAAATAGCCTCTATCCGGCTCCTTGAAAAGACTGGAGGCAAAAGTGATAAACGGCTTGCACTGACAAGTGAGCCTGAATGCGCAGTGCTGGTCTGTTCAGATTCACTGGCAGCGGCCTTGCCCGGTAGCGCAGATATTTCAGGCAGGCTTGTACAGCAACTTTTGGTTGATCAGGGTGCAAGACCCACTTATTATAAGATCGTAGCAGATGATAAGCTGCTGATCCAGGCTCAGTTAAAAGAATGGATAGCTGCAGGTATTCCCTATATCTTTACCTGCGGAGGCACAGGGCTTGATCCACGCGACCAGACCGTAGAGGCGGTAAAGGAACTTCTTGATAAAGAGGCACCGGGTGTAGGAGAAAGTATGCGCGCTTATGGCCGTGCACTTGTTCCTACAGCAATTCTCTCTGCAGCGATAGCCGGT
>JAYWCR010000091.1:0-2967 GCA_043780395.1 Sphingobacteriales bacterium
CGGATATTGCCTCCAACGCGCATAAGTGAGGGTAACAATTATATGAAGTCAGTTTTTGAATTCTGCAAACAAACAAAATCCATTCATTACCAGGTGTAAATTCTAACTGTTTCTGTACATATGCTGACTTTTGATTTTGAGCTTTATAAAGATATTCTACTGAAAGAGGGGGGAAGTGAGCGCATGATTCTTGAAGAATTATTTGATCATTGTCCTGTACTTATTGTCATATTCAAAGGGCCTTCTCTTGTCATCGAATATTTCAATGCCCAGTACAGGCTTCTTTTTCCTGAGCGTGAACTTCTGGGCCTGTTACTGGAAGATGCGATCCCTGAGGTAAAGAATACCGAGACACTGCATCAGTTGCGCAGTGTGTATACAACAGGTAAGACACATATAGCCCATGAGATAAGAATTCCTTTCTTTTCAGCTGACAAAAAAACCTACAAAGAACATTATTTTAATTATACCCGCATGGCCAGGTTCAATAATCGGGGTGAAATAGACGGTGTTCTCTCATTTGGCTTTGATGTGACCGATATGGTGGTTGCACGCAAGAACCTGGAATTAAGAGAAAAGGAGCTGCAGTTATTAAACGAACAGCTTCATGAAAAGAACAAGGATCTTTCAGCTTCTTACAAGCTTCTTGAATTATCCAACCTGCAGCTTGATCATGCGCATTCCACGCTTCAGGGAATGAACGATGAACTTGAACATAGGGTGAACATACGGTCAGATGAGCTTCGTTTATCAAAGAATGAAGCTGAAAACCAGCGTGACCGGCTCATGGAATTTATTGTACAGGCTCCTGTTGGGATCTGTATACTTGGAGGGCCCGATCTTGTTTTTGAGGTCGTTAATCATGCGTATCAGCAACACCTGCCTGGACGTAATTTGATTGGAAAGCCGCTACTCCAGGCTGTACCGGAACTCTCAGGGCAGTTCATTGACATCCTTAATTCTGTGTACAGTTCAGGAAGATCTTTTCAGGGAAATGCCATGAAAGTTCTGCTTGCCCGCGCCGAAGGTGGCGTACCTGAGGAAAGATTCTTTGATTTCACCTACCAGGCAAGGACAAATGCAGAGGGGCATATCGATGGTATTATCGTCTGTGGGTTTGAAGTGACACCCCTGGTGCTGTCAAAAACTGAGATTGAACAGAATGAAAAAAGGCTTGTTGCCCTGTTAAACGCCCTGCCTCAGATGGCCTGGACAAAAACTGCCGAGGGAGTTGTTACCTATGTGAACCAGCGCTGGTATAGCTATACAGGGCTGACTAAAAATGAAAAGGGCGTTCTGGATATCTTCAGCCTTATTCATGACGATGATAAACAGGGGGCCATGGCTAACTTCATGAAAATGGTCTCGGTTAAAAAGGGTGGGCAGTTTGAAAGCAGGTACCTGAGTGCAGATGGAAGCTACCGCTGGCATCTGAACAGAATGGAGCCAATGCTGAGTGAGGAAGGAGAGATTCAATACTGGATAGGCACTGCCACTGAAATTCAGGCCCTGAAAGACCTGCAGCAACAGAAAGATGATTTTGTCAGTATTGCCAGCCATGAGCTGAAAACACCGCTTACCAGCCTGAACCTTTCCATGCAGCTGATCAACGAGATGAAGCAGCACACTTCCCCTGTATTGCTGGGCAATCTGATCAGCAGGGCCACAAAGAACCTGAATAAACTTATGGTGCTGGTTGATGACCTGCTCAATGTAAGCAAGCTGAACCAGGGCCATCTGCATCTCAATAAAACATGGTTCATTATGTCAGAACTGGTGACTGACTGCTGTAGTCATATTGCTGTCGGTGGTACTAATTATATAGAACTGGAAGGCGATATATCTGTAAAGGTATACGCAGATGCAGACCGTATTGAACAGGTGATCCTTAATTTTGTAAACAATGCTATAAAATACGCACCCTTTACAAAAATTATAAGAATACATATTGAACAGACCGAAATGGGTGTGAAGGTTTCAGTCATTGATAAGGGGCAGGGTATTGCAGCAGAAAAACTGGAGCATCTGTTCGACCGCTATTACAGGGTCGATCAGAGTGGCTCCCAATATTCAGGTCTCGGGCTGGGACTTTATATTTCGGCCGAGATCATTGAACGCCATAAGGGAATAATCAGGGTAGACAGTGAACCTGGTTCGGGCAGTACTTTCTGGTTTAGCCTTCCTGTTTATGCATAAATCTTAATAGGTCAGATGACTTGCCTCTTTCTGCTCATTGCCTGAAGAAAGAGTAGGGGCAGCATCACGGCCATATTTCTCATTATGCTGTGACCTGTCAAGTCCTATTTCCTCTTCCTCCGAACTTACCCTGATAGGCTGGATGAAATTGATAAGTTTAAAGATGAGATAGCTTACGGTGAAGCTGTAGAAAACAACAATGAACACGGCTTTCAGCTGAAGAAAGAAAAATTCAGGATTCCCATAGAACCATCCGTTATTTCCTGTAGCATTCACTGCTTTGGATGCAAAGATTCCGGTAAGCAGCATGCCTACTATTCCTCCAAGTCCATGGCAGGGAAATACGTCAAGCGTATCATCAAGGGTTGATTTTGATTTATAATGAACGGCCAGGTTTGAGATAATGGCTCCAACCATTCCAATGAAGATACTTTGTGGAACACCTACATAGCCTGCTGCCGGCGTGATGGCTACAAGGCCCACCACAGCACCTATGCAAAATCCAAGAACAGATGGTTTTTTACCTCTTAATACATCAAAGAACATCCATGAAAGACCCGCTGCAGCTGCAGAAATATTTGTCGTTGCCAGGGTGAAAACAGCCAGGGAATTGGCACCAAAGGAACAACCCGCATTGAAACCTGACCAGCCAAACCATAGGAGACCAGTTCCGATAAGCACATAGGGAATATTTGCCGGGGGAATTTCACGGTTCTCAATATGTACCTTTCTTCTTTTCAGCACCATTGCACCGGCAAGGGCAGCACAGCC
>JAYWCR010000092.1:0-5208 GCA_043780395.1 Sphingobacteriales bacterium
GCTGAAATATGCACTACCGTTCCACCTGCAAAATCCAGAACGCCCATCTTAAACAAAAAACCTTCAGGGTTCCAGGTCCAGTGGGCTATAGGGGCATAAATAAAGAGACTAAATAATATTATAAACAGTACATAGGATGTGAAGCGGATTCTTTCGGCTACTGCGCCCACAACCAGGCCTGGGGTAATGATGGCAAACATCAGTTGAAACATGGCAAATAGCATCAGCGGAATGGTAGGGGCCAGGCTCCAGGGGGCACCGGATGCCACATCTTTGAAGAATAAATGTGTCATCGGATTACCGATGATCCCATGAAAGCTTTTCCCAAAACAGAGACTATAGCCAACAAATACCCAGAGAACAGAAACCAGACCTGCAGCCACCACGCTCTTCATCATTGTAGAGAGCACATTCTTTTTATGTACCATTCCTCCGTAAAAGAAAGCCAGTGCCGGGGTCATTAAAAAGACCATGGCAGTTGCAACCAGGATCCAGGCAATATCTGCACCATTGTATTTGTAAAGGTTTGCTATTTCAGGCTGGATAGGCGTAAAAATTGCAAAAATTGCAATAATTGCCAGAATCATGAAGGGTAATCCCTGTTTTAATGAAATTTTTAACATGTTCTTTGGAAAAAAAGATGTATTTTATTGATAAATGCTATACAAATATATAGTTTTTCAAAGAGTTCATAATTTTTAATAAGAAATAATCAGACCTAAATAGAAGTTTCTGCCTGGTGCAACATTAAAGTACCTGTTCCCAAAAGCATTCAGGTCATTTCCAAGGCTATATTTTTTATTAAAAGCATTATCAATTCCGCCATATAAGCCTGCATGGAGGCTCCTGAGAATTTTATTTCTGTAATTCAGGCGTGCTCCGGCCACCATCCAGGAGGCTGACTTTTGAGTATTCTGGTCATTCAATGAAATTCTATCAGAATATCTTTCTGTAAGATTCAATGTAAATCCATGACTGAATGCGGCATCAAGGCCAAGGGCCGCTGTATAGGGTGCTGTACCAGTCAGAGGATTGCCTGAAATATTCATGCCTGCTGCTAATCTTTTTTTAAAATAAAAATCACTTACGGCTATGCTGTTCCAGAGTTTAAGTGACCTCCTATTTATAGCAGATGACCGGAGAAGTATAAGTTCCCATCCAATCTCAGCTCCTTTTTCTACTGTACTTCCTTCATTTATAAAATAGCTCTGCCCCAGGTTATTTTGTCGCTGTACAATGGTCTGACTGATCCGGGAATCAAACAGGGTAATTTCATAACTCAAACAGTTGCGCAAGACCGATCCTTTATAACCAGCTTCCAGGGTAAGTGCATTTTCTGCCCGCAGGCCGGCATTGAATTTTCCTGTTGTTTCAAGTACTTCAGCTCCGGCCGGCGGAGAATAGCCAGCACTTAGACTCACATATACCGATTGGTGCATGCTGATTTTCTTCAACAGCGCAATACGGGGTACAAGTATTGGTTTGTAAGTATGTCCCAGCAGAATGCCAGGCCTGGCATTCAGGTTCAGTACATGGTATGAAAGGGTATTATAACTAAGTCCGGCATTTACGATGAACTGATAAGGAAGGTCAGCTTCCACCTGGCTGAAAGCAGTAAACTGAATGTTCTTTACTTCATTATCACTTGTCATGCTGTCGGCCTGTCCCTGTTTATTGGTATAGTTCCGGTCCGATGCATATCCATACTGATATTCGCCCCCGAACTGCAGGTGCAAAGGAACTGACCCTATTTTTGCAACAAGCCGGGTAACAGATCTCGCTCCATACCCGGCTCCATTTTCTCTTTCGTAATTGTTTATATAAGGGTTTTGAAAAAGATCTGCTCTCAGGTAGGCTGATGTAACTGTTTTCCAGTGTGCATTCCATTCATAGGTATGGGAAAGACCTGTAAAGATCTCTTTTCGATAGATGGCTGTCTTTTGGGTAACGGCTGAGGGCCCGAGCTTTGTAATCGGCCTTGACTGTCTGGGGTCTGCCTCGTACTCAGCATACGTCAGGCCACCAGGGGTTTGGTATTGAAGGTCAGTATAAAAGCCTGTGAACAGAATGTTCTCTTTTTCGTTCAGGTATTTACGGGTACTAAGCCTGAACATTTTTCGCTCCAGGGCTGAATGAATGCGGTAGCCCGATGCGCTGAGTGATGAATATCCGGCTTCAGTTTGCTGACCTGCGCCTGCGGAGCTCAGGCTCATATTCAGAGATCTCATTCCATAGGAGCCAGCCGAATATTCTATGCCCGCATGACGGCCATTTTCAGCAGATAGTTTCGTGTTAAGGAGAAGGTTTCCTCCGGTTCCTGCACCATATAAACTCCCTGTGGGGCCTTTGATGATCTCGATAGACCCTATGCTGTGAAAATCCAGCAGGTTAAGATTTGTATTTCCCCCGGCGTCTGTAAATGGAATTCCATCCAGATATACCTTTACATTTCTGATTCCATAGGGTGAACGGATTGAACTCCCCCTGATCGAAAGCCTGTAACTTGCAGGCGAGCGTTCTTCCATCACCACTCCGGGAACAGCATTAAAGACCGGAACCAGGGTAGTATTAGCATAGCGCTCCAGATTTCCAGGAGTTAAATACGCCACACTGGCCGGAGTTTCATAGAGGTTTCTTCCTGTTCCAAAACCTGTAACCACCACCTCTTTTATCTGGGTTTTAAAGGTTGTATCGGCCGGGCTGGCTTTGACAGTCGCAGGGCTCACCTGGGCCATGATCTCTGTGGCATACATAAAAGTGCCAAGCAGGATAAAAATCATTGCCTGCAGAGCGCTTATTCTTTCTTTTCGTAAAAAGATCAAACCTGTCATTTTTTTAGACAAGCTAAAAAATATCACAAAAAAAAAGCCCGGATATAGATCCAGGCTTTAAAATTTTACAATATCTTTTTTATTCTGCGGCCTGAGGTAAATGGTCGGCCTGGGGCTCAAGCTCTTCATTCAGCCATTGCTGAAATCCCCATACATGACTTCTTGATCTTTCAGGTTTAAAGGAAACAAGTTTTGATTCTTTCTTAAGCCTTGATAAGGTTTGGTTTACAAGCAATTTTACGCTGGCAGCTTTTTTACCTGTACGGTCTGAAAGCTCATTTACAATTTCTGCAGGTAGTAAAAAACGGTCTACTTCTATTAGATATTCAACAACCTGTTTTGAAATAGGCTTTTTGGAAATAATCGGATTCGTTTTAGTTTTTAGCGGAAGCTTTTCTTTAGTTGTTCTGGTCTTTCTCTCAGGCTTTTCTTCTGATCCACTATTAAATTTAGCAGGAACATCTGAGTTTCTTTTGATTACATCTATTGCAGATTGTATTTTTAGAATTTCATCCTGATAGAAAAGTACTCTCTGCTGTAAGCTTTTAATAATATTATTTTCCATTCGTTATTTGATTACTGTGTATAAGCCTGCGGTAAAATTATACAAATTATTTAATATAGAATAATAATACTTAAAAGTTATTATTGTTTTAACTTAATTGAAATAATTTTTACCTGTACTATATGATAATAGCTTTGACAGAATATTTTTTCTGCATTATATCAGTGACATAAAATATGAAGAAGATCAGGCCTGAATTCTTGCGTTCTCAATTCCCTGCAAAATGATATTCTGAAGGTCCCGGATATTAAAAGGTTTGGGCAGATAGGCATTTGCACCTGCTTTCTGAGCCAGGTTTCTGATATCATTATTTGCTGAAAAATAAATAACGGGAATTTGTTTAAAAAGGGGGGAGCTTTTCAATAATCGTGTGGCTTCAATTCCTCCGGACTTTGGTATCCAGTTATCCATAAAAATAACATCCGGCTTTTCAGCCTCTACCAGCTCAAGAATATTTTCACAAGTTTCTGAAGTTGAAACGGTATATCCATATCCATCAAGCACTATTTCGCATAGTTCAAGAATATCTTTATCGTCATCAAAAATTAAAACTTTCATCGGGTTATATTATTTCACTGCAACATGGTAAACGAGTGTTTGTTTCCTGAATTTGCGGTGAGCAGGTTAGATCCTGAGGTGTTCATTCGCCTTTTTGCCAAACTGGTCTGACCGGCGTAAATGAAAGAGTTCAATGATTAACGTTGTCAGGGCAAACCTGTTGCTTCATGAAAACAATTCACCAATGTTAATCATTTTTTTGCCTTTAAAACCTTTATTATTGGTTTATTTAACTATCATTAAAGCAAATACACCTCTTATGACCTATACACCTTCAGCAGGCCGTTATTCATCTATTCCATACAGACGCTGCGGTCGCAGCGGATTAAAACTTCCAGCCATTTCTCTGGGACTATGGCATAATTTCGGTGGCGTTGATACACTTGAAAATGGAAGGGCTATTCTGCGCCTCGCCTTTGATGCAGGCATCACTCATTTCGATCTGGCTAATAACTATGGACCACCCCCGGGTTCTGCAGAAGAGAATTTCGGAAGGCTGCTGAAATCTGATTTTCTGCCCTATCGTGATGAACTTATTATTTCAACCAAGGCCGGTTACAATATGTGGGATGGTCCTTATGGCGAATGGGGTTCAAAGAAATACCTTGTTTCAAGTCTGGATCAGAGCCTTCAGCGGATGGGTCTGAACTATGTGGATATTTTTTATCATCATCGTCCCGATCCGGATACTCCGCTTGAGGAAACAATGTCAGCACTTGACCTGATCGTTCGCCAGGGTAAGGCTCTATATATAGGTCTTTCCAATTACAGACCTGAAGAAGCTGCAAAAGCTATTGCTATTTTGAATGCTCTGGGTACACCCTGTCTCATTCACCAGCCTAAATATTCCATGTTCGAGCGCTGGGTTGAAGGGGGGCTGATGGATCTTCTTGAGGCTGAAGGAGTAGGTTGTATTCCTTTCTCTCCATTGGCTCAGGGTCTTCTAACAGATAAATACCTGCATGGAATACCAGCAGATTCACGTGCTGCCCGCCCCGAAGGATTTTTACAGCGTGAAGATGTTTCAGAAGCCAGGATCAGCCAGATAACAGCCCTGAATAATATTGCCACCCAGAGGGGGCAGTCTCTGGCCCAGATGGCACTTTCATGGCTTTTAAAAGACCCACGGGTCACTTCAGTACTTGTAGGAGCAAGCAGGCCTTCACAGCTTGAAGATTCCTTAAAATGCCTTGATAACCTCAGTTTTTCCGATACTGAACTTCAGCAAATAGAAAAGATCCTCGGATAAAATTT
>JAYWCR010000093.1:0-8459 GCA_043780395.1 Sphingobacteriales bacterium
GACCCGGTCGCTTTTATTGCCGGGGCAAAACGTAGTATTGCCAGTAGTACAACTGCGGCAAAGGGTGACGTGATAGGAAGCGCCGGAAATTTACAGATGAGCCTGGGCCAGCCTCCGGAAGTTGCTGGCTGGAAGGCTACCTATGATGCACCTACTTATGATGAATGGTGGATAAATACCATTACGGTAGACCTGCGGGCAATTTTTACAAATGGAATAAATGATTCGGGCGGGGGTTTCGTAAAGGCACATTATTTTGAATTTCTTGCCCTGATCAATAACGCTTCATTGATTTCAGACCCTACAGATCCAAACACCCTGATTATGGGCCTGGCCCGGATATTTTTCCCTGCAGGTCTGACCACTGAATATACCGGACCAATTTCTCATGACCAGCTGATTTCACTCAAAGGTATTCTCCTGCCTGGCCTGCCCGATTTTGAATGGAATGCCCAGATCTGGACGCCTGCAAAGCAGGGAGATACGGCTGCCCAGGCTCAACTTCAGGCCCATCTGATAAATTTATTGCATTATATGTTCACCATGGCAGAATACACTCTATGTTAACTGGTCACCTAAACGTATGAAAAGATTAGATTTTCTTAAGTACAGTTCCTTTTCCTCCATCCCGCTGATGCTCTCAGGCCTGCCCGTGAGAGTTCTGGCAGGAACACCATTGCTGGACCTGCTCAGTACAACTGCCAACGATAAGATCCTTATCGTTGTACAGCTTAATGGAGGGAATGACGGACTTAATATGGTCATTCCCATTGATCAGTATTCTGCACTCTCAAAGGTGCGGTCAAATATTCTGATCGAAGAAAAGAAGGTATTGAAACTTGGTAATACTGCTGTAACGGGCCTGCATCCTTCCATGACAGGCCTTCAAAACATATACAATGCGGGCAAGGTCCGTTTCCTGCACGATGTAGGCTACAATCCGGCAAATTTTTCACATTTCCGAAGCCTTGATATCTGGTTACAGGCAAATTCAGATACCACAGTCCCTGTAACAACCGGCTGGATGGGGCGCTACCTTGACCAGCAGTATCCGGGCTACCCATCTGGCTACCCGAATGATCAGGACCCTGATCCCCTGGCCATCCAGATGGGCTCGGTGGTATCGTCCGGATTAATGGGACAATATGGTATTGACGGGATAGCCATAACTGATCCGGCAAATTTTGCTCAGCTGGCCAAGGGGAATAATCTTAATGAAAACCCTCCGGCAACGGCATATGGTCGTGAGCTCAGCTATATCAGGCGGATAACCGGCCAGACACAGAAATATACAGATTCGGTAAAAAAAGCGCTGATCAAGGGAGGCATTCTTTCTCCTGCCTGGCCACAGACGGGCAATGACCTGGCCAACCAGCTTAAACTGGTGGCCCAGATGATTTCAGGGGGCCTTAAAACCAAGATCTACCTGGTTTCCCAGGGTGGGTATGATACCCATTTCAATCAGGTAACAACCGGGGCCACAGACAAGGGCTCCCATGCCAGTTTGCTTGGCAACCTCTCCAGTGCCATCTTTGCCTTTCAGGATGAAATGTACCGCCACGGCATTGAAGACAGGGTTGTGGGCACTACATTTTCAGAATTCGGCCGTCGTATTGTATCAAATGGAAGTCTGGGTACTGACCATGGTACGGCAGCGCCCATGATCACCTTTGGCACACAGGTAATCCCCGGTGCCCTGGGTAAAAACCCAACCATTGGCACCGGACTTAATTCCGCGGATAACCTGACCCCGCAAACAGATTTCAGACAGGTTTATAATTCGCTTCTTAAAGACTGGTTTGGCCTGAGCACTGCACAGCTGGCTACGGTATTGCCACACCCTGATGGAGGAAACTGGGATTATGTGGAGATCATCAAACAACCAGGCAAGAACTACAGCTTCAATAAACCTGATCTTCTTGGGGTCAATATGCCAAATCCCTTCCATAGCGTGACGACCATTCCTTTTTATGCCTTAAACGGCCGGACAGTCATTGAGCTCTGGGATGTCATGGGTCGAAAACAAAGAACTCTTTTTGATGCCGTGATGACCGAAGGCAACTCATCTGTTCAGTTTGATGGCCAGTATCTCGCCCCCGGAATCTACTATTACCGAATAAACACTGGTGGCCTCACCAAAACCCTCCCCATGATTAAAGCCTGATGACCTTATCCACCGGTATACTCTCAAAGCATACAGCATGCCAGCTGGCGGTCATGCTCTTTCTTCTCTTCTTTGTTGGAACTGCCAGGGCCCAGTGTACGGCCCCCCCGGTGAATGGAATCAAGGCCCGTAAAGCCTATCCGGCAGATGCCCCTGACCGTACGCTTTATCTCTGTGAAGGCAGCACGGTAAATCTAGCCGATTCGGTAAACGGCCCTGCCCCGGGATATACACTTCAATGGTATGGCCGTGATGCAAACGGAAACCTTTTTGCCGAGAATGGAATTATCAATAAGGCTGTGTATACCGGGTTGAACAGTATACATTATGTTAAAAACTATTCACCGGCTTCCTGTTCAGCACCCTTACTGACTGTCAATATTTCCATATTGCCTTTACCATCTATGAAAAATGCTCCTTCGGCCTATCAGGTTTGTGAAGATATGCCTGTCACATTCACCGCCCAGGATACATATACAGGCAATAGCCCAGCCTACGACTGGTATCTGAATGGCGCTTTAGCGATGGCAAACCGCGGCCCTGTCTATACAATTGCTCCCAACCCTTTCAAAGCAGGCCAGAAAGTAGAAGTTTTTTACGTTGTGCATCTCAGCCCCGACGCTCCCTATTACTATTGCAGTGGTGCAGGCTCCCCTGGCGGGAGAGTTTTTTCTTCCGATACTGTATCTGTGCAGATACTTTCCAAAACTATTCTGCCTGGTCCCATTATTGGCCCTGACATTGTCTACGAGGGTCAGAAAAACGCCTTTTATCAGACGCTGCTTGATAAAACGCTTACCTATACATGGAGCTTGAGCAATCCTAAAGATGCCAGTCTCTCCTATGTAAATAATACGGTAACCATAAATTATTCAACACCTCTGACTTTTCCGGCCAGCCAGGAAATTATCGATTCCCTGATCCTGACTGTAAACAATGGATGCGATGTCAGAACAGAAACCCTTGGTATTCATATCAGACCTATCCTGCATCCCATCAATATCCTTACCCCCAATGGTGATGGAATTAACGATGAATGGATCATTTACAATATTGATAATTCAGGGTATAAAGGAAATACAGTAAAAGTCTATGACCGGTACAGTACCCTGGTTTATACAAAATCGAACTATTCAAATACAAGTGGATGGAACGGAACATTCAATGGAAACCCCCTGGCTACAGGGACCTATTTTTACGTGATTCAATTTAATGAGGGAACTGCGACAAAATCTATCACAGGCTATGTCACCATTTTAAGAAAATAAGCTGCTATGAATTTTACCCTTCCCCTGAGCACAGCTTTCCTATTCATAGTTGTCTTTTTAACGGCCTGGTGCAACCAGACCAGGGCGCAGACCAACCTTCCCCTGATCAATCAGTATTATACCAATCCTTATCTATGGAATCCTGCACAGGCGGGTGGCTATGATCATACAGTGGCCTTTCTTACCTATAAAAATCAATGGTCCGCTGTTGACGGCCATCCTGTAATTACCTCTTTTACGGCCAATGCGCCGGTATTCAGTGCTTCAGGGGCCGGGATCAATATTTACAACGACCAGTCAGGCTTCCTGAGACGTACCAAGGCGATGCTGAGCTTTTCACAGACGATTTTTATAGACCAGGAGCGGACCTATATTTCTTTCGGTCTGTCTGCCGGCATCCTGTTCCAGGCTATTGACCTGAGCAAGGTATCTGGTGAGACTGGCAAGCCTGTGGATCCGGTGGCAGCAGGGTTTAATGGAAACATCCCCTTTTATCCTGATGTTGACCTGGGTATTGCTTTCAGGATGAGGGGGCTTGATATTGACCTGGCAATCCCCAACCTTGTAAAGTATACTGCTCTGTCAAATTCCCAAAACAACATCTTTACAGGCCTTCCCTTATTTTTTTCTTCAGCAGGCTATAACTTTCAGCTTGATGATGACTGGGCTGTACACCCAAAACTGGCCTTCAGAAAAGTTATAGGATTCTCAACCCAGATGGATCTAAGCAGCATGCTTACCTATAAGGGTAAGATTTCGCTGGCCGCTTTCATCCATTCTGATAAAGCTTTTTCGCTGAGCCTGGGCTTCATGGCGAATAATTCGCTAGACCTGAACTATGCCTTTACCCATACAGGTGGCGCATTGAATCAATATTTCGGCAATACACATGAATTTAGCATTGGATATCATTTCTACGATGCTGCCCTGCGGAAGTCCAGTAAAAACCTGCTGATCCGTTGCCCCATGGAGCTGCATTAAGCAGCTGGTTATTAATTTCCAGGATGCAGGTTCCAGCTATTCAGTTCGGCAATGGCATGATGGGCAGTCAGGTCAAACTGTACAGGCACAATAGAGCCGTAGCCATGGCTGAGGGCAAATACATCTGTATCTTCTCCTGCATCCAACAGCTGGAATACTCCCGTAAGCCAGTAGTATTTACGCTTATTCGGGTCTGTACGTTCATTGAATTCTTCTTTCCATTTGGCCTTTGCCTGGCGGCAGATCTTCATGCCCTTGATCTCTTTCAGGTTTGGGAAATTTACATTCAGCAAAACGCCCTCAGGCAATCCTCTTTCCAGCACCTGGGTACAGATATCCTTTACGAAAGGCAGACAATGACTGAAATCGGCCTGAGAAGTAAAATCATCAAGAGAAAAGCCTATGGATGGAATACTTTCTATAGCCCCCTCCATGGCAGCAGACATCGTTCCTGAATAGATCACATTGATGGAATTATTCAAACCATGATTGATTCCGGAAATACAAAGGTCAGGCTTTCCATGCAATACCTGATTGACGGCAAGCTTTACGCAGTCGACCGGAGTGCCTGAGCACTGATACATCTCTACACCTTCGTAGAGGTCTACCTTATCAAGACGCAAAGGCTTGGAAATGGTAATGGCATGCCCCATAGCCGACTGAGGGCTATCGGGCGCTACCACTACCACGTTTCCCAACGTTAAAGCAACATCTATAAGGGCTTTTATACCCCTTGCATTTATTCCATCATCATTTACAACGAGAATGGTCGGGCGTTTCTGTTCCATCTTTTAGTTAGAGGCGTACCCGCTTAATGCCCTTATTTATGCACAAGAGCCCCTGCAATGATCTCTTCAACAACAGCAGGATCCTGCAAAGTTGAAATATCACCCAGGTTTTCGGATTCACCTTCTGCAATTTTACGGAGAATGCGCCGCATTATCTTACCAGAACGTGTTTTTGGCAAACCGGTTACAAACTGGATCTGGTCGGGCTTGGCTATAGGCCCGATGATTCGGCTTACAGTTTCCAGCATATCACGTTTAAGCTGTTCAGAATTGGTACTTTGTTTCTCAGCGATCACAAAGGCATAGATCCCCTGACCCTTGATTGCATGCGGGTAGCCAACGACAGCAGATTCCACAATTCCATTATGCATATTGATGGCATTCTCTACCTCGGCAGTGCCTATTCTATGCCCCGAAACATTCAGTACATCATCCACCCTGCCTGTAATGCGGTAAAATCCGTCCCTGTCACGCAAAGCTCCGTCACCTGCAATGAATTTACCCGGATAGGTAGTGAAGTATGTATTTCTGAATCGTTCATGGTCGCCATAGGTAGTACGCACCATTCCGGGCCATGGAAAAACTATACAGAGATTACCGGATACATTATTTCCTTCCAGTACAATTCCTTTTTCATCCACGATCTGCATCTGAACTCCAGGCAGGGGAAGGCTTGGGAAGGAAGGTTTCATAGGGGTCACATTTGCAATAGGCGAGATCATGAAGCCACCGGTCTCTGTCTGCCACCAGGTATCTACGATCGGACAATTGCCCTTTCCTACTTTCTGATCATACCAGTGCCAGGCCTCTTCATTCAGTGGCTCACCCACTGAGCCCAGTTTTGTAAGAGAGCTCAGGTCCTTGCCTTCTACAAATTCATTACCTGCAGCCATTAAAGAGCGGATGGCCGTAGGTGCTGTATAGAGAATATTTACTTTATGACGTTCAATGATATCCCAGAATCTGCCTGCATCAGGGAAGGTTGGAATACCTTCAAACATTAATACAGTAGCGCCTGCAGCAAGCGGACCATAAACGATATATGAATGGCCGGTGATCCAGCCAATATCAGCCGTACAGAAGAAGATCTCGCCCGGATTGTATTGAAATGCTGTCTGAAAGGTATATGCACTGTAAACCATATAACCGCCGCAGGTATGCACCACACCTTTTGGTTTTCCGGTAGAACCTGAAGTATACAGAATGAACAGCATGTCTTCAGCATCCATCACCTCTGCAGGGCAATTGGCATCGACAAGCTTTAATTCATCTTCAAGCCATACATCCCGGCCCTTGATCATGGAAGCCGGCGTACGGGTATGAGTAAGCACAATCACCTTCTTCACCGTAGGACAGGTGACCAGGGCATCATCCATGGTATTCTTAAGGGGAATTTCCTTATTTCCTCTTTTTCCGCCATCCGCAGTGATCACGACCGAACAGCTTGCGTCATTGATACGGTCAGCAATGGAGCGTGCCGAAAAACCACCGAATACGACAGAATGCACTGCCCCGATCCGTGCACAGGCGAGCAAAGCAATGGCCAGTTCAGGAACCATCGGCATATACACACAGACCCGGTCACCCTTCTTCACGCCATTTCTGCGCAGTACGTTGGCAAACCGGCAAACATGTTCATGAAGAGATTTATAGGTGATGGAAACAGAAGCATCTGCCGGATCATTGGGTTCCCAGATCATGGCCACCGTATCCCCGCGTTCAGCAAGATGGCGGTCCAGGCAGTTTTCGGTAATATTCAGCTGCCCACCCTGAAACCATTTTACAGAAGGGGTAGTGAAGTCCCATTCCAGCACTTTATCCCATTTTTTTTTCCACTGAAAATTTTCTGCAACTCCGGCCCAGAAATCTTCGGGTTGTTCAATACTGAAATTATATACCTTAGTATATTCTTCCATGTTTGTTATCGTAGTATTCATGTCTTCAAAAGGTTGATTAGATGATTGGTAATGCAACCTATTCATTTATTTCTATCAAAAACCAAGATGGTTGAATATTATTTTTAAAATAGGTTTTGAACTGAAGAATATTTGTCTGATATTTGCAAACTATTTAATCAAAACAAAAATTACCCTTCATGTCAAGAGTTTGTGATCTTACAGGAAAGTCAGCAATGAACGGATACAATGTGTCCAATTCCAATACCAAGACGAAAAGAAAGTTCTACCCGAACCTGAAAACCAAACGGTTTTTTCTACCTGAAGATAACCGGTGGATTACACTCAAGGTTTCTACCTCGGCGATACGGACCATAAATAAGAATGGGATATCGGCCACGATCACTAAATTTCTTAAAAGAGGGTTTATTTAAACACGAAGAGCCATGGCAAAAAAGGGAAACAGAGTACAGGTTATATTAGAATGTACTGAGCATAAAGAAAGTGGATTGCCAGGTGTATCCAGGTATATCACCACCAAGAACAAGAAAAATACAACTGAGCGTCTTGAACAGAAAAAGTTCAATCCGATCATGCGTAAAGTAACTGTTCATAAAGAAATAAAATAATTATCACCTGTACTGCTTCTTCTTTGAAGCGGATTGGTAAATAAATATAGAAAATGGCAAAAAAATCAATCGCTACGCTAAAAGACGGCAAAGGCAAGGAATATTCAAAAGTAATTGTGGCTACCAAATCGCCAAAAACCGGTGCCTATTCATTCAAGGAATCTGTTGTACACAACGACCATATCAAGGATGCAATTTCTCCAAAATAAGAAATCTGCTCTTTAATGAACTTTTAGAAAGTCCTGTTGTATCAACAGGACTTTCTTATTTTTAGCCAACAGCAAAACCTGGATCACCATGGGTATCTTTGATTTCTTTAAAAGCAAAAAACCTGCCGAGGCGACGCAGGAGCTTGAACAACTTGAGAAAAGCCTGGAAAAGTCAAAAACTTCCATTTTCTCGAAATTAAGCAGATCGCTGGTTGGTAAGTCAACCGTTGATGAAGAAGTTCTCGACAATCTTGAGGAGGTACTGATCGGCGCGGATGTAGGTGTTCAAACCACGATCAAGATCATTGACCGTATTGAGAAGAGAGTCAGTCAGGATAAATACCTGAACGCCGGACAGCTCCATGAACTTCTGAGGGAAGAAATAGCAGCCTTGCTGGAAGAAAATGAAGCCGGCATCTTTCAGCCAAATGAAAAGGTATTAAAGGCCAGCCCCTACGTGATCCTTGTAGTAGGTGTGAATGGTGTCGGTAAGACCACTACGATCGGAAAGCTTGCACATAAGTT
>JAYWCR010000094.1:0-5105 GCA_043780395.1 Sphingobacteriales bacterium
GTGATAGTGACCCGTGTACGCGGACTTTCGTCTGCCTTATGACCCTGATCTCCTGCATCACTTCCCCTTATAAATGTTCCCGGGGGAATATATGCCATGGAAAGAACAGATCTTCCGGAAAGGGGCATATTCCAGACCCTACCGGGAACAGGGCATTTTTTACCCTTTGTTCTATGTACAGCCCCTGAAGAGATCTTACACAGGCACAAGAACACAAGTACAAATAAAAACCTCATATATTTTAATTAGGCTTTACTGGAGCTTGCTTAAAGGTAACATTCTTTTTACCGGCATTTTTCAGAAACAGGTTAATACCCTCCACAATTTTTGAAGCCATCTGTGTCTGGAATGCAGGATCAAGAATTTTTGCTTCATCGCTGGGACTTGACAGAAATGCTGTTTCAACCAGGGCATTGGGATAGTCCGTAGGCCCACTCAGTCCGAAGTTAAACCTTCCTATGTTTCCATAATCATTCAGGCCCAGTTCCAGTACCTTCTGATAGATACAAAGGCTGAGGTTTCTAAACCCCACATACCTGTAATAGGTACTGTTTCCATTGATCTCAGGGTTATCCGATGAATTCGCATGAATACTGATCAGCAGATCTGGCCTGATTGTTTTCAGTTCCTTCACCCTGTCATACATGCTCAGGTCAATATCAGCATTACGGGTAAGTACCACCTGAGCCCCGGAAGCTTCGAGAAGGGTTTTCAGCCGGTCAGCAATTTCCATGGTCAGGTTCTTTTCATAAACACCTGTAATGCTTCTTGCCCCATAGTTCTTTCCTCCATGCCCGGCATCTATGGCAATGCTCAGCCTTTTAAGGTCCAGTACCAGGGGTGCATGTTTAATTCGGATTACCAGCTGACTCCGGCCTTCATAGTATACAGTATAGCCCCAGCTTTGCTCCTTTACCAGATCTATCTCAATTCTGAACAGGTTTGATTCAAGCTGGTGGGTATTTATACTCTGCACTGTGCGGGTACCCTGATGCTGGATGATCCAGTTGGTGTTGGAACTTGCCCCATACACATTGACCTCTATTCGTGTCGGGTCTACCAGCAGGTCAGAACTATAAGGCAGCCTGTCGGAAAGGGTCATGCGGATATAATCATAATCACTATCAGCTGCTACTGTAATATTTCCGGTATTGCTGGCCGGAAAAAAGGTTCCTGAAGGCATCAGCTTTACTAGGTTTACCGGAATCCAGGCCTGCTGATGCTCAGAAAGGTCTACCCGGTATAGATTCCCCGACCGGCTGGTAACTTTCATCCGCACCAGGGTATCAAGGTACCCAAGCTTTGCCCCTCCGAGACGGTCTGTTCCCAGACCAAAGTTCATATAGGGAAGATCGCCGTGGGTAATAGCTACCCTGGGGAAACCTGCATTATTAAACCCTATTCTCTCTTCACTTTTTGAAGATACCTTACGTCCGTCTTTTCCCGTAAGGGTAAATACAAGTTTTTGCAATGGCAGTGTATCTGTAGGTCTTACCGTATAGTTTACCTGATAGATACCGCGCATACCACCCGTCTGTGCTGCCGGAAGTTCTATCAGAGGAACAGCGTTGAGAAATACGAGGCTGCAGCCTGTCAGGGCTTTTACCCGGATCTTCAGCAGATCACCACTGACAAGTTCCTGGTCTTCATGCGGATAGATGCTGACTTCCTCGATCTTCAGATCACGGGTTTCAACAGCAGGCTTCAGCGGAATGTAATTCAGTTTGACTGACGTATCAAGTTTAGAAGAATCCGGGCCCGCCAGCTGAAAATGTACAAGATTTAATCCCGGTTGAAGGCTGAGCATCTCACCAAAGGCACCCGTCTGATACACGGTCAGCTCTTTGGCATTGATCCGCAGATGCGTTCCTGCAAGGGTAATTCCGGTAAGTGGCTTGCGGGGGCTATGTACAGTTAATGAGTCTTTAAAGCTTGCATCAAGTTTCAGAAACAGCTTCCTGCGCACTGTATCAGATGCAACGGGCCGGAGCATGGAACCAGGCATATGAATTCTGCTTGTATCTGAGACAACCTGTGTCTGGCGGGCACCCGCCTGAACAAAAAAGATAAGAAGGCTGATTATGGAAACGATAAATTTCATGTATTTTGGCTTATAGAGACCACGCCGAATGGGCGGGGATTATGTAATAATAAATCAAAGCTTGTATATTTAACTAAAATTAATTTATGGCTATTAAAGAAATTACTGTTCAGGAGCTAAAAGAAAAACTGGATAAGAAAGACGATTTTCAGCTTATTGATGTCAGGGAAGACTTTGAATATGAGTCAGCTAATATCGGCGGCCTGCATATTCCTCTGGCAAATGTACTGCTGGAATCAGATAAAGTAGACCGGAACAGAGATGTGGTAGTTTACTGCCGCAGTGGCCGCAGAAGCGCAGCTGCCATCTCCCAGCTTGAACAACAATTCGGATTGAAGAACTTATATAATGTAAAAGGAGGTATTCTTGCATGGGCCCAGGAAATTGATCCGACACTTGACGTCGTTTAATTCAGGTCTGATACTGGTACTGCCCCGAAACCGGCCCTTCCTGTTAGTTTAATACGCCCGTTTCGTATCTCAGGATCTTCAAATGGATTATTTGTTACCAGGAAGGGTCCATCCAGGTCGGCCCAGTTACATTGAGGCGCAAGGCTGGCCGCAGCCATTACGGCCACGCTGCTCTCATTCATACAACCCATCAGTATCTTAAGATCCAGTTTTCTTGCAAGGCTGATCATTTTACGCGCTTCCCTGATCCCTCCGCATTTCATCAGTTTAATATTAATGCCCCTGAACACTCCCTGAACAGCTTCAATATCATGCAATGTCTGGCATGACTCATCGGCTATGGTAGGCAGAGGGCTATGCTCAGTAAGCCAGATCATTTCCGTCTTCATTGCTTTAGGCATGGGCTGCTCAATAAATTTCACCCCTTCATCCCTTAACCAGTAGATCATTTCAAGGGCTTCATGTTTATCTGCCCAGCCCTGGTTGGCATCTACACATAAGGGTTTATAGCATACTGCCCTGACAGCTCTGATAATATCCTTATCATTGGGGCCGCCCAGTTTTATTTTCAGGAGCTTGAACTGACTGGCCTCACTTACCTTCAAGCGCATCATTTCAGGTGTATCCATACCCAGAGTGAACGATGTTTCAGGCATCTTGTCAGCATTTGACTTAAATTCTTCATAACAAGGCTTACCAAGAATTTTTCCCTGCAGATCATGTAAGGCAATATCAAAAGCAGCTTTTGCAGCCAGATCTCCTGCAGAGGCCGCCATTACATAGTCCAGAATAAGATCTGTATTAAGCGGGTCTTTAAAGTTTTCAAGTTGCAGCCCATTCAGAAAGTCCATGACGGTTTTCTGTGTTTCCGGCAGATAGGGGGGCAGGGAAGCCTCGCCGTAGCCCGTAAAGCCCTCATGGCTAAGCATGGCAAATACCAGCGGTGTCTCCAGTCTTGTATTGCCCGAGATAGCAAAGGAATGGCGGAGTTGCAGGGAATAAGGCTTGAGGCTAAGTTCCATGGCTTAAATTAAGAGTTTTGGCAGGATATAAATGACTATATCTGGCTAAAACCACTGAATAAAATGAGTTATGGCTGGATTTAAAATTACATACCCAGCCATAACCTCTGAATGAGAAGAGTTACGGCTGGGTATCGAATATAAACAAGTGGCGGGTTGAGTATTCAGACCCTAAAACTAAAACGTGTTTTTCAGGTCTGCATAATAAATCTTTACTTTGGCGCATGGAATTGTATGATCCTTTTGAGCAGCTGAGTTTCTCTGATAAAGAATGTTTTTTATGCGGGGTAAAAACTGATGGAATTACAGACAGGGCATCTGTATTTCCAGACTGGCTCATGGAAACCTATAAACTCCAGGAACTGCCATTCAAACTGCTTGATGAATCTGTTACCAGTTATGGAGCCATGCAGATGCCCTGCTGTGCCAGCTGCAAAGCGCTTTACCTGGACCCCCTGGAGAAAAAAATAAGCCTTGCTTTTGCCGGGGGGTATGCAGGCGTGAAAGCCCTTGATGAATCTGATGTATTCTTATGGTTTTCCAAACTGCTTTATGGTATTATCTGGATAGAGCTGCAGGCTGCCTTCATCCAGCATGAAGGAGATGAACCCCTGGGAATATCGCCTTCCCTGCTTGCCAAGTTCAAAAATCTTCATCTGCTGCTCCAGTCATTAAGGGTGCCTATTGTGTTTGAAGAATTTGAACCCTGGTCACTGGTACTGGTGAAACTGGAACCGGCTATAGACTATTTCGATTACAGGGATGAGATGGCAACCATGATCTTCTCCATGGCCCTTGCTGATTTCGGTCTGCTCATCTGCCTGCAGGATCATGGCCGGAATCTGAACTACCATGCCGGTCTTCTTAAAAGACATGAGAACAAGCCCCTCGAGCTCATCCAGTTCCAGGAACTCTGCGCCCTTTTCTATTATTCTGCCTATCTCTTCAATCCCATACCGGAATACCTGGTCTTGCCCCCGGTAGCAGGTCAGCCTGAATATACGATCAGTGCCCAGCCCCTGGAAGGTGCCGGGTTTCGCCCTTTATTCAACGCCTGGAATAATTCTGTGTACGCCCAGGTACTGGAGGCGTTCTGGAAACCTTTTAATATCAGCAAGGCAACTATTCTGGCTGACCCAGCCAGCCCTCTTACCCGGCTAGCTTAAAAAGCCGCCCTGCACAATCTTAGTGATCACATGCGAAGCTTCCCCGAAGTTCAGGATGAATGCCATCACAACTCCGGTAAGCGCTCCGTAAATATGTGCATCATGGTTTATATTACCCGACTGCTGTTTTGCAGAATACGTAGAATAGATCAGGTACAGAAACCCGAAAATGTATCCCGGAATATGAAAGGGCAGGAACATGATACCTATCCCCAAATTAGGGTAATAGACTATCATACAGAACAATACCGCAGAGATCGCCCCTGAGGCACCCAGACTATAATAACCCGGATTATTCCGCTTTTTGATGATGGTCGGAATATCACATAAAAGCAATCCGGCAAGGTATAAAAGGCTAAAACTCTTCGGTCCCAGAAAATACTTTTCAAGCGGGAATGCAAAAAAG
>JAYWCR010000095.1:0-10676 GCA_043780395.1 Sphingobacteriales bacterium
AGGCCGGGTGATTAGGGGAAACCCATGAAGCTTACCGGCCATGGAGGGTATTTTTTTATCATTTCCGGCCAGTACTTCATAGCCTGCCAGACAGCTATAGGCAAAGAAGCGCGCTGCAAGCGGTGGATTCGTTATATCATGTACCATAATATCCGTCATTTCCAGAATGACCTTACTCAGATCATTGGCAGTCAGGTCGGCATGCATTGGAGCCGGTTGCCTGCAGCTGGAGCACATAATGAAGAAAAAAGCGAGGGAGAGAATAACCTTTTTCATATGCCTGACCTGTAAGCCCTCAGCCCTTCTTCATTTATTCCAAAGAGCAGGGTATGATTTACCTCCAGCACACTCCGCACATCCCCTTTCACCTTAAAACCGGATATAGCTTGGGGAACATAGCTGAAATGGCCGGTTCCATCGCCCTTTAACAGAATCCCATAGTTTGCATCTGTCTTTCCAAACCGGAGCCTTGCCCGGTTAATGTTTCCACATAAAAGCAGGTCCAGGTTGCCATCCTTATCATAGTCGAAACTGGAAATTGTAAAGACCGGTGCATACTGAACTTCAGCAGGTAATTCAGTGACATGAAGTTTCCCGTGAGCATCACTTAAGAACAGGCTTGTAGCAAGGGTATTGGCGGATAGATGACCTGCACCTTTCAACTCCTCAGGGCTGAAGATCTCTTTCAGGCCTGCATCTGCATAGCTTTTATAATCAGGAAAGCGTGCCCGCATGATGCTCATCTGGTCAAGAAGCTCATCCCTGCTTACAAAAGGATAAGATTTATGCTGGATATAAAAACACAGTATCGGGTCAACGGCCCCGTTATCATCGAAATCTTTAAAGTACATTTCTGCAGGCTCGTCATTGCTTGCCCGGCACTGGGTATTGAGACCCTGGTTGCCCACGACAAGATCGGGGTGACCATCATGGTTAAGATCTGCTGCCAGAATCTTATTCCACCAGCCGGTAGAAGGCCTGTCAAAATAATCACCGGTCTTATTGATCAGTTTACCATTCACATTAATAAGGACGGTCACCGGCATCCATTCGCCCACCAACACAAGATCGGGCTTCTTGTCCCTGTTCATATCTATCCACAGGGCATCGGTTACCATGCCTATATGGCGCAGGGATGGTGAGCGCATAAGGGTTTGATCCGTAAAATGGCCCTTACCATCATTTATGAGCAGGTAGCTCTGTGGTGCCTCGGGGTAACGCCCCGGAATGACCCTGCCGCCTACAAAAAGATCAGGAAACCCATCTCCGTTCAGATCTGCCACTCTGACGCAACTTTTACTTCCCTGCATCAGAGGCAATGCATTGACCGATCTGCTGAAATTCCCCTTCCCGTCATTCAGATAAAGCTGGTCCTGCAATAAAGGATCATCGGGTTTAAAACTATCATAGCCTCCGGCAGCAATATAAAGATCAGGCTTTCCGTCGCCATTGGCATCAAAGAATACGGCATCTGCATCTTTCATGTTCCTGTCCGCTTCAAATGCAGGCTCGTTTTTCAGGGTAAAGGTGCTTCCCTTATGCTGGATATACAGGCAGGCAGGTATTCCGTTGCTTCCTCCGATGAACACATCTTCAAGCCCGTCGCCATTTACGTCCGCTTTCACCATGCAGGGAGTGGAAAATGACTGGGGATTTACCATTAAAGGCTGCCGTTTAAAATCATTCAGCTGGCTTATTACCTGTTTATTATGTATTGGTGACTGCTGTTCTGTAAACAGGGCTTTCTGTACTTTTGGATTCCGGTAAGCCGCCCCTGCATTTTTTTCATTCAGCATAAGCGTCTGGTCGGCTTTGATATTCCTGAGCAGTTCAGTCTTTCCCAAAGGCCATACAATGCGCAGTGAATCGACAGAGGTATATTTTCCCAGCCCAAAATGAAGCACGGCAGAGACACTGGACTGATAGCCGCGCCCCGGCATTTGTTCAAGGTATTGCCGGGTGCCATGCGCGTACAGGGTAATCTTTGCTCCTACCCCCTGCGTATTCATAGCTCCGCCCTCAAGCCTGAGCTCCAGGAAATGGCTATCCATTTTTTTATTGCTCTGGTTCTCATAGATAAATGCAGGCTGGTTTATATTATTTACCACCAGGTCAAGATCTCCGTCATTATCCAGGTCGGCATATGCTGCCCCATTGCTGTTCGATGGCAGGTTTATACCCCAGGGGGCACTCATATTTACAAAAGATGCTCCACCCCTGTTCTTAAAAAAATAAGACTTTACCTCTGACGAAGGCATCTGCTGCACCAGGTTATAGATATCCCTGCGCATGAGCTTTCCATCTTTCAGAAAATCACCCATATACTTTACAAAATCCATATTCGTATAGTCACGGGTATAGCCATTGGTAATAAAGAGGTCTTTCCAGCCATCATTATCATAATCAGCAAATAAGGGTGACCAGCTCCAGTCTGTATTGGAGATGCCCGCCAGCTGCCCTACCTCACTGAATGTTCCATTCATATTATTCAGATGTAGCATATTGCGCATATACTGGTAATAGAAACCTGTTTTAAGGCTCAGATTAAATTTTTCATAATTATCAGGGGCAAATAAAAGTTTCTGCCGGTGATTGTCTTCAGGCAGCATGTCAAGTGTGAAAATATCAAGCGCTGCATCGTTATTTATGTCTGCCAGGCTATTGCCCATGGAAAACTGGGAAGTATGACCCAGCGCTGACTGGACCTTATTGGTAAATGTGCCATTGCCATTATTGATATATAAGTAGTCGGGGATCGTATAATCATTGGAAATATAGATATCAGGCCAGCCATCGCCATTCACATCTCCAATACCCGCACTAAGCCCGTAAGTAAGGTCGGAACTGCTAATGCCGGCCTCCCCGGTCACATTCTTAAAATGCCCACCGTCATTGCGGTAAAGGCGTACGCCGTTCGGTGAATTATTCTTTGTAAGCATCGCGGCTGTATTCACCTCATCAAGAACCGGCAGTTGTACAGGGCTATGATTGACCAACAACATATCCAGGTCACCATCGCGGTCGTAATCAAAAAAGACGGCCTGGGTACTATAGCCTGAATCGGCAAGTCCATAGCTGCGTGCCTGCTCAGAAAAATGCGGAACCCCGTCCTTATCATTTCCCTGGTTTATAAAAAGCTGGTTCTCCCGGTGCGCGGCACTCACATTTCCTGAATAACATACATAGATATCCAGCTTCCCGTCTCCGTTCACATCGGCCATGGTCACTCCTGTTTTCCAGGGTCCAGGCCTTCCGGCAACCTCAGCAAGGGCTGTAATATCACTAAACTGCATATGACCTTTATTCAGATAAAGCCTGTTATCAGTCATATTGCCGGAAAAATAAATATCCTGCAGCCCGTCTCCATTCAGGTCACCGACGGCTACACCCCCTCCGTTATAGAAATACTGGTACATGAGTACGTTGGTATTCAAGCCTTCGGTGAGGGTATTGGCAAAATCGACATGCGTCTGTTCTGAAGAGAGCAGGGTAAAAAGAGGCTTGGACTGTACGTTCTGTCTATGCGGGTCTGCCATTTTCTGATGGCAGGCTGTAAGAAAAAAAAGACCAGTGAAAAGAGTCTGCAATTTATTCATGAGAAATTAAGGGGGCGGAGTGAAACAGAAACTAATATTAATCAAAAAATGCCGGAGTTCAGGCCGGCATTTCTTCTAATATTAATCTTGCTGGTTTTAGTATCCAGGATTCTGTATCAGCTTGCTGTTCTTGCTTACCTCAGTGAGACTGATGGGTAAAAAATACATTTTATCAAGCCAGACCCTTTTTTCTAGGCCGATATCAGCCACAGGAGTATAAATATAGGTGTAGATCGATTCGTCATGTTTATAGACCGGAGGTGCTGCAGCTCCAGGTTTCAGCATTCCTGTGATAGTAATGAATTCAACAGAACGCCCAAGGGTACCTGGTGCGATCATCCACCTGCGGGCATCATGAAAACGCTGTTCTTCATAGGCCATTTCAATCCTACGCTCATTCCTGTATTCCTGCTTTAAAGCCAGACCCGTTTGAGTTATAGCCGGCATCCCTGCCCTGAACCGGATCTTATTCAGCCATGTTGTTGCCTCAGCTTCCTGGCCCAGTTCAATACAAGCCTCTGCATAATTAAATACAGCTTCCGTTACCCTGAAAAATGGCCATGGAATATACTGCTGGGTATTATTATCGACCACGGCAGGGTCTGGATCAATGAATTTGCGCATATAATAGCCGGTCCAGCTTCCGTTCCAGTTCTCAATACTGCTCTGCCGGGTGTCAAGGCCGGCAACCATGCCCGTACCCTGCTGATATTTTCCAGTCTGGATCTGATTGACAGGGTCTACATTCCCTGAGATCAGGCTTCTTGGTTTCCATCCGGCAGCATCATAAAGAACTGTGGCTGCCAGACGGGGGTCTCTGTTCTTATAGGGTGCTGCCTTTTGAACAGCATTTGTCCAGTCGAATTTTGTCCCATCCATATTTTCATAATCATCTACCAGGGTCTGAACAGGCGCATTCCCCGCCCAGTTATGGTAGCCATTGGGACCATTGTCAAGGCCAACACTTTCGCCTGTCTCGATCTTCCCAGGGCTGAAATATTTTGCAAAGATAAGTTCACTCGAAGCTGAAGCATCTACAGCAGCACTTTTGCTTCCCCCGCCCATAGCAATGGAAATATAGTTTGTCTGTGCCTGAACAGCAGATACCGGTGCTGAAAGATTGAGCTTATACCCCCCGCCTGCTGCATTCAATACAGCAAATGCTGCATCTTTTGCTGCCTGCCAGCGTGCTGTGCGGTCGCCTGTTGTATACCCTAACAGCTCAGGATGGGCAAATCCGCTGATCACCGATGAATTCAGTTTTGCCGTTGGCATATCGTGGAGGTCACTGGCTGCATAGAGAAGGATCCTTGATTTAAGGGCCAGAGAAGCAGCAGCGGAAGTTCTGCCCTGATCCAAGGTCTGGCCGGTTAACAGGGTCACTGCACTGTCGCAGTCACTGGTAATAAAACTTACACAGTCGGCAAAAGTGTTCCTGGCTGCTGAATACGTCTTTTCCCCCAGGCTATAGGTGCGTTTAATGATGGGTACCCCTCCATAATACCGCAGCAGCTGCTGGTAATAATACGCACGTAAAAAATGTGCTTCACCCTGGAGGCGGGCCTTCAAGCCAGCGTCAATGGTGGAAGTCTTCAAATTCTGAAGGGCCAGATTACAGGCCCGGATGCGGGTAAACATAGCACCCCATTCATAGGTGTAGTTTGTCCAGCCGGTATTGGTGGGCCCGAGCGTACCTTCATTTACAATATTAATACCCCTGCCGGGATGTGTAAATACGGCCTCATCTGTTAACGAGGCAAGTTCCTGTTCATCAAAGCCTCCATTGCCAAGTCCGTTATAGATCTCATTTACAAAGGCTGCTGAAAGGGCTCCGTCTTTCCAGACGGCTGAGCCCGGAACTTCAGTAAGAGGCTGTGTGTTCAGAAAATCTTTTTTACAAGCGCCCAGGAAGCCTGCTGAAACAAGCATCCCAACAGATATCAGTTTTATATAGGTTTTCATAGTGTTCACTGTTAAAAGGATATGCGTGCACCAAAATTGAGGATCTTTGACTGAGGGTAATACTGGCCATTCCCTGAAAGCGATTCAGGATCCCAGATCTTAAGTTTGTCCCAGGTGATCAGGTTCAGCCCGTTCACATAGATCCGGAGCCGGCTTATCCCAGCCTTACTAAGGATTAGCGGAGGTACATTATAGCCCAGTTCAAGATTTTTTAGGCGCAGGTAATTCGTACTCCGGTAGAAGTAAGAATTGTTGTTGGAGTACCAGGTATCTCCCCGGTTGGCAATGCGTGGATCAACGCTGCTGGGATTATTTACTGTCCATTGATGGTCATACGTATACTGAAGGTAATTTCCGATATCTCCTGATTCTGTACCTATCGGCAGAAAACCTCCGGTCGCACCCTGAAACAGAACAGCAAGGTCAAAACTCTTATAGGCAAGATTTACAGAAAGCCCTCCTGTAAACTTGGGGGTAATACCCCTGTCTACCCGTTGCTGGTCATTCCCGTCAATTTTCCCATCATGGTTCACATCCCTTATTTTCAGGTCCCCGGGTCTTAACTGAGGGGTAACACCCGAATAATCAAGTTTAGTGGCATCTATTTCTCCCTGGTTTTTAAAGACCCCGTCTGAAATGAATAAGAGGGGTGAGCCGATAGGATGGCCGGTGGCATTCTGATAAACAGGAGCGCCTGGTGCCTCATCCTGGAAAATGATCTTGTTCTTTGCATAGCCTCCGTTCACACTTACACTATACCTGAAATCACCCAGCTTATCATTAAAGCCAAGCTTGAACTCATAGCCCTGATTATTCACCTTGCCTATATTTTCAGGAGGGAGCAGGTTGCTGATCCCGGTACTGGCAGGGGTAGAACCCTGGGGCTGCCATAGAATATGGGTTCGTTTATTCATAAAGTAATCGCCTTCGAAAAGCAGTTTACCCTGAAATAATTCAGCCTCTATACCCAGGTCATAATTATGAGCGACCTCCCAGGTGAAATTCGGATTGGGCACCCTGGTTTCGTACAGGGATTTGGTCACCTGTCCGTTCAGAATATAACTGCCAAATCCATAGGTAGACAGGTACTGGTATTCCTGAAGAGTTGGTGCAGCACCGTTCAGGCTATAATAGGGCTCAGAACCCATAGAACCGTATGAAGCACGGATTTTCAGGTTATTAACAACCTTAATATTGTCTTTCCAGAAATTTTCCTGTGATATATTATATCCAAGCAAAAGACCGGGAAAGAAACCGAAACGATGCGCCTCAGGAAAGATATAGGAGCCATCATACCTCCAGAGAAACTCCGCAAGGAATTTTTGCTTGTAATTATATGCAGCCCTTCCGAAATAACTCAGGCGGGCACGCTTATAGGCTCCACCACCATTATCTTTCTGAGCATCTCCCCCGGCAAATAACTGATCAACGGTCGGCGAAATAAAGTAGCGGCGGTAGGCACTGAAATAATCATCGGAAATAGTTTCTCTGGAAACCGCAGCCATCAGGTTAATGGTATGGTTGCCAATGGTCTTGTCATAGTTCAGAAAACCTTCAAGCAATACATTCAGCTTGTTCTCTGTATTCTGGCTCAACCGCGGGTCGGTATAGGTAGAGCGCACACTCGAGGTTAGAAGCGGTGACTTTCCATCGGCCTGAAAGGTTTTATCATCCCAGTAATACAGGCTCCAGGGGATCTGCCAGACTTTATTTGTCAGCTGGTATTTATCCACAGCTGCAGTTCCAGTGACCTTAAGCCCGCTCACACCGGGAATCAGGATCTCAATTTTCCCATTGGTCTGCAGGTAATCGCGTTTATCTTTCTGATAGCCGGTTTTGCTGGTCGTAATGACAATAGGGTTCTGACCGTTCTCAATATCGGGTCCGGGACTGCCATCAGGCCAGACCTCCTGTTCGGTGGGCTTGCCACGCATCAGCATTCTGAAGATGGAAGAAGATGACTGTGTAGGAAAGTTACGCACCTCTTCCCTGCCCGTGATTCCGAAACTGGTGCTGATGTACTTATTCACTCTGGCATCCAGGGTAATGCGCAGGTCATATTGTTTATACCCGGTAGCTGAATTCTTATAATACCCATCCTGATTGGTATAGCCCAGAGAGGTTAAAAATTTTATATTGTCAGTACCGCCTGAAAGCTGTACCGTTTGCCTTGACTGGGGTGACCAGTTCTTTAAGGTTGTCTTGAACCAGTCTGTATTGGGATGGGCCAGCGGATCTTTTCCATTGCCGTAAAGGGCCATATCTTTGGGCTGGTAGGCTGCCTGCACTACGGAACCATCCAGGGCTGTATATGAGCCGGTCTGAGCAAAAGCCGTATTGGCGGCTGCCCACTGGCCTGATGGAACATGATTATAAAGGATCAGTTCATTGTTCATCGCCGCATATTCTGCAGCACTGGCCATTTTTGGAATCACCGTTGCCTGTGAATACCCCTGATTAAAATCATAGGAGAGCTGGGTCTTGCCTGACTTTCCATGCTTTGTGGTGATCAGGATCACGCCGTTTGCAGCCCGGGAACCATAAATGGCGGCTGATGCATCTTTCAGTACGGAGACATTTTCAATATCTGCTGTATTCAGCCGCTCCAGCCCCCCCGACCTGTCAGGAACACCGTCGATGACCACCAGGGCATCATTGTTTCCAAGACTGTTGATTCCGCGGATATGAATTGCAGAGCCATCATATCCAGGCTCTCCGCTTGCCTGTACGGCTGTAACCCCGGCCAGACGCCCGGCAAGGGTATTGGAAAGGTTCACTGACGGCGACTGTTCAAGTTCTGCTCCTTTAACTGTCGCCACAGAGCCCGTCACAGTGATCTTTTTCTGTACCCCATAACCAACAACCACCACCTCGTTCAGGCCCTTGGAAGCCGTCTGAATTTTAATCACAAGGTTATCTCGGCCATTTACGGGGACTTCCACCGAAGTATAGCCCACATAGGAGATCACAAGAACGGCATCACTGACCGTTGAAAGGGTAAAGCTCCCTTTTACATCCGTCACCGTTCCGGCCCCTGAATTTTTTACTTTCACGGATACCCCGATGAGCGTTTCACCTGTGGTCTGGTCGGTTACTTTTCCGTGGACCGTAATGGGTGCATCTTTTAACCGGAAAACTTCCCGGTTCAGGGGTCTATAATGTTTTTCAGATGTGGATCCTGATGCCATCTGCGGCAAAAGGCCCAGCAGCATAAGCGCCGCACCGAATGATCTTTTAAGATGAACTTCTTTAAGTAAATTATACCTCATGGGAAAATCTTTAGAATGAACTTATCAGAGAGCTATCTGGTTAAGTTTTCTTCCTAACCAGAATATTAAGTTAATTCTAATAAATAAGTTATAGTTAAACGTTATTGTAACATTTAATACGATTTTAGCAATCAGCAAAACATTCAGACACCAGGTATTATCAAAGTCTTAAAAAAAAAGCAAAAAAAAATGCCGGGGCATAAGCCCCGGCATCTACAAAAAAACAATGGATTTATCAGTTGGTATATCCAGGATTCTGGATAAGCTTCGTGTTCTTGCTTACCTCGTCTTTATTGATCGGTAAAAAGTACATTTTATCGATCCAGGTGCGTTTTTCCTGGCTATTGTCCACTACAGGATTATAGGTATAGGTATACAGGCTTTCATCATGTCTGTATGGGTTTGGCGCTGAACTCCCGGCAGTCAGCATACCAGTAATATTGATAAATATGACTGCATTGCCAAGTGTCACTGGAGCGATCATCCAGCGGCGTGCATCATGGAAACGCTGCTCTTCAAAGGCCATTTCAATTCTGCGCTCATTGCGGTAGCGCTGTTTGAGCGCATCTCCCGTCTCGGTAAGGGCGGGCATACCGGCACGGAAACGGATCTTATTCAACCATGACCGGGCCTCATCATATAAACCAAGTTCAATACAGGCCTCTGAATAATTGAAAACTGCTTCAGTAACCCTTAAAAATGGCCATGGAATATTCTGCCTTGTATTGTTATCAACTATTGCGGGGTCCAGATCTGTGAACTTGCGCATATAATAACCTGTCCAGCATCCGTTCCAGTTCTCAATACTGCTCTGACGGGTATCAATTCCAGGGATCATTCCAGCACCACTCTGGTAGTTACCGGTCTGGATCTGACTTACGGGGTCTACATTGCCAGAGATCAGGTTCCGTGGTTTCCAGCCAGCACCATCGTACAGGATCGATGCTGTCAGGCGGGGATCCCTGTTCTTATAGGGAGCCGCTTTATTTACTGGATTGGACCAGCTGAACTTTGTACCGTCCATATTCTCATAATCACTGACAAGGTTCTCAACAGGCGCATTTCCAGCCCAGTTATGGTATCCGTTCGGACCATTAAACAGACCCAGAAGCTGGCCACCCTCTAGCTTATCGGCAATAAAATACTTACCAAAGATCAGCTCGGAAGCAGCAGACTTATCGGCCAGCGGACTTTTACTTCCACCGCCCATGGCAATGGAGATATAGTTATTCATTCCATCGGATGCGGATACAGGAGAAGTAAGTCCAAGTTTATATCCGGAACCTGCTGCATTCATAGCAGCCTTGGCTGCATCTTTTGCAGCCTGCCAGCGGGCAGTACGGTCGCCACTCACATATCCCAGAATTTCAGGGTTTGAATACCCTCCGATCGTGGAAGAATAAGCTTTTGCCGTAGGGATATCATGCAGGTCACTGGCGGCATAAAGCAAAACCCTTGATTTCAGGGCCAGAGCAGCAGCATTGGAGGCTCTTCCCTGATCCATCCACTTACCGGCAAGCAAGGTAGAGGCACTGTCACAGTCGCTTGTTATGAATGTAATGCAATCGGCATAGGTATTTCTGGCTGCTTCATAGGTAGCCTCTCCAAGCAGATAAGGGCGCTTGATCAAAGGAACCCCTCCATAATACCTGACCAGCTGCTGATAATAATAGGCACGCATAAAATGTGCTTCTCCCTGTAACCTGGCTTTTAACGTTGCATCGAATTTAGCCTGGGCCAGATTCTGCAGGGCAATATTACAGGCCCTGATTCTGCTGTACATGGCACCCCATTCATAGGTCCAGTTTGTCCAGCCCGTATTCGTAGGGCCCAGGGTTCCCTCGTTTAT
>JAYWCR010000096.1:0-3207 GCA_043780395.1 Sphingobacteriales bacterium
AAATCATTCTGACCATGCCTGACAGCGCTGACTTCAATATCCCCGCTTGCCACCTCAATCACATAGTTCAGGATCCGCTCACCAGCTTCTTCAATGGTCTCGCTGCCTTCAATGATTGATCCTGTGTTGATATCCATGATATCATTCATGCGGTTAAAAAGAATGGTGTTGCTGGCAATTTTTATGACAGGTGCTATCGGATTCCCGGTAGGGGTACCCAGACCCGTTGTAAACAGTACTATGTTTGCGCCTGATCCAACTTCGGCGGTTGTTGATTCAACATCATTGCCTGGCGTACATAACAAGGTAAGCCCTGACCTTGTCACCATTTCAGGATAGTCGAGCACATCCACCACCGGTGAAGTACCTCCTTTTTTTGCAGCCCCTGCCGATTTAATGGCATCGGTGATCAGCCCGTCCTTAATATTTCCGGGTGATGGGTTCATATCGAAACCTGAGCCTACCTCCTGGGCGCGGTGGTTATAGGTGCGCATGAGATCTGCAAAGCGGATAGCATCTTCTTTCTGGGAGCAGCGGTTGATCAGATCCTGTTCTACCCCGCAGAGTTCGGGGAATTCTGAGAGGATCACCTTTCCTCCGAGGCCTACTAAAAGATCAGAAGTATAGCCTATTGCCGGATTTGCAGAGATGCCTGAAAACCCGTCCGAGCCGCCGCATTCAAGGCCAATGGTAAGCTTGCTCAAAGGCGCGGGCCTGCGGACATTTTTATTTGCCTGCATTAAGCCGGCAAGGGTCTGACGGATGGCTTTATCAAGCATTTTGGATTCCTTGCCTACTGTCTGCTGGTCCAGAACATATAGGGGCTTGTCAAATGCAGGAGAGCGCTTATGGATCTCATCCATTAAGCTGTTCACCTGTGCATTCTGGCAGCCAAGGCTCAGCACCGTAGCCCCAGCTACATTCGGATGGGTAATATAGCCGGCAAGCAGTCCGCATAAGGCCGTGGAATCTTGCCTGATACCACCACAGCCGCCCGTATGGTTTAGAAACTTAAGCCCGTCGACATTCGGAAATACTTTTTTACCGGATGCTTCCTCCTGATCATGACCTGTTTCTACAAACAGAATCTCTTCCATGCTGCTTCCGGCCTTAATTTTATCAATCAGGTAGGCTGCTTTTTGTTCGTAGACAGCCTTGCGCCCATAACCAAGGGGCTTGATCAGGGCTTCCTGCAAGACCTCTACATTCCGGTTTTCGCAAAATACCATCGGCACAATAAGCCAGTAGTTGGCTGTGCCCACCCCGCCGTCAGCGCGGTGAAAACCGTTGAATGTTCTGCCCTCATATGCACTTGTATCAGGCGGGGTCCATTTAAAATTCTGACCTTCGGCCATAAAATCACTGGCTGCATGTTTGATGTTTGAGGTACTGAGCAGCCCTCCTTTTCTGATAGCAGATAGGGCTTTTCCCACCAGCACGCCATACATGATCACCTTTCCGCCAGCAGGAATATCAGCAAGGGCTATCTTGTGTTTGGCCGGAATAAATTCTTCAACAGACAAGTCAACATTTTGATATCCGATGATTTCCCCGGCCTTAAGGTCTTGCAGGGCGACGAGTACATTATCATCCGCATGTACTTTTAAGATGCGTTTTCCCATTTTATTTGAAGTTAAAATAGTTCAGGGCATTGAAATAAGAGATATCCTGGATGATCTTGCCTATCCATTCAAAATCGGCAGGCAGTTCACCTGCTTCCATCTCCTGAGCAAATAGATTACAGACGATTCTTCTGAAATATTCATGCCTTGGGAAGGAGAGAAAACTTCTCGAATCGGTAAGCATACCAACCATACGGCTGATCAAACCCATATTCGAGAGGGTATTAAGCTGCCGGGTCATGCCATCTTTCTGATCCAGAAACCACCAGGCAGAGCCAAACTGGATCTTTCCGGCCACAGAGCCGTCATTGAAATTACCGATCATGGAGGCAATCACCTCATTGTCTGCAGGGTTCAGGTTATAAAGAATAGTTTTTGCCAGCTGGTCTGTACTGTCAAGCCTGTCCAGAAAACGTGAGAGAGAGCGGGCCTGGCTGAAATCGCCTATGGAATCCCAGCCTGTATCTGCCCCTAAGGTGCGGAAGGCCCTGATATTATTATTTCTGAGGGCCCCCAGATGGTATTGCTGCACCCATCCTTTTTCATGATCCCAGAGGGCAAATTCATAGAGCATGGATGACTTGAACTTCAGAACCTCCACAGAAGACAAGTGCTCATTAAGTCTTATTTTCAGAAAGATTCTGTCAATTTCTTCCAGGGTATATGCTTCAGCATAGATCTGTTCAAGGCCATGGTCTGATACGGTACAGCCATTGGCTGCAAAGTAATCATGCCGGAGTTTTAAAGCCTGCAGATAATCTGTATAGGTATCAATTGCTTTATCTATGATGAGCTCGAGTTTACCGATATAGGAATTTAACGCTGCAGCATCGGCAGCCTCCATAGCTTTATCGGGCCTGAAGGCAGGAGATACCCGGGTTTTAAAACCATCTGACCTGATCGCCTGATGGTAAATCAGTGAATCAAGCGGATCGTCCGTGGTGCAGATGACTTCCACATTCATTTTTGAGATGATGCTGCGTGTACTAAATTCAGGTGTTTGGAGCAAGGCTGTACACTGATCATATACTGCCCTGCTGGTAGAAGGGGATAAAAGGGCGGATTCATTAAAGTAACGCCTTAACTCCAGATGGGTCCAGTGATAGAGCGGATTCCTCATGGTATAGGGCACGGTAGCTGCCCATTGTTCAAATTTTTCATAATCCGTTTTGTTGCCGGTAATGAAAGCTTCATTCACGCCATTGGCACGCATGGCCCTCCATTTATAATGATCTCCATTCAGCCAGATCTGGGTGATCGTGGAAAAGTTCACATTTCCTGCAATCTGATCAACCGGTAAATGGCAATGGTAATCTATAATGGGAAGGCCCGCTGCATACTCAAAATAGAGCCTTTCAGCTGCAGGCGATTGCAATAAAAAATTATCTGATAAAAAGTCTTTCATAGTTAAGGATGTCTTTTAATCCAGCTCTTTTAACCCTTTTACCTGGTTAAAGACCGGTTTATTCATAACGGTGGAACCGGGAGTTGTAAGCACCCTTAAAACAAGCCCCTGTACATCTTCTACTTTTAAAGATGGCCGGTTATCGGGGCTCAGGGTATTGATCTCCACCTCTGTTAGTTT
>JAYWCR010000097.1:0-4485 GCA_043780395.1 Sphingobacteriales bacterium
TCCCGTTACCATGGCTTGGGAAGCAATTCGTGCTGCATTAAAACAGAACCATAAGGGGTTGAAAATCGTAGATATGGGAGCTGGATCAAAGTTTCAAAAATCTGATATCCGTCAAATAAGTGACATTGCCCGAAATGCACTCAAACCACCAAAACTTGCCCGATTCCTTTACCGTCTTGCCAGCGATCAGCGTCCGTCCGTTGTGATAGAGCTTGGCACAAGTTTAGGAATAAGTAGTCTGTATCTTGCTTCTGCTATCCCTGATGGTATCGTATATACTATAGAGGGTTCAGAGGCTGTGGCTGCAGTGGCAGGTGAGGTTCATCTGCAATCGGGATTAAAGAATATAAGACTTATTACAGGGAATTTCGATGAAAGGCTACCAGCGCTGCTCGGAAACCTTGAAAACGATAAGTTTATCCTTTACATTGATGGAAATCATCAGAAAGAAGCTACTCTCCGGTATTTTTACTGGTCACTTGACAGGGCAGGGGAGAATACGATGCTAATCTTTGACGATATCCATTGGTCAGAAGGGATGGAAGAAGCCTGGGAGATCATTAAGTTGCATCCAAGGGTAACATTGAGCATAGATATATTCTTTATGGGCATTATATTTTTTAAAAATGTACATAATAAACAACATTTTATGCTCAGAACTTGTTGATAAAGTAGATGTGGGGAGAGTATTTGTTTCTTAACCAGCTCTTTAAGTCATTTACTGATAAACATCTGATAAAGCATTATTTAACCCTTAATTTAGCGCTTTAACTGAGCCAATACATGGAAAAGAAAAGAAATCCCATTTCAGCGTTTATTGAAAAGCATTTTTTGCATTTTAATGCAGCTGCACTGGTAGATGCTGCAAAAGGTTATGAAACCCATCTTGAGAAAGGTGGAAAGATGATGGTAACCCTTGCCGGAGCTATGAGTACTGCTGAACTTGGTAAAAGTCTGGCAGAAATGATACGCGAAGACAAGATTTCTATTATTTCATGTACCGGAGCCAATCTTGAAGAGGATATTATGAATCTGGTAGCCCATGATCATTATAAAAGAGTACCTAATTACCGTGATCTGGGCCCTAAGGACGAATGGGAACTTCTTGAAAATCATTACAACCGTGTAACTGATACATGTATTCCTGAAGAAGAGGCCTTCCGCCGCCTTCAGAAGCATATTTTCAAAGTATGGAAAGACGCTGAAGAGGCAGGAGAACGTTTCTTCCCTCATGAATATATGTACAAAATGCTGCTCTCTGGTGATCTTGAACAGTATTATGAAATTGATCCTGCAGATTCATGGATGCTGGCAGCAGCTGAAAAGAACCTGCCGATTGTAGTACCAGGCTGGGAAGATTCAACTATGGGCAACATTTTCGCCTCCTATATTATGAAAGGGGAATTAAAGGCCAGCACGATGAAAAGCGGAATTGAATATATGCCTTGGCTTGCCGACTGGTATATTAAAAATTCAGGAGGTCATGGTGTCGGGTTCTTCCAGATTGGCGGGGGTATTGCAGGTGATTTTCCAATCTGTGTAGTGCCAATGCTTTACCAGGATATGGAGATGGATAAAATTCCTTTCTGGAGTTATTTCTGTCAGATCTCAGATTCTACGACAAGCTATGGTTCTTATTCAGGCGCTGTCCCCAATGAAAAGATAACATGGGGAAAACTTGACATAGATACACCCAAGTTCATTATTGAATCGGATGCTACTATTGTAGCTCCCCTTATTTTTGCCTGGTTATTAAATAAGTAATAAGATTATTAACAGTTACTTAAGCCTTGTTCTTGTTTAGAACCATTCTAAATTATGATTTTTGTTTCACAGGATAAATTCAGGTGAGACTTATGTCATACTTTTGTCAGGCTTTAGTTGATTTTAAGATTGAACCCTTAGTTTCAATAGTCTATTAATTCTGAAAGTTTAACAATATAATTATGAGTCGCATCAAGCAACCGGCCTTTAGAAGATTCCTTTTAAAAGGGCCGATGTTACTTTTCCTGCTGCTTGCCAGCATTTTTGCAGCAAAGGCAGCTGATCCCAAGAAAGGGGAAACCTTATTTAAAGCAAATTGCGCATCATGCCATGCGCTTGACTATAAAGTTGTGGGTCCACCCCTGAAGGGAATTACATCCTTACAATCAGAAGACTGGTTGTTAAAGTGGATTCTTAACAATAATAAATTCAGAGCTACAGGTGACAAGGCTGCTATAGCCATTTACACCCAGTATAACGGCGCTTCGATGAATATTTTCGAAGGTATTCTTGCCCCTGATGATATTAAAGATATCCTGTCATATATAAAAACTGCTTCTGAAGCAAGCAAGACCACTGCAGCTGTAGCTACAGGCGGTGGAGCTGCTGTTGCAGGTACTACAGATACAAGTTCATCAGGCTGGCTTACGGTTGTAGGTCTGGTCGTTGTGATCTTTGTGCTGTTCCTGGTAATAGCTGTGCTGAACAGGGTTATTAAGACCCTCGAAAAACTGCTTCTCCGTTTTAAAGGCGGTCCAGAGCTGACAGAAGTTGAAGAAGAAGAAGAAGAACTGGTTGATTCAGAAGGAATAGTAATTCCACGTGCTCCAAGGAAAGACAGACTTGCTGGTTTGAAAAAACTTGCCAAGAACAAGCAGATGGTAGTGTTAGTACTGCTTCTGACCACTGTTTCTCTGACAGTTGCAGGTTGGGATCAATTACTGGCCATAGGAATTACCCAGGGATATCAGCCGGTTCAACCTATTAACTATTCACACCAGTTACACGCGGGTGCATTGAAGATTGCCTGTCAGTATTGCCATTCCGGAGCTTGGAAGAGCAAGAATGCAGGTATTCCATCAGCAAATATCTGTATGAACTGCCACGCTGCCGTTCAGTTAAGGGAAAAGTACAATGGAAAAGTTTCTCCGGAACTTGCAAAGATTTACAAAGCATTGGACTTTGATCCGGATAACAGAAAATATGGACCTAACAAAAAACCTATTCAATGGGTGAAGATTCACCAGTTACAGGATTTTGTTTACTTCAATCACTCACAACACGTGAAAGTGGGCGGAGTTACCTGTCAGAAATGTCATGGTCAGATCCAGCAAATGAAGCAGGTTTATCAGGCTTCACCTCTTACCATGCAATGGTGTATTAATTGCCACAGGGTAACAAAAGTGAATTCAAAAGGAAATGGCTATTACGATAAAATGCTGGCCATGCATGATGAATTTAAGAAAGGCCAAAAAGTGACGGTAGCCATGATGGGTGGTATCGAGTGCGCAAAATGCCATTATTAATCATTACCTAGTTGTTGCTACATACAATGGAAGATAATAAACAGTATTGGAAAGGCCTGGAAGAGTTAAATCCAAGCCCTGAATTTAATGAGTTAAAGAAAAGAGAGTTTGCGGAAGACCTTCCGATGGACGCTTTTCTTGAAGACATAGGTCTTAAGAAGGCTACTCCACGAAGAGATTTTATTAAAACTCTTGGTTTTGGACTTGGTGCAGCAACTCTTGCTGCATGTAGCAAGGCACCTATTCAAAAAGCTATACCTTATCTGATCAAACCAGATGATGTTACCCCGGGTGTGGCCAACTATTATACAAGTAACTTTAACGGGTACAGCATTCTGGTGAAGACCAGGGAAGGAAGACCTATCAAGATTGAAGGTAATCCGGCTTGCCCCGTTGCAAAAGGTGGCGTTGATGCTGTCGGTCAGGCTTCAGTACTTGAAGTTTACGATGCTCAGAAGTTGAAAGGCCCTGTTCTGCAGGATGCTGAAGCTACCTGGGGAGAAGTAGATGATTACATCACGGGTAAACTTAAGGCTATAAAAGCAAAGGGTGGAAACATCCGGATCCTGAGCTCAACTATTTACAGCCCTTCTACACAGGCTGTAATTGATAAGTTCATTGCGAGCTACCCAAATTCAAAACAGGTAGTTTTCGATGCGGTTTCTTACTCAGCACTTACGCAGGCTAATAAGAACAGTTTTGACAAGGCTGTATTACCATCTTATCATTTTGAAAACGCAGATGTGATCGTCTCGTTCAGCGCAGACTTTCTTGGTACCTGGATCTCTCCGGTAGAATTTACCAAGCAGTATGTGAGCAAGCGAAACGCAAAAATGCTGCATTCAGGAAAGATGTCCAGGCACATTCAGTTTGAGGCAGGAATGAGCATGACCGGAACAAATGCCGATTTCAGGTATCCGGTAAAACCATCCCAATCATCACTTGTAATTCTTGACCTTTACAATGCGCTTGCTGCCAAGGCAGGGCAGGCAGTACAGGCCGGCGGAACACCTGTAAACGAGATGCTGACAGATGCAGTGAAGAAGACTGCTGATGCACTCTGGGCAGCTAAGGGCCATGCCCTTGTTGTAGCAGGTTCAAATGATGTTTCAGTACAGATTCTGGTGAATGCCATGAATGCAATGCTGGAAAGTTATGGAAGTACTATTGACCTTGACAATCCTACATTAACCCA
>JAYWCR010000098.1:0-14703 GCA_043780395.1 Sphingobacteriales bacterium
CGCTTTGTAAAGATCATACCCTGAAGCCCAGACGCTCGGCTGCCTCTATCTCCCTGATCTGACCTGCCGAATAGACAAGGCTTCCGTTTACAAAGGTACTGACCACCTCTGAACTGAATTTGTGACCCTCAAAGGGGCTCCAGCCGCATTTATACCTGATTCCGGATTTCTCAACCAGCCAGGGCTTTTGCAGATTGACCAGCACAAGGTCGGCCTGATAGCCCTCCCTGATATATCCGCGGTCATTTATCTTAAAGCAATCGGCCACATGATGGGAGGTTTTACGTGCAATAGCCTCCAGGCTTATCTTTCCCTGGTGGTAAAGATCCAGCAGGGCTACCAGAGCATGCTGGACCATCGGGCCTCCGGAAGAGGCTTCCAGATAAGGCCTGTCTTTTTCATCTGGTAAGTGAGGGGCATGGTCAGTGGCAATGACATCAAGCCGTCCATCCAGAATTCCTTTTAATAAAGCATCCCTGTCATGCGCGGTTTTTACTGCAGGGTTCCATTTCAGTCGGTTACCCATAGTGGCATAATCAGCATCTGTAAACCAGAGATGGTGAATGCAAACCTCTGCTGTGATCCGTTTTTCGGTCAGGGGAATATCATTCCTGAAAAGGTCAAGTTCCCTGGCAGTGGAAATATGCAGTACATGCAGGCGCGTCCCCAGGCGCTCAGCCAGGGCAACGGCCATGGAAGAGGAGATATAACAAGCCTCTGCATTTCTGATCACTGCATGTTCTGCCGGAGGAATAGAGGTTCCGAACTTTAATTTTGCTGCCTCCAGGTTGCGATGGATGCTGGCCTCGTCTTCACAATGAACAGCGATCAGGGATTCCGACTCCCTGAAAATGCGCTCAAGTGTCTGAGGTTTATCGACCAGCATATTCCCGGTTGACGAGCCCATAAAGATCTTGATTCCGCAAATACGGCTGCGGTCTGTTTTAAGTACTTCCTCGGCATTGGTATTGCTGACCCCCATATAAAATGAATAGTTTATGAGCGAGGTTTCTGCAGCCCGGCGGTATTTATCTTCAAGCAGCTCCTGGGTCAGGGCATTGGGGATGGTATTGGGCATTTCCATAAAGGAGGTAATGCCTCCTGCGGCGGCGGCCCTGCTTTCAGTAAAGATATCTCCTTTATGGGTAAGCCCGGGTTCTCTGAAATGCACCTGATCATCGATCAAGCCCGGAAACAGATGAAGCCCGCTGCAATCAACCTCTGTGAGCTTTTCAGCACCCGGCTCAATAGAGGGTGCTATACGTTCAATCTTGCCCCTGCGGATAAGTACATCTTCTACCCTTACTGTTCCCTCATTGACCAGGGCAGCACTTTTTAAAATATAATTTTCCATGTAATTTATTGGTTCTGGAACTCCCAAACAGACTTTGTACGATCCTTTTGAATGAATACAAGGTTCAATTCCGATACTTTAGCCATATTTGCAGAAAAATTCCTGGTTTTGCGAGTCGTAAAATTACGTTATTTAAATGCCCATGAACCCATCATTTTCCAATTATCCCCTGAATAAACAACTGTTAAGCGGCATTGAAGCTGCTGGTTATACGGCCCCGACACCCATTCAGGAAAAAAGTATAAATCCAATTCTGGCAGGTCAGCAGGTTGTCGGTATCGCCCAGACAGGAACAGGGAAAACTGCAGCCTTTGCCATTCCTATTCTGTCAAGGCTTAACTATGCCCAGGGCTCTGATCCGCGGGCATTGATCCTTGCACCTACCCGCGAACTTGCCCTGCAACTTGCAGAGCATATTACTGTACTGGCGCAGTTTACAGACCTGCGCATTCTGGCAGTCTACGGGGGCTCAGGCCTCAAGGCGCAGAAAGATGGCCTCAAGCTGGGAACAGATATCATTATCGCCACTCCCGGCCGCCTGTATGAACTTTACAAGCAGGGTGAACTGATCCTGAAAAAAGTACAGGTCTTTGTCATTGATGAGGCCGATAAGATGATGGATATGGGCTTCATCGGCGCCATTCACCAGCTGCTTGAGGTACTGCCCAAGAAAAAGCAATGCATGCTTTTCTCTGCAACCATGACCTCCAGGGTAGAAGCCCTTTACAATGACTTCATGGAATTTCCCATGATCATTCAGAGCAGCCCTGCTTCCACACCGGCCAAGACGGTGGCTCAGCGGATGTATCCGGCACCAAATCTGAAAACCAAGCTGAATCTGCTTCTCCACCTGCTCGAGATTCAGGGACCCGGGAAAAAAACTATTATATTTTGTAAAACAAAGACCCTGGCAAACCAGGTTTACAAATATATGGGCCGCAAGCTTGGAGAAGATTATGTCCGTGTCATCCACGGAAACAAAGACCAGAATACAAGGATCAAATCGATGAATGACATGCGCGAGGGCCTCGTTCCCTGCCTGATTGCAACCGATGTAGCTGCCCGCGGAATTGATATTCCTGAAATCAGCCTGGTCGTAAACTTCGATGTCCCTTTGATAGCCGAGGAATATATCCATAGAATTGGCCGTACCGGCCGTGCCGGGCTTCAGGGCGAGGCAATCACCTTCTGTAACCCGGCAGAAGAATATTATGTTAAGGCTATTGAAAAGCTGACCCATCAGAAAATCCCTATTTATCTGTTACCGGCGGGAGTTACCATTGAGGTGAGTCTTTATGCCGAGCAGCAGGCCCAGGCCATGGAAATTGACCTTCAGCGTAAAAAGGAGGATCCTACCTTTATGGGTGCTTTTCATGAGAAAAAAGGGCATGCGGCTGATGCCAAGAAAGGCGGCCCGGTCCAGGTCAAGGCCGGAGCTAAAAATAAACATAGCAAGGATGCACCTAAAAGTGCATGGGTAAAAGGATCATTGCCTGCTGGTTCCAGAATGACAAAAAGTGGTCGTATAAAGAAACGATCCGGCCCCAAGTCGAAAAAATAAATTATCTAAAAGAAAGTATATTGAAAACCTCTGAAATCAAATTCACTGTAAACCTCGATAGCCAGGATGTGCCTGAGCATATTTTATGGGAAGCAACTGATTCTAAAAATGATGAACCTGCTTCGTGCCAGGCCGTACTTATCTCGCTCTGGGATAATGAATTTAAGAATACGCTCAAGATTGACCTCTGGACAAAGGATATGCCGGTTGATGAAATGAAGCAGTTCTTTTATGAAACCCTGATGACCATGGGTGATACCTTTCTTAAAGCTACGGGTGAAAAACTGATCGTCGAAGATCTTCGTGATTACTGCGCCCATTTTGCTGATAAAATGCAACTGCAGATCAAGCCTTCCTGAGATTTTCTGTATGGGTCGCCTGTTCATTACCGGGCAGGCGATCTTCAATATCCTTCAATCTGGCCTCGCCGACAGTGAATTCTTCCTGGTGTGAAAAACTCCTGTTATCATACTCCCAGTCAAGAATGATCTTCCACTTTCCTGCAGAACAATCATCTACAGGGATCTCCAGTATATTACTGTTTCTGCTGTCGATCTCGAGATGCCTGCGCTCAGGCCTGGTGCCGGAAAGCTGCAGCAGACATGCATGACCTTTAACCGGATGGCAAAAATTAAATCTGAGCGTTTTCATAGGCGTGTAAGTAAGATTTACGGCATTTGTAAAGATTCATTTAAATCGTATTTTAAAAAATGAGCGGCGTCATTAAATTGATTGATTGATTCGCAGTTTATCCCTGATACCAGCTCTGGGCCGGCAAATACCCGTCATCAAAATAGATGACCGGGATCATTTTTTTTAAGCCTTCATTTATGGAGATTTAGTTTTACTCTCAGGTAAAACGTATGAAAACCTTTCTCGTCTCTACAGATTTCTCTTCCGGCGCAGACCATGCTGTTGATTATAGTTACAGCCTTGCCAGGCAGATGCAGGCCAGCCTTATCTTATGCAATGCAGTAGTGGTGCCCGCTGAAGTACCAATGGCAAGTGCCATGGTCTGGCCAATGGATGAATGTGGCACATTGCTGGATTGCAGCAATGAAGAATTGAAAAAAGTAAAAACCAGGCTTGAGAAAAATACTCATGATGCAGGGGGGGAAGGCCCTGCCATCCGCTGTGTTAATGAGATAGGTACCATGCAGTCGGTCGTAAATGCACTGGCCAAGAGTGAGAAAGCCGATCTTGTGATCATCGGAGCTCATGGGAGCAAGGGCCTTGACCAGTTTATACTGGGCAATCATTGCCGGATCATGATCGACGCTACTTCCAGGCCCCTGCTTATGATCTCCCCGGAAGTATCTTTTAAAAAGATCAAAAAAATAGCCTTCGGTACAGATTTTAAAAATCCGTCGAGGGATCTTCAGGTACTGTATAAGCTTATTGCCTTTGCCAGACCTCTGGATGCGGAAATACTGCTTACCCATGTATGCTCAAGTGCGGCGCATACGCCGGAGTTCGAATCCAAAATTGAGCAGTTTATGACTGAGCTTGCTGATACCGCTGATTACGCCCAGATCTATTACCGCATTGTTAGAAATGACCATGTACGTACTGGCCTTGAATGGTTATGCAAGCATGGACAGGTAGATATCCTTGCCATGGTACACCGAACGCATAGTTTTTTTGATAATTTATTAAATGGAAGTACAACCCAGAAAATGGCCGGTCATTTATCTGTTCCCCTGCTGGTCTTTCCTGCCTGAAATATTTTAGCTACTATCTTAATAAGAGTTTCCAGAATTTATGCAACAACAGTGCAAAAGTCGTACTTTTGCAACATGAGACTGGGGGTAGGGAAATTCAAGATTAACTGGGATGCTCTGGGCACGGGTGCATCCTTTCTTTGTGCAGTGCATTGTGCTGCCCTTCCGCTCTTACTGAGTATTGTTCCGTTCATGAACATCCATTCTCTTGAGAATCCTGTGATTGAATACAGCCTGCTTTCAAGTTCATTTTTCATTGGTTATTTAGCCCTGTACAGAGGGTATAAATATCATCACCGCAATATTATTCCTGTATTTCTGTTCATCATAGGCTTTCCTGTGCTTGTATGGGGCCATATTGGTTTAAGCGGACCCCTTGCCCAGGTGCTGATAGGCTGTGCAGCGCTCCTGATCATTACTGCCCATATTCTGAACTGGACAGCTCATAAGAACTGTTCGGCTGCTGCTGCTGCTGTGGTGCCTTCATCCCCTGATTCACACCCACATTAAAATGGATCCAGTAATTCAGGCAATGCTTGTCAGACATAAGCTGAGTATTACAGAGAGCAGAACCATGATCCTGAGCCTTTTTCTCCATGCTGAAGAATCAATTGAACATAGTTCCATTGAAAGACAAACCCAGAATAAATTTAACAGGGCAACAGTCTACCGCACACTCAGGTCTTTTATTGAAAAAGGCATCGTACACCGGATCCCCACCTATGATAGCTCCGTAAGGTATGCACTATGCCGGTCAGACTGTGACGTACATCACCATCAGGATCATCATATCCATTTTAGTTGCGCTGGCTGTGGAAAAATATTCTGCCTTGAAGAGATCAATGCGCCTGTGATCCGGCTTCCCGAAGGTTACCGTTCAGACCGGATCGATGCACTCGTTACCGGTCTTTGTAAAGAATGTTCTGAATCAAGTGCTGAGTGAACATACGGCCGTTGAAATTGTATACTAATTATAATAAATATCTATGAATATGATTACCAACGAAGCATTACCCGCATTTACAGATTTAACCACTGTAGGTGCAGTTGTCACCGAAGATTACCGTACTGCGCAACTATTTAAAAAGCATGACATTGATTTCTGGAACGGGGGCAGCCAGTCGCTTGCCCAGGCATGTCAGAAGGCCGGCATAGAAGTGGAAGATCTGCTGAAAGAACTCAGGCTTATATCAGACCGTGAGTATAAATTCGGTCTTGACTTCAAAAGCTGGGATCTTGAATTCATCATTGATTTTATTAATAAGACCCATCATGTATATGTAGCCGGCAACAGGCGCTTTCTTCTTGACCTTGCCGTTAAGGTTGCTGAAAAACATGGAATCAATCATCCTGAAACCATTAAAGTGGCAGAGGTTTTTTCAAGGATAGAGCCTGACCTTGCCTCTCATATGAAGAAGGAAGAAGAATTGCTTTTTCCGATTATCAAAAAGCTTGTGAAGGCTGAAAGAACAGGCACCGGTCTGAATGAACTCAAGTCCATTGAACGCGGAGTTTTTATGGCTGAATCAGAACATGAGCAGGCGGGCTACGATTTTCGGGAACTCCGCGAGCTCACAAGTGAATATGCAGTGCCAGCAGATGCCTGCAACTCATACCGCATTCTGTATGAGAAATTGCTTGAGTTTGAGAATGACCTGAGCCAGCATATTCATCTCGAAAACAATATACTTTTCCCACGCGCCATCGCGATTGAAAAGCGCCTGGCTGCCGGGCAAACTGCTTCTTAGTTCCATCATTTAACCCAGGTTCACAGTTATCCTGTCACAAGGTAACTGTGAACTTTTTTTTGAATTTCCAAGAGTCCGCAGCTGCTTAAGCTTCATTCTTAATTTCCGGATTATTCTTTCAGATTTGTATATTTGTTATTACAAAGACTGTTTTAAGAATAAAAAATAACCATCAAGTATAAATTAAGTTGATTGAGAAATTCAATGGGCCTTTTATCTGACGGCAGAAAGGATTTCAAGATTGGAAAATGCCCATGGAAAGCACGGCAATACTCAATGCGATCATTCAAAATGCGATTGATGGAATCATCACTATCTCGGATTGTGGAATAATTGAAAAAATTAACCCCTCTGCATGCAGGCTCTTCGATTATGAGCCTGGCGAGGTGGTCGGCAAAAATATAAAGATGCTGATGACCACGCCAAACAAAGAAAATCATGACGAGTACCTGAGCCGCTTTCAGCGGACCCATGAAGCCCGGATCATTGGCGTTGGGCGAGAGGTTGAAGGCCTGAGAAAAGATGGATCGGTGTTTCCGTTCCGCCTCGGGGTAAGCGAGGTTGAGTTTGCCGGCAGAGTAATCTATACCGGGTTCATCCACGACCTGACCCGTGAAAAACAGGCAGAAGAAAAACTTAAGCAATATGCAGCTGACCTTGAGCAGCAGGTACAGGAACGCACCCAATCTTTAAAGAATACCGTCCATGACCTGCAGCAGGCTAAGAAAAAGGTAAGCCTTACCCTTAAAAAGGAAAAGATGCTCAGCCAGTTAAAAAGCCGGTTTGTATCAATGGCCTCTCATGAGTTCAGAACGCCGCTAAGTGCAATTCAGTTATCAGCTTCTCTCATTGATAAATATGCGTTGCCCCTGGAGAGTCAGCATATTTCCAAACATGTGAGCAAGATCAAAAATGCTGTCTCCACTCTCACCGTTATTTTGAATGATTTTCTCTCACTTGAAAAGCTGGAGGCAGGAAAGGAGAGGGCTGTACTCTCCAGCTTTGACCTTGTGAAGCTGGCTGAAGAGATCACCGAAGAAATGCAGATGGTGGCAAAAGAGCATCAGAATATACTCTACCAGCATACAGGTTTGATCAGTACGGTGAAACTGGATCAGAACCTTCTCAAGACCTGCATTATAAATCTGATCTCAAATGCTATCAAGTATTCCGGAGAAAACACTTTCATAGATTTCAGCACAGAAATCACAGATACCAGTTGCCTGATAAAAATAGGGGATAACGGCATCGGAATACCTGAGGCCGATCATAAGCATCTGTTCGAAGCATTTTTCAGGGCCCATAATACCGGAAACATTCCAGGCACCGGCCTTGGTCTGAATATAGTGGCCCGGTATACACATTTAATGAATGGAAGTATCGGATTTAAAAGTTCAGTCAATATGGGAGCAATGTTTACAATTTCTTTCCCACTAAAACCTTTATCAGGTATAAGTCTGCAGGTTTTTAAAGGGCTGCCTGCACCGCATTCTTTAAAGAAAGAAAACCAATATGAAAAACAAGGTCCTTATCATTGAAGATAACAATGCCATCAGGGAAAATATAATAGAGATCCTTGAACTGGCCGGTTATGAGGTGTTTGAAGCTACCAATGGAAAGGCAGGAGTCGAGCTTGCCATTTCTCATATTCCTGACATCATTCTTTGTGATATTACCATGCCCGAGCTTGATGGATATGGGGTGCTCTATCTATTGGGCAAAAATGAACTGACGGGTGCTATTCCTTTTATTTTTCTTACTGCCAAAGCAGAACGGCTGGATATGCGAAAGGGCATGGAAATGGGAGCAGATGATTACCTGACAAAGCCATTCGATGATATTGAACTATTAAATGCTATCGAAAGCAGGCTAAAAAAAAAGAAAATTCAGCATGCTGTATTCAGCAGATCACTGGACCGGCTGGATCATCTTATTACACGGCACGGTGGTATGAATGAATTAAAGATCTATATCCAGGAGCGAAAAAGTCATCAGTTTAAAAAAAATCAGGTGATCTACTATGAAGGGGATCATGGAATTAACCTGTACCTGGTAATCAGCGGAAAGATCAAGACCATAAAGATTGCAGAGGATGGACGTGAATTTATGACCGGCATCTACTCAGCAGATGATTATCTGGGTATTAATGCCATAGTTTCAGGTGAAATATATACAGATACAGCATCGGCGATGGAAGACAGCGTTCTTTGCCTGATTCCCCGTGATCAGCTCGAGCCTTTGCTTGACATGCATCCAGAACTGGGCCGTGATTTTATCAGAATCCTTGCGGGTGATATCCGTGAAAAGGAAGAACAGCTTGTACAGCTTGCTTATCATTCGGTCAGAAAACGGATGGCTGAGGCCATACTCCGCCTGCATTCACGTCAGGTTAATGGCGCCAATCAGATCAGGGTTGCCCGGGAAGACCTTGCCTCAATGGCCGGCATTGCTACAGAGACAGTAAGCAGAACACTCTCAGACTTTAAGGAAGAAGGAATTATTGGTAAAAAAGCCGGAACCATCACCATTCTTGACCTTGCACGCCTTCTGAAGATGAAAAACTGATGACTATCATATTTGCTGCTGACCATGCTCATGGTAAAGGCAGTATGTACAGGCTAGTTTTGCTTCCTAGAAAGAACAGGAATGAAAGCAGTAGCCTATAGTGTAAGGCCCTTTGAAAGAGAATTTCTTGCCAGAGCCAATCAGAAGAAACATGATATTACCCTTATCTCAAATGCCCTGGGCATGGATACCCTGGTCTATGCCCAGGGTAAAACTGCCGTCATTGTATTTACCAATGATGACCTTTCTGCTAAAATCATTGTAAGACTTGCCGCCCTTGGCATAAAGTATATTGTCACCCGTTCGGTGGGAACCGATCATATTGATATGAATGCGGCAGAAAAATATAAGATCAGGGTCACCAATGTTCCCTGGTATTCACCTGAAGCCATAGCTGAACATGCAGTGGCTGTGGGCCTTGCCCTGAGCAGGCAGCTTATCCGGGCTGACCGTCAGGTCCATAGGTTTGACTTTAGAAATGATGATCTGGTCGGATTTAACTTTTCCGGTAAAACTGTCGGCATCATCGGACTTGGAAATACAGGTCAGGCAACGGCAAGGATATTTAACGGCATGGGCTGTCATGTCATCGGTTTTGATCCCCGTTCTGTGGTCGTACATAAAGTAGCCACAGTGACCCTGGCAGCCCTGCTTGCAACGGCTGACATTATCTCACTTCACCTGCCGCTTACCATGTCCTCGAAATACCTGATCAATAAAAGCACTCTTGATCAGATGAAGCAGGGTGTAATGCTGATCAATACCTCTAGGGGTGCGCTGATGAATACAGCTGAAGTGCTCAGGGCGGTTGAAAGCGGAAGAATAGGGTATCTGGGGATAGACGTATACGAGTTTGAAAAAGGTCTGTTCTTCGAAGATCATGAATATGATTCGATCAGGGATCCACTCCTTCAAAGTTTGCTGGAACATCCAAATGTTCTTGTAACTCCCCACCAGGCTTACCTTACCCGTGAAGCTTTGCAGGAAATTGCCTTCAAAACAATTATGAACCTTGATTCATGGCATATGAATGAAACACTTCGGGTACCAGTACTGGCTATATAAAGGTTGCCGCCTGTTCATAAAAAAGCAGCGCGAAGGCGATCTGCCGCTCCCACACTGCTTTTCTGAATCAGTTTTTTTTTAAGCTGCCGGGAGATCTTTGACCACGGGCAGCGGTATGAATTTTGCAAGATCAACTGGGTTCTTTACTTTATCAGGAAGCAGTGCAAATTCAATCACTTCCCTCATCTCCTTTACATAATGGAATTTTATGTCTGAGATATAAGAAGCCTTGATTTCCTCAATATCCTTTCTGTTTGCCTCGCAGAGCATAATATCTTTAATATTAGCCCTTTTTGCAGCCAGGATTTTTTCCTTTATTCCTCCCACGGGCAAAACCTTTCCTCTGAGGGTGATCTCACCTGTCATGGCAAAGTTCTTACGCACTTTACGCTGGGTCAATGCAGAACTCAGGGCTGTAAGCATGGTGACACCTGCAGATGGACCATCCTTAGGCACCGCACCTGCAGGTACATGTACATGGATATCCCAATGATCAAACACATCGGCTTTAAGACCAATCAGGTCGCTATGTGCTTTCAGGTAGGCAAGGGCAATCACTGCTGACTCTTTCATCACATCACCCAGGTTTCCTGTGAGGGTAAGTTTTCCCTTGCCAGGGCTGATGCTTACTTCTATAAAGAGAATATCCCCACCGACTGAAGTCCATGCAAGGCCGGTCACAACCCCTGCGACTTCATTATGCTCGTACATGTCTTTTTCAAACATAGGTGCTCCCAGGGCCCTGATCACCTCAGCCTTGTTGATAACCGGATCATAAACTTCTTCGAGGGCGACCTTTTTTGCCGTACCTCTGATAAGGCTTGCCAGGGTTTTGTCAAGCGTACGTACACCCGATTCACGGGTATAATCCTCGATCACCTGCTCAACGATCTTTGGCTTGATGGTCACCTGGGCAGCAGTCAGGCCATGGGCCTCACGCTGTTTGGGGATCAGGTGAGCTTTGGCGATCTCAATTTTCTCTTCTACCGTATAGCCATTCACTTCAATGATCTCCATTCTGTCACGCAGGGCCGGATGTATACTTCCCAGTGAATTGGCCGTAGCAATGAACATTACATTTGAGAGGTCAAAATCAAGCTCTACATAATGATCATAAAAAGCATTGTTCTGTTCAGGGTCCAGCACCTCAAGCAGGGCAGATGAAGGGTCACCGCGGTTATCATTTCCTACCTTATCAATCTCATCAAGTACAAAGACTGGATTTGCTGAACCTGCTTTTTTAAGTGACTGGATGATCCGCCCGGGCATGGCACCTATATAGGTTTTTCTATGTCCCCTGATATCTGCCTCATCGCGGAGACCTCCAAGGGCCATACGTACATATTTACGATCCAGTGAACGTGCAATAGACTTTCCAAGGGATGTTTTACCTACCCCCGGAGGGCCTACCAGACATAAGATCGGAGCCTTCATATTGTGCTTTAATTTAAGCACAGCCAGGTATTCCAGTATTCTGTCCTTGACCTTTTCAAGCCCGTAATGGTCTTTGTTCAGGATCCGTTCAGCCCTTTTCAGGTTAAAATTGTCTTTCGTAAAATCATTCCAGGGCAGTTCAATCAGGAGCTCACAATAATTGATCAGTACTGAATATTCTGCTGCTGCAGGATTCATGCGCTGAAGTTTGTCAAGTTCTTTGGTGAAGGTTTCGGCAACAGCCTTGCTCCATTTTTTTTTAAGCCCCTGATCCCGTAAATTCCGGATCTCCAGGTCTGACGGCTCTCCTCCAAGTTCTTCCTGAATAGTTTTGAGCTGGGCGTTCAGAAAATATTCACGCTGCTGCTTGTCCATATCAATCCGCACCTTTGACTGGATCTGGTTCTTGAGTTCCAGCATCTGCAGGTCACGGGTCAGATAGCCCAGTACAGTCTGTGCCCTGAGCTTCAGGTCGGCCATTTCAAGCATATTCTGCTTTTCTTCCATTTCAGCATTCATATTTGACGATATGAAGTTGACCAGAAATGAATGGCTTTCTATATTTTTTATGGCAATGGCGGCCTCTGTAGGGATATTAGGTGAAAATTGAATGATCTGGGTAGAAAGTTCTTTCAGGGAATCTACAAGGGCAATAAACTCCTTGTCTTTTTTAAACTTATCTTCCTGGAAGGGGAGGATGCTTGCCTGAATATAGGGCTCCGCAGAAATTTCTTCAGCCAGGTTAAAGCGTTTTTTTCCCTGTATGATCACGGTCGTATTGCCATCAGGCATCTGAAGCATCTTGATGATATAGGCTGCAGTACCCACCTGATTCAGGTCACTGAAGGTAGGATCTTCAATGGACACGTTTTTTTGGGCTACGACTCCAATAATTCTGGATCCCTTATACGCATCTTTAATGAGTTTGATTGATTTATCCCTTCCAACAGTTATGGGTATGACCACCCCTGGAAATAAAACAGTGTTCCGAAGCGGAAGAATGGCCAGTACTTCGGGTATAACTTCATTATTCATCTCCTCCTCATCTTCTGAAGTAAGAAGGGGAAAGAATTCCGTATCATCCGCTATGATGCTGGATTGAAATCCTGGGTTGAGTTCAAAAGGATCGAATATGCTCATGTATTTGTTAGAGTATTGGGATAAATGCTGACATCGATTTTTACGTCTGCGACAGTCTGTCAGTTTGGTAAGCTAATTTAGCTTATTTACGGGCGAGTTCGTAGAATGTTCAAGTGTTATGCCAGAAAGCTCATATTCTTAAACAGATTGATAAATTTTATACGAAAAATTTAGGGAAGCATAATGCATTGCCATTTTAATATTACAATACAGCAGGTTGTAAATCCGCTCATTTTTCACAATGAGCGGATTGTTTAAGCATTTGCAGCAATGACCTTATGACAGGCTGAGGTCGGCATTTTTAAAAATGAACTGGTGGGTCTTCTCATTCAGATCCAGATGGATCCTTGCTTCTTTTTCAATCTTTCCTGCCAGAATTTCTTTGGACAGTTCGTTGAGAATCCTTTTCTGTATGACCCTTTTCAGGGGCCTGGCCCCAAACTGCGGATCATAACCAAGCTCTGAGAGCCAGTCCAGGGCCTGGTCGCTGGCATCAATGAAGATTCCCTGTTCAAGCAGGGTTTGCTGGAGCTGGCTGAACTGAAGATCAACAATGCGCCTGATCTCAAGCCGGCTCAGGGGTGAGAACATGATGATCTCATCGATCCGGTTTAAAAACTCAGGCCTGATGGTTGATTTCAGCAGGTCAAAGACCTGATTTTTTGTTTTAGCCATCACCTCTTCATGATTGTGATCATCCATATGGCTGAAATTCTCCTGGATCAGCTGTGAGCCGATATTGGAGGTCATGATAATGATCGCATTTTTGAAGTTTACCATACGGCCCTTATTATCGGTCAGGCGGCCGTCATCCAGTACCTGGAGCAGAATATTAAATACATCGGGATGGGCCTTTTCAATCTCATCAAGCAGAATCACTGAATAAGGTTTGCGCCTGACAGCCTCTGTCAGTTGCCCCCCTTCATCATAACCAACATATCCGGGAGGCGCACCGATCAGTCTTGATACCGTATGGCGCTCCTGGTATTCGGACATATCGATACGGGTCAATGAGTTCTCATCATTGAATAGAAATTCGGCCAGGGCCTTTGCCAGTTCAGTTTTTCCTACCCCTGTAGTTCCCAGAAATATATACGAACCTATTGGCTTGCGCCGGTCATTCAGCCCGGCACGGCTTCGTCGCACCGCATCTGAAATGGCTTCGATCGCATCTTCCTGGCCGGCAATTCTTTTATGCAGTTCCGATTCAAGGTTCAGGAGCTTTTCCCGCTCACTGGCAATCATGCGCGTCACGGGTATCCCTGTCCAGCGTGAAACTACCCCGGCAATATCTTCGGCCGTGACTTCCTCCTTAAGCATTCTTGAATTCTGGGTGAATTCTTCGAGTTTTAGTTTTAACGCATCCACAGCCGTCTCTGCTTCCTTTATGCGTCCATACCTTAATTCAGCTACTTTGGCATAGTCACCCTGGCGTTCGGCCTGATCAGCCTCCAGCCTGAAGTTCTCAATTTCCTGCTTTTTTGTCTGAATGCCCTCGACCAGTTCTTTCTCCTGTTTCCAGCGGGCTTTGAGGCTGTCGCGCTCGGTGCCCAGGTTTGCCAGTTCCTGGCCTAGCTGCTGGAGCTTCTTCTCGTCGTTTTCACGTTTGATGGCCTCACGCTCAATTTCCAGCTGCATGATGCGGCGCTCAAGTTCATCGAGTTTCTCAGGTTTTGAGTCCATCTCAAGCCTGAGCTTGGCTGCTGCTTCATCCATCAGGTCAATGGCTTTGTCGGGAAGGAATCTGTCGGAAATATAACGTTGTGAGAGTTCTACGGCCGCAATAATGGCCTCATCCCTGATCCTGACCTTATGATGGCTTTCATAGCGGTCTTTAATACCCCTTAAGATCGATATGGCGTCGGCATTATCCGGCTCATCGACAAGTACTTTTTGAAATCTGCGTTCCAGGGCTTTATCTTTCTCAAGGTATTTCTGGTATTCGTTCAGGGTAGTTGCACCGATTGCCCTGAGCTCACCCCGGGCAAGGGCTGGCTTTAATATATTGGCGGCATCCATAGCCCCTTCACTGGCACCCGCACCAACAAGGGTATGGATCTCGTCAATGAACAGAATGATGTCGCCGTCAGAATCTGTGACCTCTTTGATCACTGC
>JAYWCR010000099.1:0-10364 GCA_043780395.1 Sphingobacteriales bacterium
TGCAATGGTTGCCGCTCCGCAGTACCCCATACTTGCACGAAGACCACCGGTATACTGGTGCATCACTTCCTGCAGGCTTCCTTTGAAAGGCACACGCCCTACAATTCCTTCAGGAACAAGCTTTTTGATATCGGCTTCAGCATCCTGGAAATAGCGGTCCTTTGAACCTGCTTCCATAGCCTCTACTGAACCCATACCACGGTATGATTTAAACTTACGGCCTTCATAGATAATAGTCTCGCCTGGTGATTCTTCCACACCGGCAAATACAGAGCCTGCCATAATGGAGCTGGCTCCGGCGGCAATGGCTTTGGCTACATCGCCGGTATATTTAATTCCACCATCTGCAATGACAGGAATGTTCAGGTCTTTCAATGCCATGGCACATTCGTATACGGCATAGAGCTGTGGAACACCTACTCCGGCTATAATACGGGTGGTACAGATCGAACCGGGTCCAATGCCAACCTTCACTGCATCAGCACCCGCCTGGGCAAGGGCAAGGGCTCCTGCTCCGGTGGCTACGTTACCGGCAATAAGCTCCACATTTGGAAAATGCTCTTTTACCAGGCGCACCATATTCAGTACACCGATATGGTGACCATGGGCTGTGTCAATGGCAATAACATCGACACCTGCAGCCACCAGGGGCCTGATGCGGTCAATGGTATCAAAGGTAACGCCTACAGCGGCACCTACTCTCAGGCGGCCATGTTCATCTTTACAGGCCTGGGGAAAATTCTTGAATTTCTGAATATCCTTAAAAGTGATCAGACCCGCAAGGCGGCCTTTTCCATCGATCACAGGAAGCTTTTCAATTTTATAGTTCTGCAAAATAACTTCTGCCTGAACAAGGTTTGTACCCAGGGGTGCAGTGATCAGGTTCTCATGGGTCATGATCTCATTCACAGGCCTTGAAAGATCCTTTTCAAAACGCAGGTCTCTGTTGGTAATGATCCCCATCAGCATTCCGTCGTCATTGATGATCGGAATTCCTCCTATCTTATGATCTTTCATGATCTGCAGGGCTTCACCAAGCTTGGCATGACCGGTAAGTGTGATCGGATCCTGGATCATGCCGCTTTCCGAACGTTTTACCTTGCGGACCTCTTCGGCCTGGCGCTCAATGCTCATATTCTTATGCAGAATACCGATACCACCCGACTGAGCCATGGCAATGGCCATTTGTGATTCAGTCACGGTATCCATGGCAGCCGAAATGATCGGAATGTTCAGGGTAATGTTTCTGGTTAACCTTGTTTTCAGGCTCACTTCACGGGGAAGAATTTCAGAATAAGCAGGAAGAAGCAAAACATCGTCGTAGGTAAGACCGTCGGCGATAAATTTGGAGGGATCCAGGGACATAGGCAAATAATTAAGAACCGTTATTTGCGGTGCAAAGTTATAGTAATTAGTTGAAAAGTCCTATTGTTTCCCTGCTACAATCGTATAAAGACTGTCTTCCTGAAAATAAGTTTCAGCGAGTTCCTGCAAACGTGCTGAGGTTGTGGATTTTACTGCGGCAAAATATCTGTCATAATAATCATAGTCAAGACCATAAAGATAGACCGACTTGAATTTCTCAGCATAGGAAAAAGCGTTCTCAATACTGCTCTGAAAAGATCCCAGCATATAATTACGCACCAGATCGAGCTCTTCAGCAGAAACGGGCTCTTCTTTCAGGCGCCTGATCTCATAGAATACTTCCTTGATGGTGGCATCTTTTACATCAGCACCGACATCCGTACCAATGAAGAAAAATCCCTGGTCTTTCTGAGAAGCAAGCACCGAATTAATACCATAGGTATAACCCTTGTCTTCTCTGATATTGGCCATGAGCCTTGAGCCAAAATAACCACCAAGAATAGTATTCAATACCTGTAAGGCCGGATAGTCAACATGGGCCTTGCCGATAAAAGGTTTTCCTATACGGATGGAAGCCTGTACAGCATCCTTCTTCTCAATAAAATGTGACTTGATCTCTTCAGGCTTTAAAAGGATCTTTTCTGCTGCAGGCAGTGTCCCTGTTCTCCAGGCTTCCTTCCCCAGCACCTTTTCAATAATATTCAGGTCCTGGTCGGTGACCTTGCCTGATACCACGATAAAAGCATTTTCATGGCTTATATATTCACTGTAATAAGCCAGAAGCTGAGCCTGGCTTACCTCGCGCAGGTCTTTCTCCGTTTCATTGTACCCGTATTTATTGGAAGATCCAAAAATACTCTGATAGAACTGCTTGTTGGCCAGGTAGGCTGTTTTCTGCTGGTCTACCTGCAGGCGCTGCATATTGTTCTGGATAAAAGTATCGAGTTCATGCTGGGGGAAGATAGCTTCAGAGAGCATCTCGCGTACTACCTGCAGGCTTTTCTCAAGATGTTTCCTCAGACTGTAAAGCGTAAGAATGGCCACATCGGTCTGCACACTTACCTGAAAAAAGGATCCATAGAAGTCAATTTCCCCGGCAATCTCGGCAGAGGTCTTTGAGCGGGTACCATCATCAAGAAGCTTGAAGGTCGCAAGGGCATTCAGGGGCTGTTTTGAATTCCATGAATCAATGCGAATCAGAATCTCCACACGGATCAGCTCGGCCTCGCCGCTGGAAATATAGAACAGGTCAAGTCCGTTCTGTAAAACCTTATGAAGGGGCTTTATAAGTGAAACGGACTCTACTTCTTTGAATTGGGGTGCTTGCTTACGGTCTAGGGTCATGCGTATATTTTAAATTACCAGAATATGGTAATGAGTGGATCAATTGGTTCAGGAATGGACAGCCTCAGCCATTACTTCTGCTTCATTATTCTTTAAATAATAAAGTACGGAGCACTGGCTGTCAGTAAAGATAGAAGCCGCAGTGAGCCTGATCTCCTCAGGACTTACAGCAAGGTATTTTTCCATCTGTTCATTCACCAGGCTGGCATCACCCAGGAGCTCAAAATAGGCCAGGTTTATGCAACGGTCGAGAAGGTTCAGCTCTGAAAAGACCATGGTCGATTCAAGCTTGTTCTTTACTTTCACAAGTTCAGCCTCTGCAGGGGCAGTATCACAAAGTTTCTGTAGCTCGGCCTTAATGGCAGCCTCTGCATCGGCTATGGTGACACCGGTTCTGATCTTGCCTTCCACGATGAGCATTCCCGGATCCAGATCCTGAGAGATATAAGCATGAACCTCTGAAAAGAGGCTTTTATTCTTTACAAGCTCAATATACAGGCGGCTTGAGTTTCCCTGAGAAAGCAGGTCGGTGATCAGTTCGGTCGCATAATAGGAAGGATCAAGACGTGCAGAAATTCTGTAGGCCATATATATAGCATCCAGGGGCACATCTGAATGAACAGTTTCTTCACGACGACCCTCCTGCTTTGGCTCTACAGGCAGGCTGCGGGTATATTTTTCACCGGGTGCAATCGGGCCGAACCACTTTTCAGCCAGGGCAAGCATTTCTTCAGTATTTACATCGCCTGCAATGACCATAATGGCATTCAGGGGATTGTAATGTTTGTGGAAAAAGGCTTTCACATCTGCCATCTGCACCTGCTCAATATGGGCAAGCTCTTTTCCGATGGTAGACCACCTGTAAGGATGATTCTTATAAACAAGGGGGCGCAGACGAAGCTGGGTATCTCCGTACGGCTGGTTCAGGTAGCGCTGTTTGAATTCCTCCATAACTACATTCCGCTGCACATCCAGGCTTTTGTCAGAAAAAGCAAGGCTCAGCATCCGGTCAGACTCAAGCCAGAAAGCTGTTTCTATATTAGCCGAGGGCAGCTGGTCATAGTAGTTGGTGAGGTCATTGGAGGTAAAAGCATTGTTCACCCCTCCTACCCTTTGCAGGGGTTCATCAAAAACAGGGATATTTACCGAGCCTCCAAACATCAGGTGTTCAAATAAATGGGCAAAGCCAGTCTTTTCAGGATTTTCATCCCGGGCGCCTACATCGTAAAGAATATTCAGCACCGCCGTGGGCAGGGAATGGTCTTCATGTACGATCACCCGAAGGCCGTTGCTTAATGTATGTTTAGTGAAATGAATCATCGTGATAGGTTATGGGCTTATGGAGCCGGGTCGTAAAATTATCTAAATTTTAATGAATGCGGGGGGCATACGTAGTTATTAACGCTTTTATTCAGCCTCAAAGCACATAGAGGTAATATTTTAATACAGAAAAGGTTTTACACCGTATATACGGAAAGAAGAATGAAACAGATAATTGCCTAACAATCCAAAGTTTCATTCCTTAACAGCTTATGCCTTATATTTACCAGCCGGGGCGCATACCTATTAATCAGCCTTATTCTATGGACGTTCAATCTCTTTTAATAAAAGCAATGAACTTCGAATCCCTCAGCAAGGAAGAAGGAGTTTTTCTATACCAGCACGCATCTACTCCTGAACTTATGTTCACAGGCAATGAACTGCGAAAGATCCAGAAGCCCGAAAATGTGGTCACCTGGATCATTGACAGAAACCTGAATACGACAAACGTCTGTATTGCAAATTGTAAGTTCTGCAATTTCTTCCGCCGTCCGGGTCATGCCGATAGTTATATCACAAGCATTGAAGAATACAAGGTAAAGATCGATGAGACCTTCAGACTTGGCGGAGAGCAGCTGCTTCTGCAGGGGGGCCATCATCCAGACCTGGGCCTTAAGTTCTATGCAGACCTTTTCCGTGAGCTCAAGCAGCTTTACCCTACCCTGAAACTCCATTCACTCGGGCCTCCTGAAATTGCCCATATTGCCAAGCTCGAAAAATTAAGTCATACAGAAGTGCTCACGGCGCTGATGGAAGCAGGTCTTGATTCATTGCCAGGTGCAGGAGCGGAAATTCTGAATGACCGTGTGCGCCGGCTTATCTCCAAAGGCAAATGTTCGGGCCGGGAATGGCTTGATGTGATGCGCGCTGCCCACCAGCTGAACCTTACTACCTCTGCCACCATGATGTTTGGTCATGTAGAGACCCTGGAAGAACGCTTTGAACACCTTGTATGGCTGCGTGAAGTGCAGGAAGAAAAGCCAGAACATGCAAAAGGCTTTCTGGCCTTTATCCCATGGCCTTTTCAGGACCATGGCACCTTGCTTGCCCGGGTAAAGGGAATCCATAACCATGTGACCGGTGAGGAGTATATCCGCATGATCGCCCTGAGCCGCATAATGCTTCCCAATGTGAAGAATATCCAGGCCTCATGGCTCACTGTGGGCAAAGAAGTTGCCCAGATCTGCCTGCATTCAGGAGCCAATGATTTCGGTTCTATTATGATCGAAGAAAATGTAGTTTCAGCTGCCGGTGCTCCCCACCGTTTCACGGCACAGGGTATTCAGGATGCCATCCGTGAAGCAGGCTTTGAGCCCCAGCTCAGAACCCAGCAATATGAGAACAGGGAGCTTCCCGAATTCATGGAACAGCAGGTGATTAACTACTAGGCATAGAACCGTGGATACGATTCAACAAACCCTGGAGGCCATGGTCTTCTCCTCGGCAGAAGCCATTGGCGCCCCTGAGCTGGCTACCTGCCTGTCAACCCTGCATGGCATTGTCATCACTGCCGCAGAAGTGGAGGAAGAACTCGGGGCCATCCGGCAGAAATATGAATCCGATGCTTATTTTATGGAGCTGGCACCCGTCAATAAAGGGTATTTGTTTCTGACAAAAAAAGCATTCGGGCCTGCTGTAAGCCTGCTTATCCAGCAGAAGAACAAAAAGAAGCTAAGCACGGCTGCCATGGAAACCCTGTCTATCATTACCTATAAGCAGCCGGTCACAAAGCCCGAAATTGAACAGATCAGGGGGGTAAACTGCGACTACAGTATCCAGCGACTTCTCGAAAAAGACCTGATCCAGATCGATGGCAAAAGTGAAAGCCCTGGCCGTCCACTTCTTTATTCCACAAGCAAAAACTTTATGGACTATTTCAAGCTTAACTCACTTGATCAGTTACCTCAGCTAAAAGACCTTCCCCGTGAGTCCGAAGCAGATTAACCTGCAGATCAGATGAGTAAATAATTTAAAGATCAGCATGTTGTGAAATTTTTAAATATTTATTCAGCATATAAATACTTTGTAATTTTGATTAAATTCATAGTATGAACATTGCCTGCCTGAAAGACTTTTTAACCGGAATTGTGTAAGGGCAAATTTTACAATCCATCTATAACAAACACTTATTTAAAAACTATAGTTTAGCTCAGGTAATGAAAAAGCCCATAAAGTCTGTTAAAAAACCGGCGGTCAAAGGAAAAGGTGATGTGGATTCTAAAAAGCCGAAGCTTAAACCTATGAATCCGAAAGAATCAAAGAACTGGAAAAACAAGATTGAAGGAGAGGATGATGAAGATGAAGAACTTGAGCTCCAGCTTGAAGAAGATGAGTTTGAGGAACTTGGCTCATCCCATACCTATGAAGATAATTTCGATGAGGAAGATGACAGGTATTAAATAAGTTCCGCTCAAGGGTTCAGGCGGCATATGCCGCTTTTTTTATGCGCCTTAAAAGCATTGGGCATTCCTTTTTCATTCAATCTGATTTCCGATATTACGGGCTCGAATCAGCATATGGAAATCTTTAAGGTAAGCGATCATACAGGCAGGCAGCAATTTCTGGATACCGCCAGGATCATTTATAAGGATGACCCCATCTGGGCCTGCCCCCTGGATAGCATGGTTGCCGGTGTTTTTGATCCTGACAAAAATAACTTTTTTGCCCAGGGAGAAGCTGCACGCTGGGTACTCAAAGAGAATGGTAAACTCTGCGGCCGCATTGCAGCCTTCTACCGCCGTGATAAAGCCTTTAAATATGAGGTGCCTACCGGAGGCATGGGTTTCTTTGAATGCATCAATAACCAGCAGGCAGCAGACCTTTTATTTGGGGAGGCTAAAAACTGGCTCCTTGAAAAAGGAATGAAAGCAGCCGATGCCCCTATTAATTTTGGAGAGAATGATAGTTTCTGGGGCCTGCAGCTCGAAGGCTTTGAAGACCCCAGCTTTGGAATGAACTACAATCCTGTCTATTATAAGGAGCTTTTTGAATCTGCTGGTTTTGTGAAAGACTATGACCAGATCACCAATATTCTGGATGCCCATAAGCCATTTCCCGAAAGGTTCACTAAAATTGCCCGCTGGGTAAGCAAGAAACCCGGTTACCGCCTTGAGCCCCTGGATATGAAAAAGTTCAAAGCCTATGCAGCTGACTTCAAGGAGATCTATAACGATGCCTGGAAAGATTTTGAGAACTTCACCCCCCTCGGCGATGAAACGATCCAGAAAACCTTTCTGGAGCTCAAGCCAATCATGGACCCTAATCTTATCTGGTTTGCTTATATCAATGATGAACCTGTTTCTTTTTTACTTGTCATCCCCGATGCCAATACCTGGTTCAAGCCTTTAAAAGGAAAGCTTGATCTGATGGGCAAACTACGGTTCCTGTATTACAGACATACCCGCAAGGCAAACCGCATGCGGGCCATTGTCATGGGTACAAAATCTGCCTACCAGAAGCACGGGCTCGAATCTGCCCTGTTTGTGAGCATTAAAGACTATGTGCTTCCTCTTAAGCAGTATGATGAAATGGAACTCAGCTGGGTGGGTGATTTCAACACCAAAATGATGGAACTTCATCAGGCCATGGAGCCTGTTAAAGGCAAGCTCCACCGTACATACCGCATAGATTTCTAACCCTTATTCTTTAATGGCAATAAAGCGGAGCCGTCTGTAATCGGCATACCATTTGCCCCCGCGGAATAAGATGGGCCTGAGTTCATTCTGCACATCGTCAAGTAGTTCTTCCTGCTGGGTTTTATTCTGACCCACCAGGAAATTGCGGCCAAACATGCGCACCCAGTCTTTAATCCCATTCTGTGGATCGGAAAGTTCTGTAGGGCGGTTAAAATGAACGGCATATACCACCCTGAAACCTGCCTTTTCAAGCAGGGTAGTGTATTCACCGAGCGAGGGAAAGTACCAGAGGCTTTGTTCAAGGCCATGGATATTCCTCTTTTCGAGGTTGCTTTTCAGCGCATCATGAATGCTGGCCACATTTCCCCTGCCTCCCATCTCTGCCACCAGCCGGCCACCCCTGTGCAGGTTGGCATACATCCGTTCAATGGTCTGCTCCACATCCAGCATCCAGTGCAGGGCGGCATTGGAAAAGATCGCATCATAGGTATTGTCAGCATGGTAGTTCTGGGCAGGCAGACAGATGAAATCCATTTCAGGATAGCTCTTCCGTGCCTGTGAGATCATCTCTTCCGAGGCATCAATGCCTGTCACATTTGCTTCCCTGCTTTGAATAAGGTGGGTGAGTGTGCCCGTTCCACAGCCAAGGTCCAGGATCCGCTCTCCCGGCCCCGGGTCAAGCAGGGCTACTACATCTTCACCGTATTTTGACACAAAACTATTTCCAGAATCATATTCTGAGGCATTCCACGAATAAGGAAAGGCAGGAACCATGGCAGAGGGGTTTTAGCTCAAAAATAAAACATATATTCAATTATGAAAATGAGAACCTTTACCTGTTTAATTCCATCTGTATTCCTAGCCCTGATCTTTCAGGCCGGCCAGGCCCGGGCCCAGCTTGTCTATCCCGTTACGCAGAAGGTCAGCCAGGCAGATAATTTTTTCGGCACCCGGGTTGAAGATCCCTACCGGTGGCTGGAAACGGATACAGCGGCAAGTACCAGAAGCTGGGTAAAGACAGAGCAGCAGTTTACGGAAAACTACCTGGCAAAAATCCCCTTCAGGCCAGCCCTGAAAAAGCAATTAACCTCCCTGATGAACTACCCCCGGTTCTATAACGGCTTCAGGGCAGGTGAATATATTTTCTTTACCAAAAATAACGGCCTTCAGAACCAGTCGGTATTTTACGTGCAGAAAGGGTTAAAAGGTATTCCCAAGGTATTTATAGACCCCAATACACTCTCAGCTGATGGCACGGTATCGCTGGTGCTGGACGCTGCTTCCAACAATAAAAAATACCTGGCCTATCATATAAACAAGAACGGCAGTGACTGGTCGGCTACCTATATCATGGATATTGAAGCAAACAAAAAATTGCCCGACAGCATAAACTGGATGCGTGGAGGGGGCGTTGCCTGGGCAGGAAATGGCTTCTACTATACGCGTTATCCTGAGCCGGCAAAAGGCATGGCCCTGACAGCCGTTCCGGTAAACCCAAAGATCTACTACCATAAACTCGGGGATGATCAGTCAAAAGATACGTTCATCTACCAGGATTCGGCCCACCCGACCATGATCATTGAGCCTTCTACGACAGAGGATGAAAGCTTTTTGATCGTATACAGAATTCCGGGCACCAATGGTTTTGAGGTCATTGGCAAAAAACGCACTGTGAAAGATGCTCCTTTTAAACTGCTTTTTAAAGGATACGAATACCAGACTACTGTGCTTGACAATACAGGGGATCAGCTTCTGGTAAAGACCAATGAGGGGGCTGGTAATTTCAGGATCATCCGCGTGAACTTCAACCATCCTGAAAAAGCTTCATGGAAAACAGTGATCGGCGAAAAGAAAGAAAAACTCGAAAGCGTTTCAATTGCAGGCGGTAAGATCATCACTACCTACCTTCAGGATGCATCTTCTAAAGTATACCAGCATACCCTGCAGGGTAAACAGGAGTTTGAGGTGACCCTGCCAGCTATTGGTTCTGCCCATGGATTCGGTGGCTACAGGAACGACAAGACACTCTTCTATAACTTTACCTCTTATACCTACCCGCCTTCTGTATTCTCGTATGAGATAAAAACCGGAAAATCTACCATTTTCAAACAGTCAGTATCAAGCCTGAAGCTCGGAGAATACGAAACCCAGCAGGTATTCTTTACCAGTAAAGATGGCACCAAGGTGCCTATGTTCCTGGTCCACAAAAAGGGAATAAAGCTCGACGGCACCCACCCCACCCTGCTTTATGCCTACGGTGGTTTTGACATCAGCCTTACTCCATCTTTTAACCCTACTGCCTACCTGCTGCTTCAGAATAACGGCATCTTTGCCGTTGCCAATATCCGCGGTGGAGGCGAGTATGGTGAAAACTGGCATAAGGCCGGGATGTTTGAAAAGAAACAGACCGTATTCAATGACTTTATTGCTGCAGCAGAATACCTGATCGAAAAGAAGTATACCTCAAGCCCAAAGCTGGCAGTCATGGGCGGCTCGAACGGAGGGCTGCTGATAGGGGCAGTACTGACCCAGCGGCCCGATCTTTTTAAAGTAGCCATCCCCGAAGTAGGCGTGATGGATATGCTCCGCTTTCAGAAATTTACCAGCGGTGTGTACTGGACCTCAGAATATGGAAGCAGTGATACCCTGGCCAATTTCCCCTATCTCTATAAATACTCACCCCTGCATAATATCAAAAGC
>JAYWCR010000100.1:0-4955 GCA_043780395.1 Sphingobacteriales bacterium
AGGTCAAGATGGATACCTGGAATTAAACGGTTCAAAGCCATCAGTCTGCCTTCAGAATGACCCAGTACCATTAGCCTGTATTTTTCGGGTGTATGTACAATATGAAGATCTTCGGGGTAGCTGACCGAATCTTTCAGGCAGGGATGAGCTGCTGCCGGCAGGAAACCCGGGATCATGAGCACTAAAAGGTGAAAAAAGTTCATCTTCAGGCCCTTGCTGCCATAAGAAGGTCAAGTTCCTTATGCTGGATCTTAAAAAGATCTGCCATATAGCGGTTGGTGAGATGACCACTGAAAATATAGACTCCTTTTCTGACCCCGCTTTTTTCCCAGAGCATATTTCTGATACCTCCGGCCTCCCCAATGTCAAGCAAAATAGGAGTGAATATATTTGTCAGCGCATAGGAGGCTGTTCTTGATACCCTGGAAGCAATATTGGGTACGCAATAATGTGTAATATCATATTTTCTGAATACCGGGTTCAGGTGATCGGTAAGTTCTGAGGTCTCAAAACAGCCACCCTGGTCAATACTGATATCAATGATCACCGAATGAGCCTTCATCTGCTGGACCATTTCTTCACTCACAATGCAGGGACTCCGGCCCCCGGATGCACGCGTAGCGCCTATGGCTACATCGCAACGCTTCAAAGCTTTGGTAAGTACTATAGGCTGGATCACCGAGGTAAAGATCCGCTGTCCCAGACTGTCCTGCAGGCGGCGAAGGCGGTATACGGCATTGTCAAATACTTTCACCTGGGCACCCAGGCCAATGGCCGCCCTTGCTGCATACTCTCCGACCGTACCGGCCCCGATAATGACAATCTCTGTAGGTGCAATTCCGGTAACACCCCCAAGCATAAGGCCCTTTCCCTGAAAAGCATTGCTAAGGTATTCTGCCGCGATCAGGATGGAAGTTGCTCCGACAATCTCACTCATTGCCCTGACCACAGAAAGTGAACCCTCTTCATCACGCAGGTATTCAAAAGCAATGGCAGTTACTTTTTTACGCATCAATGCGGTAATATAACTTTCCTTCATACTCGAAAGCTGCAGACTGGAGATCAGGGTTTGCCCTGATTTCAGCATCTCAATTTCCTCAGGCATGGGAGGGGCTACTTTTATAATGATATCGCAGGTATAGATCTCTGAAGCCACAGCAACGATTTCTGCTCCCTGCTCGCTATAATCCTGATCGGTGAAATTTGAATTAATCCCTGCACCTGTTTCCAGAAGTACCTGGTGGCCGTTGTTCACCAGCAGGGCTACAGACAAAGGGGTGAGTGCTATTCTTTTTTCCTGATAAGAGATCTCCTTGGGGATACCAATAGTAAGCTGGTTCTTCGATCTTGAAAGTGCGAGCAGGGATTCCTGGGGAAGCAGCATAGCCTGTCTTGCAATTTCAGAAAATCCTGATTTTGGGAAGTCATTCATTTACAATTCCGGATTTTCATGTAAGATACAGATTTACCGCTTATCCTGCTGTTCTTAGTTCTATCAGGCGGGTGAAATCTTCTTCAATATGAAGCTGTATGCTGTTATACTTCAACGGAAGCAGCCGGGCTACTTTTTCAGGCCATTCTATAAAGCAGAAATGGCCACTTTCAAGGTATTCTTCAAAGCCCATGTCAAGCGCTTCTTCATCGGTCTTTATCCGGTAGAAGTCAAAATGATACAGGGGGCCCCCATCAGAAACATATTCATGTACAAGTCCATAAGTAGGGCTTTGAACCTGATCTGCTGATCCCAGAGAGTGGATCAGTTTGCCGGTCAGGGTTGTTTTCCCACTCCCCATGGGTCCCTCAAGCAGGTAGATTCTGCTTGAGGTAGGAACAGATAGGATATTTTCTGCAATAGATGTAAGTTCTGTAAGTCCGGAAGCTCTCCAGCTTAATGTTTCAGGAATGCTGCTCAAACTACCTTGCTGAATAAACTGTAAATGGAATGATCATTTCTTCAAGCGAAATACCGCCATGCTGGAATGTACTGTCAAAATAATGCACAAACTGATTGTAATTATTAGGGTAGATAAAGTACTGATCCTGTTTTGCAAAAATATAACATGAACTCATATGGAGCTTGGGAAGGTTTGCATCAGATGGGTTTTTGATTACAAAAACATCCTTTGCATCATAGTTCAAATTTTTTCCCTGCTTGTACCGGAGATTTGTATTCGTATTTCTGTCACCAATGACCTTACTGGGCGTTTTAACCCTGATGGTTCCATGATCTGTGCTGATGATCAGCTTTACACCCTTACGTGCTATCTTCTTAATATAATCCAACAGGGGCGAATGTTCAAACCATGACAGGGTAAGGGAGCGGTAGGCTGCTTCATCGCCGGCAAGTTCCTTGATCATTTCCATTTCAGTTCTGGCATGAGAGAGCATGTCCACAAAATTGTAGACAACCACATTCAGGTCATTATTCTGGTTATTGGTAAAATTTTCAACAAGGGCCTTGCCCGCATCATTGTTCACCACTTTCGTATAGCTGAATTTCAGGGGCTTGCGCAAACGCTGAAGCTGGTCGGCAAGAAAAGATTCTTCATGCAGGTTCTTGCCTCCTTCATCTTCATCATTCTGCCATTGCCCGGGAAACCTTTTCTCCATTTCAAGAGGATTGAGCCCTGAAAAAATAGCATTTCTTGCATATTGGGTAGCAGTAGGCAGAATGCTGTAATAATGATCTTCTTTTTCAAGCCTGAAATATTCATTGATGACAGGATGTATGATCTTCCACTGATCATAACGCAGGTTATCTATCAGCACAAAATAGACAGGCTCCGGTCCGGTGATTTCAGGTAGGATTTTCTTGCGGAACATATTATTGGATACAACAGGAGCCGTTTCCGGATTCTTCGCCCAGCTGATATAATTCCGCTCAATAAATTTTCCGAACTGTGTATTTGCCTCTGCTTTCTGCTGGGTTAAAATTTCATGCATTCCGTCATCTTCAAGCTTTTCGAGCTCAAGCTCCCAGAAGATCAGCTTTTTATAAGCTTCGGCCCATTCATTAAAATTAAGGTTATCGTTTAATAGGGTCGCGAGGTTGCGGAATTCCTGCTGGTAGGCAGAGGTTGTTTTTTCACTCACCAGCCGCTTATTGTCAATGATCTTTTTTATAGTCAGTAAAATCTGCTGCGGCCTGACAGGTTTAATGAGGTAATCATCAATTTTTGAACCTATTGCATCTTCCATCAGATGTTCTTCTTCACTCTTGGTAATAAGAACAACCGGGATTTCTGAATTATAATTTTTAATTTCGTTCAGTGTTTCGAGACCGGTCAGTCCGGGCATATTCTCATCCAGAAAAATAAGGTCGAAATGCTCGTTTTTAATAGCTTCAAGGGCATCGGTACCATTTGTAAATGTTTTCACAGTATACCCTTTACCCTCCAGATATAGAACATGGGGTTTGAGCAGATCAATTTCATCATCGGCCCATAATATGCTTGTTTCCTGCATCTGAGAGTAGTTATATCCGGGTTACTTAAATAAAAGAACTACGGATCATTGAATTATAAATTTCTTAAATATCTGCAACAAATTCCACTTGAGAATAGTTTGTTTTAATGGAGTCAATAATGAGCATAAAATATCCCTGATCAATACTTTTTACCCCCCTGAACCTCATACGATTTGAAATTTATTAACAAGAAGAAAATAATTAACGATCCTGTTTACGGGTTTATTGGAATACCCAATGACTTTATTTACGATCTGCTTTCTCATCCATGGATGCAGAGGCTCCGCAATATCAAACAACTGGGTCTCACCCAGCTTGTTTATCCGGGTGCCGTACATACCAGGTTCCATCATGCCCTGGGCAGCATGCACCTGGTTTCACAGGTTATAGAAATTCTGAAAGTAAAAGGAGTGCTGATCTCAGAATATGAATCAGAGTCAGTACTGGCAGCCATTTTATTGCATGATATCGGCCATGGGCCGTTCTCCCATACACTTGAAAATATACTCATCGAAGACCTCTATCATGAAAGAATAACCCTTTTTATGATGGAAGGCCTGAACCGTGAATTCAGCGGAAGGCTGGATCTGGCCATTAAGATCTTTACCGGCTGCTATTCCCGGAAGTTCTTTCATCAGTTAATTTCCGGGCAGCTTGATATGGACCGGATGGATTACCTCAACAGGGATAGTTTTTTTACGGGGGTGTCAGAGGGGATCATAGGTTTCGACCGCATCATAAAAATGCTTGATGTATCTGATGACCGCCTTGTGGTAGAAGAGAAAGGAATTTATTCAATTGAGAAGTTCCTGATAGCCCGGAGGCTTATGTACTGGCAGGTATATTTCCATAAAACTGTTCTTTCTGCTGAAAAGCTGCTAATAAAAATTATCATGCGTGCAAAGGAACTGAGCCTGAGCGGGCAGTCTGTTCCCGCAGTTCCTTCTCTGATTTTTTTTCTTAGCCAGCGGATCAGATCAGCTGGCTTTCTGAATGACCCCCTGGTATTCAATGCGTTCACAGGCCTTGATGATCATGATGTGATGAGTTCGGTTAAAATGTGGTGCGTGCATGAAGATCCGGTCCTTTCTACACTGAGCAGGGCCCTGGTCAACAGAAACCTTTACCGGGTTGAGATCAGAAATGAGCCTTTTACCCCAGAGGAAATGAAGCAGGCGCTCTACGCCCCAGGAGCCTATTTTCCAGTAAATTCTGAAGACCTGCATTATTTTCATTTTACAGGAGTTATCAAGAACAAGGCATATGATCTTGAGTCAGAAAAGCTGGAGATCCTTAAAAAGAACGGAGAGATTAAAGACTTTACCGAAGTATCTGATTATTTCAGCATTTCAGGAACTACCCGCACCATAGAAAAGCATTATTTATGTACCTTCCGGAAGGACGCTGGAAAAGGTCATTTACTACATTGAACCAGGGATCCTGAAACTTTTGAAATACAACGAAACAGGGCAGATCATTTTTGTAACGC
>JAYWCR010000101.1:0-30705 GCA_043780395.1 Sphingobacteriales bacterium
ACTATAAGCTTTGATAAGAATGTATCCATTGATGGAAAATCACTTCCCAAAGGTAAATATGCATTTTATGTGCTTTTGAATAACGCCACCAAATGGACATTGATCTTTAATAAAAAAGCTGACCAGTGGGGAACTGAATACGAGAATAATAAGGCTGACGATGTATTAAAAACAGATGTCATGGCAAAAACGATCCCTTCACGTGAAAAACTTGCCTATACTATTACCAGCGATGGAATAACCCTGGCCTGGGAAACAAAAGAAATTCATTTTAAGGTTGCCGCCAGGTAGTATGCGCATGATCAATCATTGCCATTATTATCCGGGCTTAACTCTGCCTGGATAATAGTGGCTATTGATCTACCCCATGAATGCCAGTTCAGTACCTGCTCATATTTCATACGGCTTTGATAAACCAGTTCCTTATATACTTTTTCATTCTGAAAAATACTTTTTATAAGACTTGCGTATTCATAACCACCGGCATCAGCAGGCAGCCGGTATCCATTGATTCCGTTTTCTACAGCGGCTGAAATACCCCCGGTGTCTGCAGTGATCGAGGGAACTCCATAAGCACTTGCTTCACAAAAAACGATCCCCTGGGCTTCTGCTTTTGTAGGCAGTACCAGAAAATGTGAATCATTCAGCAGTTTATCAAACAGTTCATATTGCGCCGGTTCGTTCTTATTTAAAAAAGGGATTACTGTCATCTTTGAATGCCTGAACCGTTCTGGTGGAATGCAGCCACATACGGTAAGATGTGCATCTATTCCCATTTTATTTAGTTCAAGGAAAGTTTCAAAAGCTTTTTCTCCACCCTTCCGTGGCCAGTCAACTCCAAGAAAGAGAATTCTGCAGGTAGTCATATCCTGTAATTTATGCCCGATCGCACTGGCAGGAGGAGCCAGATCCATATTGGCCCCCATTGGTATTATATGGGTTTTCTGCCTGTCGACCTTATAATAATTAACGACATAATCTGATGCCCATTTCGAAGCATGAATGATCAGCTTTGAATTCTGCAGCGCTTTCTTTTCAATCCAGTTTGACTCCAGTATGGCAAGTGTTGACAGGCCACGGAAATAATCATAATAATCACGCAGCTGATTGAAGGAGCTGTCAGAATAATAGACAACAGGCTGTTCAATATGAAGTAAAGCAATTTCCGGTTGTGACACAGGGGCAAAGATCAGGTCATGGTCTATATCTTTAAGCTTTTTTCTAATGATCCACGCATAGTACCTGCTTAGAAGAATACTTTGCTCGGTATGGTAGGCCCTGGAGCTAATTAATTCAACAGTCAGCTGAACACCCCTGACCAGCAGCCGCAGCCATTCTGGTGGCCTTATATCTCCGATATAGGTCACATGCGTGAAGTTTTCTTTCAGTGCCCTGAACATCTGAAAGTGCGTACCGGAGAACGAGTGCCGGTCATGAGGATCCTGCCATGAAACAAAAACAATTTTCAGGGCTGATTTCATAAAATATTTGTTTGTTCATTCATGCGGGCCTGAATGATCTGTTTTACCGAAAGCCCCCAGGCACCCCAGTTTAGCTCTTTCTCATATTTACTGCGGCTCTGATAAACAAGTTTCCGGTAGAGTTGCTCATCATTAAATGTTTGCAAAATAAGTTCTGCATATTCAGATGCCCCTGCTTCCAGATCAAGCTGATATCCGTTTATTCCGTTTTCCAGAACTCCTGCAATACCCCCGGTTTTTGTAGTGATTGAAGGTACTCCATATGCACTGGCCTCACAGATGACAATGCCCTGACATTCCGCGCGGGTAGGAAAAATTAAAAAATGGGCCTCTCTAAGAAGCTTCTGAAACTGACTGTAATCAGCGGGCTCATTCTTGTTGAGAAATGGATAAACCTTCATTTTTGAATGCGCATAGACCTCCGGTGGGGTACAGCCACAGATAGTGAGCCTTGTATCCAGACCAGCCATGTTGAGCTCCATAAAGGAATCAAAGGCAATAGCACCACCCTTGCGCTCCCAGTCTACGCCAATAAATAAAAGATTGCAGGTTTCTCTATGATGCAGCTTTTCCTCTACCTGTCCAAGTGGGGGCGCATCATCCAGGTTAGCCCCCATTGGAACGACATAAATATTCTTTTTATCTACCTGATAAAAGTCTTTAATATAGTCAGAAGTCCATTCAGAGGCCTGAATGATCGCAGTTGAATTAAGAAGTGCCCTTTTTTCAATATAGTTAGATTCTTTTATAGCTAACCATGACATACCTGAGAAGTATTTATAATAATCTCTCAGCTGGTTGAAAGAAGAATCAGAAAAATAAACAATAGGCTTTTTAATATGAAGAAACGCTATTTCGCAGGCCACTACCGGACCGAAAACGAGATCAAATTCAATTGATTTAAGCCTTTCCTTAATAACTATTGAATAATAACAGCTTAACAGAATACTGTATCCGATGCTGTATCTCTTTGAACTTAGCTTTTCAATGATCCGCTTCAAGGCATTAAGGCCTTTGAGCAGCAACCTGTTGATCCTGATTGGCCCGACAAGAATTACTTCAGAGAAGTTCTCATTCAGTGCCTTCATTATCTGGTAGGTGGTCCCGGAAAAGGTTTTCCGGTCTCTTGGATCTTCAGAAGTTAATAAAGCAATCTTGAGGGGTGATTTGATTTTAACAGGCAAATGTTCAGATTCCGGCATAACCCGATTCTACGATGGTCCGTACTGAACTCCCCCATGAATTCCAGTTCAATTCTTTTTCAAACTTCCGGCGGCTTTGAATGACCAGTTTTCTATAGGAATATTCATCCAGGAAAATATCCTGGATGAGGGTGGAATATTCCTTCCCACGGGCTTTTAAAGGCATGAGGTATCCGTTGACACCATTTTCCAGTACGCCGGAAATGCCTCCCGTATCCGCGCTTATTGAAGGGATCCCATAGGCACTGGCCTCGCAGATCGCTACTCCCTGGCATTCAGCCCTGCTGGGAAAGATCAGAAAATGCGTCCTGACCAGCAAATCCTGAAACAGGGCATAGTCACCGGGAATATTCTTGTCAAGAAATGGATAAACCTTCATTTTAGGATGCTTGAAAGTGGCCGGTGGTACACAACCGCAGATCGTCAGGCTGGCATCTATTCCAGCCTTATTAAGCTCCATAAATGCTTCGAAAGCGATTTCACCTCCCTTCCGCTCCCAGTCTACCCCTATGAACAGAAGATTGCAGGTGCTCATATCTGCAAATTTCTCTTCTATAAACTTAAATTCGGGAGCCTTATCGATATTGGCTCCCATGGGTAATATAAAAGAGGGTTTATTATTTACATGATAATATTCCCTGACATAATCAGCAGCCCATTTTGAGGCATGAAGTAGTATATCTGAATTTAACAAAGCCTTTTTTTCCAGAATGGTAGATTCAAAGATGGCAATTGAGGATAAACCAGTATAAAAGCTATAATAATCTTTAAGCTGGTTAAAAGTGGAATCTGAAGAAAACATGATAGGCAGGCTGGTTTTCAGACAGGCTATTTCACAGGCCACCCCATGTGCAAAGATCAGATCAAAGTTCTGGGCTTTCAGCTTCTTTCTAATCATATACCCATAATACCTGCTTAATAAAAGACTATGACCGATATGATACCTTCCTGAAGAAAGTGTCTCTATGATACGCTTGGAAGCCCGGAGGAACAGAAAAAAATATTTGTTTTTAGGGATCGGGCCAATTGCTGCCACATGACTGAAATTCATTTTCAGAGAATTCAGCATCTGAAAGGCGATACCTGACTGGGTCACGCGGTTAAAAGGATCTTCAGAGGTAATAAAAGCAATTTTAAGAGTTGATTTCATAGAGAAAAAACTTCTTTAATTAGTTTGACCCATTCTTGATTCAATAATTGAACTAATCGACAGGCCCCATGATCTCCAGTTCAGTTCAGTATCATATTTCAGCCTGCTCTTATAGACCAGTGTTCTATACCGCTCAGCATCTTCAAAGATCTCCTTAATGAGCCGGGCATATTCAGGGCCTCTGGCTTTCAGGTCCAGACGGTAACCATTTACCCCATTTTCAATCGCACTGGGTATACCACCTGTATCTGTGGCGATCGACGGAACCCCATAGGCGCTTGCCTCACAAAATACGACTCCCTGGCATTCAGCCCTGGTTGGAACGATCAGAAAATGGGCATTGTTATACAGATCCACGAATTGTCTGTACTGGTCTTTGTTATTCTTATCGAGAAAAGGAATGACCCTGATCCTGGGGTTTGTCAGCACCTGCGGAGGAATGCATCCGCAGATCACCAGATTGGTATCGAGCCCAAGCCTGTTTAGTTCCAGAAAGGTCTCTACTGCTATATCCCCACCCTTTCGTTCCCATTCAACCCCAATGAACAGCAGGTTGCAGACATTCCGGTCTGATAACTTCTTTTCAATCCGGGCCAGTGGGGGGGCCTCATCAATATTGGCTCCCATTGGAACTGTAAATAATTTATCTTTCCTGACCTTGTAATAATCTATAACATATTCGGAAGCCCATTTTGATGCATGGATGACAGTTCCTGAATTTAATAAGGCTTTTTTTTCAATCAGGTTTGATTCCCTGATGCCTATTCCACTTAAGTTAGAGAAATGATCATAATAATCTTTCATCTGATTGAAAGAGCTGTCTGCAAAGTAAAAGACCGGAGTTTCCGTTTTTAGAAATGCAATTTCAGCCGAAGCAACGGGAGCGAAAATAAGATCGTAATTATTATGCTGAAGCTTTTTACTGATGACATAGGCATAGTACCGGCTCAGAAGCAGGCTATGGCTTGGATTATACCGCCCTGAAGAGATCTTTTCAATGATCAGCTGGCTCAGTCTTGAAGCTATGCGCACAAACTTGTTCACCCTGAGCGGTCCGATCGGCACAACCTCAGAGAAATTATGCTTCAGGGCCTCAAACATCTGGTAAAAAGTTCCTGAAAAACTACGCCTGTCTTTGGGATCCTGTGATGTGACAAAAGCAATTTTCAGATTAGATTTCATATTAACAAACCACAAGGCACTTGTAAACCAGGAGTTAAATAACGGAAGATCTGTTCAGAAATTAAAAAAATGAAGAATTTAATATGATAAAATTACAGTCATTAAAAGACTCAATAAAAAAAGCCGGATAAACTCAGAATACTGAATTTATCCGGCTCTGGTAGCGGGAGCAGGACTCGAACCTACGACCTTCGGGTTATGAGCCCGACGAGCTACCAACTGCTCCATCCCGCACTGTGGTGCAATGACTGTTTTTGTTTTTTTATTGGACTGCAAAGGTAATATTCGTTTCTTTGTAATCCAAATGAATTATTAAATGATTCCACATAAAGCTGGATATGTAAGTATAATAGGGAAGCCAAATGCAGGGAAATCCACCCTTCTGAACGCTCTGCTGGGCGAAAAGCTTAGTATCGTATCGCATAAGGTACAAACTACCCGCCATCGCATTCTCGGATTATTGAATGATCACTCTACGCAGATCATATTTTCAGATACGCCGGGCATCATTGACCCGAAGTATCCAATGCAAAAATCGATGATGAATGCCGTAAATGCATCACTCATTGATGCAGACCTGTTGATGCTTGTCACTTCTATGGATGAGCCGGTCTGGGAACCAGAACTTATCAATTTCGTAAAAGAGCAGTTGATAAAAGTAATGGTTGTGCTGAGCAAAGTGGATCTGTCTGAAGGCGATGCTGTAAAAGATAGAATTACGTTCTGGCAGCAGCAGTTGAATCCTGAGATTGTAATTCCCATTTCAGCAACCAAGGAGTTCAATCTGGAGTCAGTTTTGAATTTCATCCGGGAGCAATTACCTGAACATCCACCTTATTTTGATAAAGACGACCTCAGCGACAGGAATATCCGTTTCTTTGTATCAGAAATAATAAGGGAAAAAATTCTGCTCCTTTACCAGAAAGAAATTCCATACAGCATTGAGGTAGTAGTCACTGGATATGAAGAAGGGGATGATATAGACAGGATCCATGCTGAGATTATTGTAGAGCGTGAATCCCAGAAGATCATCATGATCGGAAAAGGCGGTGACATGATTAAACGTACAGGTACCGATGCCCGTACGGATATTGAAACATTTATCGGTAAGAAAGTTTTTCTGGATCTTCGTGTGAAGGTGATTGAGGGATGGAGGCATAAAGAACAGTATTTAAAGCGTTTTGGATATGAATAATTTAGTAGCAATTGTAGGGCGGCCGAATGTGGGCAAATCAACCCTGTTTAACAGGTTTACTGAAAGCCGCCAGGCAATCGTTGACGATGAAAGCGGCGTAACCCGTGACCGGCATTACGGAGTTTCTGACTGGATAGGATATAATTTCACTGTTGTGGATACAGGTGGGTATGTAGCCCATTCTGATGATGTATATGAGGCAGCCATCCGTGAACAGGTGATGATCAGCATTGAAGAGGCTTCAGTGATTCTGTTCATTACCGATGTGACCGTTGGCATTACTGACCTTGATGATGATATTGCAGGCATGCTCCGCCGTGCAGGCAAGCCTGTGTTTGTGGTTGTCAATAAGGTAGATAACAACCAGCTTCTGAACGATGCGTCTGTATTTTACAGTTTTGGTCTGGGAGAAATTTACCCTATCAGCTCCATGTCAGGCAGCGGAACAGGTGAGCTTCTTGATGAAATGGTAAAGAGCTTTCCTGAACCTGTTGAAGAAGAAGAAAATACAGGCATCCCCAAGTATGCTATTATTGGCAAGCCGAACGTAGGAAAATCATCCCTGATCAATGCCCTGATCGGCAAGCCAAGAAATATAGTAACTCCGATTGCAGGTACTACACGTGATTCGATCCATATCCCCTATAATCAGTTCGGCCAGGAATTTATACTTATTGATACTGCAGGTCTGCGTCGCAAGACCAAGGTAAAAGAGAATATTGAGTTTTACTCGGTCATGCGTACGATCAAGGCATTGGAAGAGTCTGATGTATGCCTGCTTATGATCGATGCTGCAGAAGGCCTGGACACACAGGATATCAATATATTTCACCTTGCTGAAAAGAACCGGAAAGGAATTGTTATTCTGGTAAATAAATGGGATACGATCGAAAAGAATACCCAGACTACGAAGGTCTTTGAAGAAGAGATCCGGGCCAAGCTGGCTCCCTTTTCTGATGTACCTATCGTATTTACCTCGATACCTGAAAAACAGAGGGTTTTCAAGGCTATTGAAACAGCAGGTGTAGTTTTCGAAAACAGACGAAAGAAAATACCAACATCCAAATTAAATGATGTGATGCTGGAGGTTATTGAAAAATATGCCCCTCCTTCCATAAAAGGAAAAAGCATCAAGATCAAGTACATTACCCAGCTGGGTGGGGTAGCTCCGACCTTTGCTTTCTTCTGTAACCTTCCTCAATATATCAAGGAGCCTTATAAGCGGTATCTGGAAAATAAGCTCAGAGAGAACTTTGATTTTCAGGGAGTTCCGCTTACACTATATTTCAGGCAGAAATAAATCATTCAGGATCGCGGCCAAGCCATGCTTATCCGCGATCTTACGTTTAAATTTAATGCATGATCCAGCCTGCCTTTCAGAAATGGTATATTTTTACATCCCTGTTATTACTGGGTTCATGCGGCCCTTCTATAGAAGAAAAGGCCCGGCAACTCGCCCTGCGTGACTCATTCTCCATAGATTCTGCATTAAAAAAAGAAGCGGTCGTAAAAAGAACTTTCCTTCATAAGGCAAAGCTCCGGAAAGACTCTGTGCTGAAAGCTGCTCATGACAGCCTGCTTCGCCGGGCCGATTCAACGAAAGCTGCTGACAGTCTGCCAGCAAAAGCTTTAAAACAGAGAACTGCTGCCGACAGTTTGCGCCGGCATTCCAGACCCGACACGACCGGCAGGTATCTTCACCAGGTTATCCATAAGAGAACCAGCAGGGATACTTTTCATAAAAAGCGGATAAAGAACCCCGTTCCTGTAAAGGATTCCTCTACTGAGTGATCCCAATTCCATAAATCGCGTACAGAACACCTGTATTATTTTATTTCCAAGACATATCTATTGCTATTTTTGTATGGTATGCCTATGTCCCCACTCCATAAACGAACCGGTAGTAAAGCCACTGAATCTGATTCAGGCTATGACCATCTTGAAGAAATGTCCATTTTAACAATTCTTGAAAGCATGAATTCAGAAGACCGGCTGGTTCCCGAGGCAGTCGGCAGGGCTCTTGGATCAATCGAACGTCTGACATCGGTGATCGCAGACAGAATGCAGGCAGGAGGTCGTCTTTTTTATATCGGAGCAGGCACAAGCGGCCGGCTCGGGATTCTGGATGCTTCTGAGATACCCCCGACTTTTGGAATAAGCGATGCCTTTGTGATTGGCATTATGGCGGGTGGTGACAAGGCCATCCGAAAAGCCGTCGAATTTGCTGAAGATGATCTCAGCCAGGCCTGGATCGATCTTTCAGCATTCAGCATCAATACAGGAGACGTACTGGTTGGCATTGCAGCCTCTGGTACAACGCCTTATGTAAGGGCAGGTATACAGGAAGCACGCAGGCAGGGCATTGCCACAGGCTGTATAGTCTGCAACGAAGGGAGTCCGCTGGCCGGTGATGCCGAGTACCCGGTAGAGGTGATCGTCGGTCCTGAATTTATAACCGGTTCTACCCGGCTCAAATCAGGAACGGCACAAAAATTGGTTTTAAATATGATCAGCACCGCTACCATGATCAGGCTGGGAAGGGTATCGGGAAATAAAATGGTTGATATGCAGTTAAGCAATGATAAGCTCATTGCGCGGGGCATAGAAATGATCATTGGCGCAACAGGCGCTTCTGCACAACGCGCAACAGCCCTGCTGACCACCCATAAAAATGTACGTACAGCAATAGCCGCTTTTAATGCCGTAAAGGACGCATAAAACCGTTCTTACTGTTCATGGCAGCTGTTCGCTAAAAGAATTTAACTTATGCACGATATAGAACCTTATTACAACTGGCGTGATGAGTATATAGCTTCTGAAGATGAACTTTCACCTTTCTATGAACGACAGTACAGTGAATTTGAGCTTAGCAATACCATCTATAATTTCTATATTCATCCTCAATGGGATTTCTTTGGATCACCAACCCTGTATCTGAAGATCATTTATGCAGACTATGAAGCAGGCTATACTATTATTGAATTAATAGGTGAATGGAATGATGCGATCACCAATGATGTGATGTACCTCATGCGTGAGGTCATAGAACCTCTTATTCAGGAAAAGATCACCAAATTTATTCTGATCGGTGAAAATGTGCTTAATTTCCATAGCTCTGATGATTGTTACTATGAAGAATGGTTTCAGGATATTGAGGATGGCTGGATTGCAGCTATTAATTTCAGGGATCATGTGATCCAGGAATTCAAGAGAAACAATATAGATTATTACCTGAATTTCGGAGGTGAGCTTGATGAAATGAACTGGAGAACTATAAAGGCCCCCCAGTTATTCCAGCGGATCGAAGACCTGCTGAATAAACGCCTTAATTAGAAATTATGTATAAACTTGAGGTCCAGCATGTGCATGTTTCCCTGAATAATAAAGTGATACTGAATGATATATGTGCCGCCATCCCTGAACATACGATCACCTCATGCATCGGCCCACCACTCAGTGGCAAGTCAGTATTTCTGCGGATGTTCAATAAAATGAATGAGACTTTGGACCCCGGTTATCTTACACAGGGTGAAATTCTTGTAGACCGCCGCAATATAAATGACCTGGATGTAGGATTGCTTCGCCGTCGGGTAGGCATGATCTTCAAAGAGCCGAACCCCTTTCTCAAGTCCATTGAAGACAATGTCTCATTCGGGCTCGGGGTTAACGGGATCACGCATAAAAAATTCATTGCAGAGGTGGTTGAACGCTCGCTCAGGCAGGTACTTCTCTGGGATGAGGTAAAAGACAAACTGTCATCCAGAGCCACTGCCCTTTCCAAAGGCCAGCAGCAGTTATTATGTATAGCCAGAGCCTTGGCCGTTGAACCTACCATTCTGCTCATGGAAGAAGCTACGGCCATGCTTGACCCTATGTCGACCTATAAGATCGAAGAACTGATCTATAACCTGAAAAAGAAACTTACGATCCTGATCACGACAAACAGTGTGCAGCAGGCCTCGAGGATCAGCGACCATACAGCCTTCTTTTATGCGGGCGAACTTATTGAATTTGACGAAACAGCACGTATATTCACAAATCCGCGTTCGGGTAAAACAGAAAATTATATAACCGGAAGATTCAATTAGGCCGGTTATTAACTCATCCTCTTATGCCCCATCTAGATACCGAACTCCAAAAATTAAAGCAGCTTATGCTTGAGATGATCGGCATTGTGAATAACCAGATCAGGGATTGTATAAGTTCATTTCTTGAGTTCGATTGCAATGGAACCAAAACGGTTCTTTTTCGGGAGAAGCAGGTGAACGCTCTTGAGATCCGCATTGATAAAGCCTGCGAAAATATTATGGCTCTTTTTAACCCGGTGGCCATAGACCTTCGTTTTGTCTTTTCAACGCTCAGGATCAATGGAAACTATGAGCGCATTGGTGACAATGCCGTAGGCATCTCAAAATATACTTTACTGAATGACAAAGCCTTTGATACGCTCCTGTTAAAAGAGTGCCGTTTCCAGGAAATGGTTGAATGCGTATATGAAATGCTTGATCTGATCACTGACGCTTATGCCCAGCAGGATATTGCCAAAGCCTCACAGGTATTCAGGCGCGATATGCTCCTGAATGAAATAAACGGAGAGGTCACCCATAAAATAGCCGGCTATATTAAAGATCATCCTGAAAATATTCTGGAAGCCCTTCATTTACTGACAATTATTAAAAGGCTGGAACGGGTAGGTGATCATATTACCAATGTGGCTGAAGAAGTTCTTTTTTATGTAGAGGCCAGAATCGTTAAACATGGAAAGAATCTGAATGATGCCTGATCATTCAAGCCAGTCCATTCTCCCCGGGTTATAATTCAGATCCCTTCTTCTGTCTTCCGTTTTTATGGCAGGATTGCCTTCTACGACCGTAAATTCTTCCACATCTTTTGTCACTACAGACCCAGCAGTAACCACAGCCCCCCTGCCTATTTTCAGACTTCCGCTGATCAGCGCACAATGACCTATATATACATGATCTCCAATCACTACAGCATGCCTGCAGATCGAAAAAGCTGGTGAGTTCAGCTCATGATCTTCTGTAATGATCTGTACACCAGGTGAGATGGATGTATTTTCGCCAATCATCAGATGTCCCCGGCCATCCAGAAAACAGCTTCTGTCAATGACCGTATTCTTTCCGATTGTAATGTTTACTCCTTTAATAGTTGCGCTCAGGTGAATACTTGCATTTTTTTCAATACGCAGACCCATAATATTCCGGTAATACCAGTGCCTTACCGAGTAAAAGGGAATTTTGTTTATCAGGTGATTGGGCAGGTAATCTTTAAAGATCTTGTTATAGATATGAAAGAATTTACCTGTTCCAGGCTGATGGGGTAATTCACGCAGATACCTTTTAAGAGCATATTTCTGAGTACGGTAATTCCAGTCATTATGCTTCTTTAAAATATAGATATAGTCGAGAATCTGCCTGATGCGGTTATCAGATGCCCCCTCTTCAAGATAGGCAATGAAGATCACTTCGGTTCTGAAAAACCTGTAGTTGCCTGTATAGCACTTATAAAAGAAATCATTGTCGGCAGCAATTTTAAGCTTTTCAGAGAGTTCAAACCTGAACTCTTTAAGCAGGGAAGTTCTTACCAGAGAGGCTCCATGCCTGAAACAGGGGCCTTTCCAGAGTTCCTGATGAGAGTGTCCAATCTCGAGGTCGATCAGAGAGCCATCAGCCCTGATAATTTTTGAAGCCCCGTAAATAATATCCGAAGTCTGAAATTCATTCCTATAACTGCTTGCCAGGGTTTCAAACAATCCGCTGTCAAACAGATAATCACCCGCATTTACAAACAGGGTAAAATCGCCCCGGCATTGCTCAATGCCCTTGTTCATGGCATCATAAATACCGGCATCAGGCTCAGAGATCCAGTAATCAAGCTGCTCTCCATATTTTTTTATGATCTCCGGTGTCTCATCACTTGAATTTCCATCAATAATAATGTATTCTACCTGTGAATAGGTCTGGCCGAGCACACTTAAAATAGTTTTTTCAAGAAGTTCCCCCCCGTTATAAACCACTGTAACAACTGATATAAGGGGCAACCTGAAGTCCATGACAGTAATGATAAAAAATCAAAACGGTAGTGCATTACCTTTGGTATGAACAGATTGAATGAATTTCGTTACCTGACAGGGAACTCAGATTCAGATTTGAGCCTCACCTTTTTGCGGATCTGCATGGCAAACATATTCAGGGGAACAGTTACCAGCAGCAGTATCAGGATGCCTGCCGCTGCATTGGCAGCAAATTCACGTTCGGGCTTCAGTATCCAGTCATAGATCTGTACCGGCAGGGCTGTAAAAGGGTCTGTAAGCCGGGTTGGAGCAAATGGAATATAAGCAAGCCCACCCATGACAAGCAGGGGCGCAGTGGTACCGGCTACGCGGGCAATAGCTTTTAATACGCCTGAGCAGAGTGATGGAAATGCATAAGGCAGAATGACCCGCTCAATGGTCTGCCAGCGCGAGGCGCCCAGGGCCTGAGCGGCAGATTTCAAACTTAACGGAACAGACCTGCATGATTCCCGTGTATTGACAATTATCGAAGGCAGGATCATTAAAGAAAGGATAAATGCACCTGCAAAAAGGCTGAAGCCTCTGTGAAAGAGCTGCGTGACCAGTTCCAGGCCTAAAATTCCGTAGATCACCGGAGGTATTCCTGCAAGATTAATAATATTGGCTTCCAGAATATCTGCCCACCTGTTCTTACGCAGATATTCTTCCATGAAGATTCCTGCCCCTGTTCCAACGGGAACAGCCATCAGTATACTCAGGCCCATCAGCCAGAAGCTGGCTGCAAGAGAGGCATAAACTCCCGCACGGGCAGGAAACCTTGAGTACACACTGGTTATAAAGGAAAAAGATACCATTGGCCATGCCTCATATACCGTGCATACAAAAAGAAGTACCATCACAAGTACGGTAATCAGCAGACAGGTTAAGGCGAATGCCCTGAATAAAAAGTCTTTCATCAAAGCGCCCCTCCAGAAGTGAAAAATGAGCGCCCTGATAGATTCTCAGAAAAATGACGCTTGATATAATAGGCAATGCTGTTCAGAAGAAAGGTGAATAAAAAGAGCATGAATCCTACAGCAAAGATCGTTTTAAAACCCATTGAGTTCAGGGGCAGATCACCTGAGCTTATATGGATCATATAAGTGCTCAGCGTTTCTACAGGATGTAAAGGGTTTAATTCCAGGCCGGATGCCTGTCCGGCAGCAATGGCCACGATCATCGTTTCACCCAATGCCCGGGAGGCCGAAAGGATGGCTGCAAAGATAAGTCCGGGCCTTGCTGCAGGCACAATGATTAGAAAGGCCGTTTGAAAACGGGTGCAACCAAGCGCATAGGCCCCTTCCCTGAAACTTAATGGCACTTCACCCAATGCCTCTTCACATAGAAATGTAAAATAAGGAATGAGCATGATACCCATGACAAGAGCCGGTGAAAGCGCATTCATGCCCTGGATACCCGGAACAAATCTGGACAGGAAAGGCGAAACAAAGAAAAGGGCAAAAAACCCGTATACAACTGTAGGAATACTGCTCAGCAGTTCAAGAACTGACCGTGATTTTATAAGAACCGACGGCCTTGCATATTCGCTCAGGTAAACGGCAATGGAAAAGCCTGCCGGAAATGCAAGGACAAGTGCCAGTAAAGCAACCAGCATGCTCCCTGAGAACAGAGGAAGGATGCCAAACTTTCTCTCTGCAAAGAAGGGGGTCCATTCCTGGGAAAAGAAAAAGGCCTGCCAGGAAACATTCTTAAAAAAAGCAACCGACTCTATACCCAGCACTGCAATCATGCCCAGGGTTACTCCAATGGTAAGCATGGCGCATAAAAATAAAAACAAGGCAATACTGGTCTCTTTAATTTTTTTCATGGGGGTTGCCAGTCGTTGATTTATATAAATGAAGAAAGGTGATCAGCTCCTGCTCAGTGCAGATCCGGGGTTTCCTGCCTGCAGTAAGCAGGGAAAGCACCTGCCCTGCCTGTGAATTCTGGCGGATCAGCGAATAAACATCCTCAGAAAAAGGAATATAGCCCGTCTCTTTTACACTTGCCTCCAGATTGGCAAGATAGAATGAAAGGAACCGCCTGAATTCTTTTTCTTTTAATGCCTGCAGGTTCACATACAGGAACAGCATTCTCGACAAGGGTCTGGCTTGAAAGGGATGAAGGCCTGAGGCAGAGGCTCTGGTCAGACCTGGGGTATCCTGGATGGGAATCCGTTTTAAAGAATTTCTGCTTTTCTGATAATAGATATATCCGAAGTAAGCCAGACCTACCGGATCTGAAATAAGGTTGTTGATGAGCATCCCCGGGTCATGGCTTGGGTTTACATCTTCCCTGCTCAGGCTGGCCTTTCCGTTCACAAGCTCTGTAAAATACTGGAAGGTTCCGGATGCAGGCCCGGGGCTATAAAGATGGATGGGTCTATGCGGCCAGCCGGCGCGCACCTGATCCCAGAAAAGAATTCTGCCCTGTGATGTCGGGGCCCACATAAGATGCAGCTCATCCATGGTCAGGTGATCTACCCAGAAGTTTGATTTGTTCACAAGCACCACTACCTGGTCAAAACAAAGTGGAATTTCAAGGTACCCGATTGAATTTTTAATGCAGACAGCGTTTTCAGCTGCAAGGATCGGCCTTGATGCGGCGGTTACAGGGATCAGCCCAGCTGTAAACTTAATAAAGCCCCCGGTTGTTCCAGAGATTCCTATTAGCAGATGAGAATCCGGAAACAAGACATGATAGTCTTCTGCCAGGGCTTCAGAAAGTGGATATACTGTACTGGAACCATCCATTCTGATCTCTCGGCCAGCGATATTGCAGCCTGCAGGCAACTGGCATGAGCTCAATACCAGCATGATCAGAAAGAGGGTATATACAGAATTGGTTCGTTGAGGGCGCATCAGGTGCTAAAAATATAAAAAAATAGTTTCAGGGGCTTGTTGTTCTGTTTATGAAATTATTCATCATATAGGAATTTCTGTATATTTGGAAGCTTATTACGAAAGACGGAGGGATTAGACCCTGCGATGTCTTAGCAACCTGTGCCAACAAGGTGCTACATTCTATCTTCTCCAGGGAAGTACAGATAAGTATATTGATCTCTGATCTTAAACAATAAGCCCAAACTTTTTATTAGTCTACAAGGAAGGGAAAAAAATGCATAATTCTATTGAAAGCTTATTAACTGAAAAGATCCTGGTTATTGACGGGGCCATGGGTACCATGATCCAGCAATACAAACTCAGCGAAACTGATTTCAGATCAGCACGCTTTGCCTTGCATGAAAAAGACCTTCAGGGCAATAATGATCTGCTCAATATTACAAGGCCTGATATCATTGTCAGCATTCATAAAGAATATATAAAGGCAGGTGCCGATATTCTGGAAACAAATACATTCAGTTCAACCACCATTGCCATGGCCGATTATGGGCTCGAGCACCTGGCCTATGAATTAAATTATGAAGGAGCCCGTCTTGCAAAGCAGGCAATTACCGAATCCAATGCAGGAAGGCCTTTATTTGTGGCTGGGGCAATCGGACCAACCAACCGCACAGCTTCGCTCTCACCAGATGTAAACGACCCGGGTTACAGGGCCATCACTTTTGACCAGCTGGTCGATGCCTATTATACACAGGCCCAGGGTCTGCGTGACGGGGGTGCCGATCTTTACCTGGTTGAAACTATTTTTGATACCTTAAACTGTAAGGCTGCTCTTTTTGCACTGGACAAACTTGCTAAAGAGCGGGGAAGCAGGCTCCCGGTGATGATCTCCGGAACGATCACTGATGCCAGCGGGCGTACGCTTTCAGGTCAGACCACAGAGGCTTTTCTTGATTCGGTCAGCCATGCACGCCCCCTGAGCATTGGACTGAACTGTGCCCTGGGGGCAAAGGAAATGAGGCCTTATATTGAAGAGCTTTCTGATAAAGCTCCCTTTTTTGTAAGTGCCTATCCCAATGCAGGCCTGCCGAATGAATTTGGAGAGTACGATGAAAGCCCTGAGCATATGGGGCATCATATTGAAGATTTTCTAAAAAGTGGATTTCTGAATATAGTGGGCGGTTGCTGTGGTACCACCCCTGCCCATATCAGGGTTATTGCAGACCTTGCACATAAAATTAAGCCCCGGATCAGGGCTACTCCAGAACCATACCTTCGCCTGAGCGGCCTTGAAGCTGTTACCATAACGCCTGAAGCTAATTTTGTAAATATTGGCGAACGGACCAATATCACAGGCTCCCCAAAATTCTCCAAGCTCATTCTTTCCGGCGATTATGAAGCAGCGCTTAACGTAGCACGCCAGCAGGCTGCCGGAGGGGCCCAGATCATCGATGTCAATATGGACGAAGGCATGCTTGACAGCGAGGCGGCCATGGTGAAATTCCTGAACCTCGTACAGGCAGAGCCAGATATAGCACGCCTTCCCATTATGGTTGACTCCTCAAAATGGTCGGTCATTGAGGCAGGCCTGAAATGCCTGCAGGGCAAGAGCATTGTCAATTCGATCAGCCTGAAAGAAGGGGAAGAAAAGTTTCTTGAATATGCAGAAAAAGTAAAGAGCTACGGAGCTGCCACTGTGGTCATGGCTTTTGATGAACAGGGGCAGGCCGACAGTTATGAGCGAAAAATAGCCATCTGCAAGCGTTCTTATGACCTGCTGGTCGATGTAGTTGGCTTTCCGCCGCAAGACATCATCTTTGACCCGAATGTGCTGACTGTAGCTACCGGCCTTGAAGAACATAATAACTATGCAGTAGATTTTATAAATACCACCCGCTGGATCAAGGCAAACCTGCCCGGAGCGAAAGTTAGCGGGGGTATCAGCAATATTTCATTTTCATTCAGGGGGAATAACCCGGTGCGTGAGGCCATGCACTCAGCTTTTCTGTATCATGCCATCAGGGCTGGTCTGGATATGGGCATTGTCAATGCCGGCATGCTCGAGGTTTACCAGGAGATCCCTAAAGACCTGCTTGCTCTCGTTGAAGATGTACTGCTGAACAGGCGGCCCGATGCTACTGAACGGCTGGTAGACTTTGCTGAAACAGTAAAGAGCAAGGATAAGGAAGCCGTAAAAACTGAAGAATGGAGAAATGGAACAGTGGAAGAACGGCTTTCCCATTCCCTGGTAAAAGGGATCCTTGACTACCTCGATCAGGATGTCGAGGAGGCCAGAAAAGCTTACGAAAGACCATTACAGGTCATTGAAGGGCCTTTAATGGATGGCATGGGTGTGGTTGGAGACCTGTTCGGGGAAGGGAAGATGTTCTTGCCCCAGGTTGTAAAAAGTGCAAGGGTAATGAAAAAAGCCGTTGCCTACCTGCTTCCCTTTATTGAAGAAGAAAAGCTAAAGAACAGCAATGCTGCAGCCTTAAGAGGAGAAGAAGCCGTGGTGACCCGTAAAAATGCGGGAAAAATCCTCATGGCCACCGTAAAAGGGGATGTACATGATATTGGCAAAAATATTGTTAGTGTTGTGCTTGCATGCAATAACTTCGAGGTCATCGATATGGGCGTGATGGTACCTGCCCAAAAGATACTGGACATGGCAAGGGCCGAAAATGTAGATGCCATAGGCCTCAGCGGACTTATTACCCCTTCACTTGATGAAATGGTCCATGTAGCCAGTGAGATGGAGCGTCAGGGATTTACCATCCCCTTACTTATCGGAGGGGCCACCACATCAAAAGTACATGCGGCAGTGAAAATTGCTCCCAAATACTCCTACCCTACTGTACATGTAAATGATGCTTCGCGCAGTGTGCCGGTGGCGTCAAACCTGCTGAATACCGAGAACGGAAAAGCCTATGCGGCAGCTATAGCCCTGGACTATGAGACGCTGAGAGATAACTATGCAAATAAGAAGAATGAGAAGCATATGCTCTCTTATTCAGAAGCCCGCAAGCACAAGCTTCCTTTTGATACCCTTAAACTCATGCCCAGGCCAACCTTTCTGGGCAATAAGGTGATCAAAGATTTTCCGCTGGAAGAGCTTGCAGCCTATATAGACTGGACTCCCTTTTTCCATACCTGGGAACTGCGGGGTACCTACCCTGAGATCTTTAACGATTCCTATGTAGGTACTGAGGCCAGGGAACTTCATGAAAATGCGCTGAAACTTCTTCAGAAGATAATCGATGAGAAGCTTTTACATGCCAATGCAGTAATTGGCTTCTACCCTGCAGCTTCTGTGGGTGATGACATCGTGCTTTATACGGATGAGCGGAGGGTCGATGTACTCAAAGTGATCCATACCCTGCGCCAGCAGAGCGAACGCAGCAAGGGCATGCCCTACCTGGCTCTGTCTGATTTTATCTGCCCGGCTGAGAATAAACTACCCGATTACTGGGGTGGCTTTGCCGTGACTGCGGGTCTTGGAATAGAACCGCTGGTGGAAGCATTTGAAAAAGATCATGATGACTATAACAGCATTATGATCAAAGCCATCGCCGACAGGCTGGCAGAAGCTTTTGCTGAAAAGATGCATGAGCTTGTACGAACCACCTACTGGGGCTATGCAGCTGATGAGCAGTTGAAAAGCGAAGAACTTATCAGCGAAAAGTACCAGGGGATCAGACCGGCACCCGGTTATCCGGCATGCCCCGATCATACTGAGAAGGCCATTCTTTTTGAACTGCTTGAAGCTGAAAAGAACACGGGGATCATCCTTACTGATAATTTTGCCATGTACCCTGCCTCATCAGTAAGCGGATTCTATTTCTCACACCCCGATTCCAAATACTTCACCGTTGGAAAGATCAGTAAAGATCAGGTGGAAGACTATGCATTACGCAAGCAGATGAGCCTGGCTGAAGCCGAGAAATGGCTTTCTCCTAACCTTGCCTATGAAGCTGAAAAACTTGTTATAACTACATGAAAATAACTGAACACATCGAAAGTTCCAAGGAAACCCTTTTTTCCTTTGAACTTCTTCCTCCGCTTAAGGGTCAGAGTATCCATTCTATTTTTGATATGATCGACCCCCTGATGGAGTTTAATCCTCCATTTATTGATGTTACTTATCATAGGGAAGAGCATATCTATAAAAAAAGGGAGAATGGACTGCTTGAAAAAGTCTCATACCGCAAACGGCCGGGAACCGTAGGCATCTGTACCGCCATCCAGGCACGCTATAAAGTAGATGCCGTTCCGCATATTATCTGCGGGGGTTTCAGCCGCGAAGAAACGGAAAATGCACTGATCGACCTGAACTTTCTTGGAATTGAGAACATTCTTGTGCTTCGCGGAGATGCAATAAAAACAGACAATGCTTTTGTGCCTGATCCGAATGGACATTCCTATGCCTTGCAGCTTCTTGAACAGGTAGCAGACATGAATGCCGGCACCTATATGGATGAGGAACTTAAAGACCCTATAAAAACAAATTTTTGTATTGGGGTTGCAGGGTACCCTGAAAAGCATTTTGAAGCACCCAACCTTAAATCAGATATGGCCTACCTCAAAAAAAAGGTAGATATGGGTGCTGAGTTCATTGTGACCCAAATGTTCTTTGACAATAGCAAGTACATTGATTTTGTAAAGCGCTGCAGGGAAAATGGCATCATGGTACCCATTATTCCAGGGCTGAAGCCAATTACTCATTCACGCCAGCTTGTGAATCTACCCAAGATCTTCCATATTGATATGCCCGAGGTCTTATGTGAAGAGATCGGAAAAGCTAAAGATGAAAAAGAAGTGAAAGAGATAGGGATCCAGTGGCTGATCCAGCAATCAAAAGAATTGATCGCAGCTGGAGCACCAGTACTTCATTATTATACCATGGGCTCTGCAGAACCAACGTACCGCATTGCAAAAGCTGTTTTTGGATGATAGGACGTGTCATAAAATCGACCGGAAGCTGGTACACCGTAGAAGATAGCCGGTTAAAAAGATATGAATGCCGGCTTAAAGGCAAATTCAGGATCAAGGGACTGCGTACAACCAACCCCGTGGCAGTAGGGGATAAAGTAGATTTTGATGAAGAGCCGGGGCAGCCTACAGCCGTCATTACCAAAGTCCATGAACGGTTCAACTACATTCTGCGCAAGGCTATAAACCTTTCCCATGAAGTGCAGATCCTGGCGGCTAATATAGACCAGGCGGTACTGCTTGTTACCCTTGCCCAGCCACGTACCTCCCTGGGTTTTATAGACAGATACCTTGTGAGTGCCGAGGCCTTCCATGTACCGGTCATTTTGCTTTTTAATAAATTTGACCTTTACAGTGAGGAGCATTTCGAGGATGTACGTGAGGTCGAGGCCATCTATAAAAAGCTTAAGTATAAGGTTCTGGAGATCTCAGTACTGGCTGGTACCGGACTGGAGCAGCTTGACGAACAGTTAAAGGATAAAACAAGCCTTATTTCAGGTCATTCAGGGGTTGGTAAATCAACCCTGATTAACGCACTTGTACCTGGCCTGCTGCTGAAAACCTCGGAGATCTCTGATTCTACAGACCAGGGCACCCATACAACAACCTTTGCTGAAATGTTCAGCCTGCCCGCGGGCGGAGATATAATTGATACTCCCGGGATCAGGGAGCTTGGGATCATCGGTATTGAAAAAGCGGAACTCTCCCATTACTTTCCGGAAATGAAGGCTCTCTTGCCAAAATGCCGTTTTCACAACTGCCACCATATCCATGAACCTGGCTGTGCCATTATAGAAGCTGTTGAAAATGGTGAAATTGAAGCCAGCCGTTATGACAGTTATACAAGTATCTATTTAAATCAGGATACCCGTTCCTAATCATACCCTATGAAAGCAGTTATTCAGCGTGTGTTGAAGGCAGGGGTCAGGATCGGAGATCTGCCCTTCAGCCAGACAGGTCCAGGCCTGTTGATCTTCATAGGTATTGAGGTAGGTGATCTGCCAGCAGATGCAACAGGCATTGCTGCAAAGATCTGCCAGATGCGTATATTTTCTGATGAGCACGGAAAGATGAACCTTTCGCTTATAGATACAGGAGGTGATGCCCTGATCATCAGTCAGTTCACACTGATTGCCGATACACGCAGAGGTAACCGCCCCTCGTTTATTCTTGCAGCCAAACCCCCGGAGGCGATACCCCTTTATGAACTGTTCATTGCAGAAGTAGAAAAAGGAATTGCTAAAAAGGTTTCAACCGGGCAATTCGGTGCCGATATGCAGGTGAGCCTGGTGAACGATGGCCCGGTCACCATTCATATTTCAAGCCCTGCAAAGGGTTAACAAACGCTATTTATGAAAGAAATCCAGAAACAGGTTGATAATTATATTAAAGAATTCGGGGTCAGGTATTTCAATGAACTCACCAATATGGCCATTCTTACCGAAGAGGTGGGAGAAGTAGCCAGGATCATTGCACGCAGATACGGTGAACAATCAGAAAAAGGCCTTGAATCTACCCTCGATCTGGGTGATGAACTGGCAGATGTGCTCTTTGTAGTTTGCTGCCTGGCAAATCAGACCGGCGTAGACCTGAGTGCGGCCTTTGAAAAGAATATTCAGAAAAAAGTGAGCCGTGATGGCTCACGCCACCTGAACAATACAAAACTTCAGCAACAGGGAAATGAACCTTCAGGGATATAAAGCACTCCATTTTTAAGTACAGGTACCACCTGGCAGATATCGGTCTTCAGACAAAAGAGCACATCCTGTTCAATACCCAGGTTCTTCAGTCGCTGTGAATGGGAGCTCTTATCTATGATCATGCGCAGATCATCTTTGTAGAGTTCGAAAAGATCCATGGCAGCTACCGCAGAGTCACCTCTTAAAGAAAAGGTATGCTTCAGTGTGGAAACCACGGCCCCTGCAAAAACAGTGTCTTCAAGGTTGAACTTATTCTTCCAGCCGGCACATAAAAGCAGTACATCTCTGCCTGTACCTGTCAGCATCGTGCACAGGGCCGAAAGATTGAGAAAAGAGCCGATCACTATCTGAGCTGCATTTGCAGCCTGCTCAATGGCATAGGTTCCGTTGGTAGTAGTAAGCACGATCTTTTTGCCTTCAACCTTTTCCCGGGTATAGGAGAATGGTGAATTTCCAAAGTCAAAACCTTCTACCACCCGGCCGTCGCGTTCAGCAGCAAGTAAATACTCTTTGCCCATATAGGCAAGACATTCATCAACCGTAGAAACAGGAATGATCTCAAGGGCTCCGTTTTCGAAACCATAGCAGATTGAAGAACTGGCTCTGAAAATATCGATCATCACAACCACCTTTTCGGTGATGTCATAGAAAGGCAGCAAGGCCGGACTAAAGCAAACGTCAATTGCCGGCATCTATTTTTTGTATAAGGGAAGAGAGGTGATAAATGCAGGCTGGGCCTGATCTCTGATAATAATATGTATTTCAGTACCCGCAGCAGCATAGGCAGCCTGTACATAGCCAAGGCCAATCCCATTTGAAAGAGATGGCGAATGTGTACCTGAAGTCACCTCCCCAATAGACTCACCTGCTGTATTCCTGATCTCGTATCCATGTCTTGGAATTCCTCTGCCATTCATCGTAAAACCTATAAGCTTTCTTACAGGCCCGTTCTTTTTCTGTTCAGCAAGGATTTCGGAGGCCGTAAATTCCTTTGTAAATTTAGTTATCCAGCCTAAACCTGCCTCAAGAGGGCTGGTTGTATCATTTATATCATTTCCATACAGGCAATAGCCCATTTCAAGGCGCAGTGTATCCCTGGCACCAAGCCCTGCAGGGAGAAGGCCTGCGGAAGTTCCGGCTTCAAGAATGCTTCGCCAGAGAGCTACGGCATGTGTATCATCCAGGTAAAGCTCATAGCCTCCGGCGCCGGTATATCCGGTGGCAGAGATCAGTACATTTCCGATACCGGCTATGGTACCCTTGGTAAAACTATAATAGGAAAGGCTGTTAAGATCATGGGTGCAAAGCTTCTGCAGAATCTCTGTAGCCTTTGGCCCCTGTACTGAGATAAGGGCTGTACGCTCGGAAATATTCTTCAGATCAGCACAAAACCCTCCCTTATCATTTGCTTCGGAAAGCCAGTTCCAGTCTTTTTCGATATTGGAAGCATTGACAACGAGCATATAAATGCCCTTTTCAATCCTGTAAATTAAAAGATCATCTACAATACCGCCCGTTTCATTTGGGAAGCATGAATACTGGGCTTTGCCATCGATAAGTTTTGTCAGGTCATTGCTGGTTACCGACTGCAAAAGAGGTTCAGCGCCGGCTCCCCTGACCATAAACTCACCCATATGAGACACATCAAAAATACCGGCCCTGGTTCTTACTGCTTCGTGCTCGGCGCTTATACCTGTGTACTGCACAGGCATTTCATAGCCGGCAAAAGGAACCATCTTTGCTCCAAGAGCTGTATGTTCAGTGAATAGGGCTGTTCTTTTATTTTCCATGTCTGGCGCAAAAGTAACCTAATCTCATTGGTTAGCCCTATGATTTGACGAGTATATCTCATCAGGCTGGTACATCCGCTGCCAGCAGGCGGAATGTGAGCCGATGATGCTCACAGGGGCCATGTTCCTCAATAGCTTTGCGATGACAGCGGGTCGGATATCCCTTATTGCTCTGCCAGTTATATTCAGGGAAGCGGGTATGCAAACCGGTCATATAGTCATCACGATAGGTTTTGGCCAGAATTGAAGCCGCAGCGATGGAAAAATAAAGACTGTCTCCTTTTACAATGCAGACATGTCCGATCCCTTTAAAAGGCCGGAACCTGTTTCCATCGATCAGCAGCATACCGGGTCTCATGTTCAGCCCATTTACAGCCATGTGCATGGCATTGAACGAAGCCTGCAGAATATTGACGGCATCAATCTCTCCCTGGTAAACAATACCCAGGGCAAAGCTAAGGGCTTCTTTTTCAATACATTCCCTGAGCAGATAGCGCTGCTTTTCAGTCACCTGTTTTGAATCGTTCAGAAGGGGGTGATGGTAATCGGCAGGCAGAATAACGGCAGCGGCAAACACCGGACCTGCAAGGCAGCCTCTGCCTGCCTCATCACAACCTGCTTCGATCTCTTCCTTCTGATAATAGGAGAATAATGCCATAATTACCTATTTACATTTAAAGGTCAGCAGGGTAATATCATCTTCGAACTGCTCAACGTTCATTTTATTACGTACATGTTTGATAAGTTTTTTGTTCAGTTCCGCCACCCTCAGATTTTGGTTTTCGACAACGAAATCACGAAGCCCGTCAATGTCCATCAGGTAGTTCTCTTCTTCAAATTCTACAAGCCCGTCGGTATAACAGAATATAAGGCTATTGGGCTCGAGTACGATGCTGCCTGGATTGATAAAAGGCAGCTCATCAAATACCCCAATGACTGTAGTACCACTTTCAAGACAATTCACAGTTTCATCTTTTATCACAAAAGGTGCATGATGGCCTGCATTAATGTAATTAAGCACCCTTGTTTCTGTATTCAGAAGACCTACGAACAGGGTGATGAATTTTTCACCCTTTGTACTATTGAACAGCACCGCATTCAGTTCGGTAACCAGATGCACAAGTGAAGTACTTTGTTTTGCCAGGGCTCTGAGGTTTGCCTGGAAATTTGCCATCAGCAGGGCGGCAGCAATACCTTTGCCTGTTACATCGGCAATACAAAACATAAAGTCATTTTTGCTAAGCTCAAAATAATCATAATAATCGCCTCCAATGCTATGATGTGGCAGGTAAACGGAATCAATATCAATGCGGTTATTACCTGGCAGGTCTCTGGGAAAAAGCATTGACTGTACCTGCCCGGCCAGCTCGATCTCTTTCTGAAAACGTTCCTGGGCAAGACGCTCCTTAAACAACCTCTTGTTTTCAATAGCCACCATAATCACATTGATGATGGTCTGTATAAAGCTGGCATCTGCATTTACATTTTCATTGATGATATATTTACCCAGCAACACATAGGCAGTCTGTTCCTCACTGTAAAAAACAGGAATTAACAATGCATATTCTTTTAGCTCAGCGTCTGTTGATTCTTCCAGAAAAGTGACCTCAGTATAGTTTTTTAATTTCTTACAGAGGTTATACTGCTGCTTGGGGCTAATCCTGGAAAGACCATAGGTGGCAGCAGCATTCCATATATCGTCCCTGCAGATGAACATCCTTAACGACCCTACCTTAAGATGCATTTTCAGCACGAACTCAAACATCTGGAAAATGGTCGACTCCGTATAGTTGCGATTAATCGCCTGACTAATCTCCAGCAATGAATTGAGCTCAGCCTGCCTCCTGATCAGCAGGCTGATTATTTCTTCTGTATGCTGGGAATCAAGCCCTGACTGAAGACTCATCGTCAATTTAGATCTGGTTAATTATAAATACATTGTTCGTTTCAGGTATTTTGAATATTCTGGGCCTTCACATCATAGGCGTCACGCAGACCTATGGAAAGCAGGTTAAAACCATATACGACTGTCATAATTGCCAGCCCGGGAATAATTGCCAGAAAGGCTGCATCAATTATAATATATCCATAGTTTTCTCTGATCATGGATCCCCAGGTAGGAAATGGGGGCTGGGCTCCATAGCCAAGAAAGCTTAAACCAGCTTCGAGTAAAATTGCAGAAGCAAAATTTGAAGATGCGACCACAAGTACAGGTCCGCTGATATTGGGAAGAATATGCCTGGCAATGATTCTGAAATTACTAAAGCCCAATGCTTTTCCAGCCTCCACGAACTCTGATTCCCTGATGCTGAAAAGCTGACCTCTTACCATACGGGCTACTTCGACCCACATGGTAAGGCCCACAGCCACAAAAATTTGCCAGAAACCCTTCCCCAAAGCAAAACTTATGGCGATGACCAGCAGCAAGGCCGGTAAGGACCATACTACAGAGATCAGCCAGCTGATCAGTGCATCTATCCAGCCCCCGTAGAAGCCGGCAAGTGCACCCAGTCCGATACCCATGACCAGTGAAATAAGTACAGCGATCAGACCTACAGATAAGGAAACACGTGAACCAAGTACAAGACGGCTAAGCATGTCACGACCATACAGGTCAGTACCCAGGTAATAGGTGCGGCTGAATAAACGCTGGCTCAGAATAAAATCTTTAAGCTCCTGGGGTGATCTGCTCAGGTGCTCTCCACTGCGGGTATAAAAATTGAGGCGCCCCTCTTTTTTCATAATATCTCCTTTCACAGCATAAGCAACTCTGGGCAATGAATAGCCTATGATCTCAGCCACATCACCTTTTACCCCGGTAAATTCACTTACCAGAATCGAGTCTCCTTTAAATTTGTAAAAATTAATAGGGATCTCATCAAAAAAGTCAGGCTGCCCGCTGATCATTCGGCTTAAGAGATTCAGGGTATCGACAGCCTCTGCCCTGGGAATACGTAAAAAGCGGTATGATGAACCAGGTTTTTTTATACTTAATTGAATATGCATCCGGTTAGACATCGGAGAATTATCAGGAATGACCAGGTACCCTAAAATTGACACAACGGATAAGGCCAGGATGAATACCAGGCCGCCTATGGAAAAGCTATTTGCGGCAAAACGCTTCCAGATCCGCCTTCCAGGGGAGTTCAACTTCATAGGGTTCTCGTTTTATAACAGGTAATTTACAAAACCTGGGTTAATTTATTTGCCTGTTGTTTAATTTATTTAGCATTTGCTATAATTCTGCCGCTATTTTACAGTGCGGTCTTTCCATTCATAGGTACCTGAATGTGAAACCATGCCGATATATAAAAAGTAAAAGATATGCAGAAAACTGCCTGGAATAAAATAGGCAATGAGTTCACGCCGGTTAAAAAACCTTGCAGCAAGGTATAACAGGATCCAGTCAACCGAGAGCTTGATAAAAAGCTCAAGAACTGCTACTTTCCATAATCCTGGCCAGAGAAATGATGCCAGCAGATTTATAGGAATGCTCAGGTAAAAGCCATAGACGAGCACGATCAGAAATACAGGAAACTTATTCGTATACTTCATGCTCTTGGAGGCCCACCGTTTCCGTTGTTTGATAAATTCTTTCAGTGATTCCTTCGCATATGTATAGACTATGGCATTTCTGGATTTGAGAAAGCCTATTCCTTCAGGATATACTGCGGATACTTTATGAAGAAACAGTTCGTCATCACCAGAGGCAAGATGATCAATGCCGGTAAAACCTTCTACTTCATCAAAAACCTGCTTTGAATACGCCAGATTAGCTCCGTTACAGGTAAAGGAGGTTTTATTGGCAATAGCAGAAGCACCCATGGCAATGAGCGACATGAATTCTGTGGTCTGTAAGCGTTCGAAATTATTTTTCTCCTTGAAATAAGCTACCGGCCCGGAGATAAGCTTGCTGGTACCTTGCTCATAAAGTGAGACAAGGGAGGCGATCCATAATTTACCCATCCGGCAGTCGGCGTCAGTGGTGACGATCAGCTCGCCTGTGGCCATTGCGATCGCTTTTGTAATTGCTTTCTTTTTATAGGAGTTCAGGGCCTGACTTTCATCGAGCCTGATCAGCTTCACCTGCGGATGATGTAAACCTATCACTTTTTCAGAAGTAGAGTCAGTAGAATGATCATCTACCACAATGATCTCAAGCAGATGAGCAGGATAATCCTGATTCAGTATATCTCCTATACAGATCAGAATGCAGTCTTCCTCATTTCTGGCAGCTATCAGCACACTTACTTTCAGCAGGCCGCTGATCCGGGTATCAGATGTATCATTCATCCTGAGCCAGCCACCGATAAAGGAGGCGATCATTCCTGTATAAACCAGACAAAACAACCCTGACAGGGAACTAAGTAGTGCGAACAACAGAAAAATTTAGTTTAAGAACAAAATACAGACCTATCACAGCCGGAAGAATTATATTGATCAGCCAGACCCCGAATGCAACAGCCAGAATAGCAATGGAGCCAGAAGGGCCAGTCACAAACCCTAGAAAATACGCTGCAGAAGCACCTCTGACACCCAGATCTGCCAGTGCAAAAGTAGGTATTAATGACTGGACCATAAAAATAAGGCTTACCGCAGCCAGGCACATAAAATAAGGAGCAGACCCGTTTAATACCAGCAGCAGTACCAGGTACTGATGTGAAAATACGAGGTACCTGAAAAGGCTCAGTAAAACGATTTTCAGCAGTTCAGGCGCAGAATAAAGGCGGAGGACCATGAGGCTGGTCTCAAATTTCCTCAAAAACTTAAGTTTCAGGAGCAGGGTATTAAACAGGTGCACATGAAAATAAAAGAGAATGAAAAGGCTGGAAAGAGCCACAGCACCCAGGATCAGCAAAAGTTGCAGTACCAGCGAAAGGGGCAAATATCTCTGCACGAAAAAGACCAGCCCGAGCAGTCCGGCTACATTGGTGACAAGCATCTGACTCAGTGCACCTACCAGCATGCCCACAGAGCCCTTTGCACGGTTTGACGGATGAAGATACATGACCCTTCCGCCATATTCGCCTATACGTGCAGGAGTGAAAATTGCCAGGTTTAAGCCTGCAAGCAGGGAGCAGACAGCCGTTCGATAGGAAATATATTGAATTTTATGACAGATATATCTCCATTTACAGGCCTCAATGCCCCAGTTAAGGATCATCATGCCCAGCACCAGACCAAAGGAAAGGATTCCGCCATTCTGCCTGATGGTAAGTACAAGAGAATGCCATTTTGTATAGGAACCCGGAGTATTTATCTCCCGGTAGATAAACCAGAAAGTAAGAAGTACGATCAGGCATTTAAGCAGCAGGGGAAATTGCGATATGAGTTTTTTCTTCATTTAAGAACCGCAAATTACTCAAAACGCTGTAAAGGAAGGTGTAAAGAATGAATATATTGAATTTGCGATATAACTTGTTTCAACAATTCAGAGATAGCACCTTTGGGGTGGGAGAACCAGAGATCTATGGAGAAGCAGGAAGCGAATAAAAATTCTGAACGTATAATATTGGGCATAGATCCGGGAACGGCTATCATGGGTTATGGACTTATTTCAGAAAAGGCTAAAAAACTTGAGCTTATTACCCTGGGAGTGATCCACCTGTCAAAATATGAAGGTCATGCGCTCAAATTAAAGAAGATCTTCGAACGCACCCTGGCCCTGATTGATGAATACCATCCCGATTGCCTTGCTATTGAAGATCCGTTCTTTGGAAAAAATGTACAGGTGATGCTTAAACTGGGCCGCGCTCAGGGCGTAGCAATGGCTGCTGCCCTGCACAGAGATATCCCCATTTGCGAATACTCACCAAAAAAGATAAAGCAATCCATTACAGGAAAGGGGAATGCAACTAAAGAGCAGGTTGCTGCCATGCTGAAGCAACTCCTGCAATTCAAAGAAAGCGGGCAATTCCTTGACGCTACAGACGGGCTGGCGGTGGCGGTATGCCATGCATTCCAGCGATTTGACGGAGGGCAGAGCAGCAATAAAAGTTATACCGGCTGGGACGCTTTTGTAAAAGATAACCCGGCCAAGATCAAAAAGGCAACCGCAAAACCAGGTTGATCAAAGGCTTTTATTATATTACATTATTTATAAGAGATGCTGTCTGCCCGAGTTCCTGTGCGGAAGGCTGCATTTTAGGCCTGCTGAAATTAAGATCTGCTATTTCACTCATCGGCACAAGATGAATATGCACATGAGGCACTTCAAGGCCAATGACTGCCATACCTATACGCTTACAGGGGATGGCCTGCTTTAGCCTGAGGGCAACCTTTTTAGCAAAAAGATGCAGCGCCTGAAGTTCATTGTCTTCCAGATCAAAGATATATGCGGTTTCCTTTTTAGGTATAACCAGCACATGCCCCTTTACAAGGGGAGATACATCCAGGAAAGCAAGATGCGCTGCATCTTCTGCAACCACGTATGCCTGGATTTCACCATTTACAATTTTTGAAAATACAGAAGACATACTGATGGGTGCTAAAAATTAAACTATCGCCCTACTTCAAGGATCTCGAATTCCATGATACCACTTGGAGTGGTCACCTGGGCCAGGTCACCTGCTTTTTTACCGAGAAGACCCTGGGCAATCGGAGATTTGATCGAGATCTTTCCGGTTTTGAGGTCTGCCTCTTTTTCCGCCACCAACTGGTAGGTCATGACAGCATTGTTCTTGCTGTTCTTGATCTTGACGATCGAAAGTGCCAGTACTTTAGAGGTATCCAGTTTTGACTCATCTATAAGCCTGGCTGAGTTAAGTACTTCCGATAATTTGGAGATCTTTAACTCATGCAGACCCTGCGCTTCCTTTGCCGCATCATATTCAGCATTTTCAGATAAATCACCTTTATCTCTTGCTTCTGCGATCTGTTTGGAAATGAGACTACGGCCTTCGGCCCTGAGGTATTTCAACTCCTCTTTTAATTTCTCAAGACCTTCTTTGGTGAAATAGGTTACTTCATTCATAATTCTCTACTTGAATGCTTATAAAACAAACAAGACTATACATGAATATAGTCTCGTTTTTATGACTGTAAAAATAAAAATTAAAGCTGAATGCTCAAAAATAAAGCCATTTTACTATTTCGCAGGG